>JADGER010000127.1 GCA_016744315.1 Sulfurovaceae bacterium
GAAATTAACTGTTCTTGTGTTGGTATTACCACAGAATTACAGTACGCAAAAGAAGTAGCAAAAGTCTTCAAGCCTAAAAGCCAAGAGATAAAGTAATATTCTGTGGCATAGAGTTTTAGACTCTATGCTACAACCCCTCTTCAACTCTTTACCTCAAAGGAATAGACCATTTTTTATAATAGGCAAAAATTCGTAAAAATATAGCAAAGACAAAGACCATTAGGATAAATGGAAAGCTCAATTTATCTATAGAATCCAAAAGATAGAGTATGCCCCCAACAAGTAAAGATATTGTGCCATAAAAGCCTGTTTTGAAGACAAAGGGGACTTCATTGATGATTACATCTCTTGTGATCCCTCCACCTACAGCAGTGACAAATGAGAGTGCTAAAACACCTGTAATATTTAGCTTATGTTCTAAGGCAATTAATGCTCCTGTAATACTAAAGGAGACCAGACCAATAGAATCACTCAGGATAAAAAGTGGCTTATTTTCTATACTTTTCTTTTGGTGAAACTTGAAGATAATAAGAAGAACCATCAATGTGAATACAATAATAATTGGTGCATTATGGCTAAAAGTATATGGGGTTTCATCCACAATAATATCGCGGATAATTCCCCCTCCAAATGCTGTGAGGAAAACAGAAATAAATACTCCCAAAAAATCTAAGCCAGAACGAACACCTACAAAAAATCCAGAGATAGCAAAAGCTATAATTCCTATATATTCTGCTATTTCAAACATAAAAGTTTTAGAGATCTATTGACATATCAGAAGTATCAGTTTTTTGCTTTTCTATTTTTTCTAATATATCCATTATTATTACCTATTTTTTTATTTTTGTTATTCTATATTTATTTTTTAATATAAACCTGAAAGTCAAAAGCAAAAAATCCTAAAATTTATAGTTAAGAATTATTCTATTGTTTGACACTTTTACATTTGGATTATTAAAAGGAATTTCTTCTGCACGCTGATAAACATGCTGGTATCGTAGTACAAAATTTCCAATATTTTTACCTATACCTACTGCATAAGTTCTATCAAACTCCATGGCATGGTGTTGCATTTTGAAGCCATCATTCATTATAGCAAAAGCTCGTTTTCCAAGATACGCACCAAGACCAAAATGGTAGCTTTGATAATGAGAATGAAATTTGAGTCCTACTGTTGTGTAATCATCTTTGGCATTTGAGATAAAATTTTCTTCAAATGTTGTAGTAATTTTATTTGGATTTTTATCAATATTTATATATTTTCCAATAAGCGTTATTTTATATTTTATATCTTGAAATTTTGATTTATAGTCAACTTTTAAATCACTTTGATAAGTTTCAAATATTTTATAATCTGCATAATATTGCGTAAAATTTAATTTAATAGCATTGCTAAGTGCATAACTCACACCCACTCCATACGCTACACTTCCATCAGTTGGTACAATATTATCATTAAGAACATTCATATAATTAAGATTTATTGCAAAAGAGTCATTTAAATTATAGCCGTATTTTGTGTAGATTTTATCTACTTTCAAATCTTCTGTAAGTCGTGGAGACCTAATGGTATTTGTATCACCTTCTTCGTACGCCATTCTAAATTCATGATTATTATTATGAATGTCTGCACTTACACCATACACCACGCCATCAGTCTTTTGTTTGGAGTTTGAAAAGTCTTTCATCTCATAATAGAGTGAAGCACTTGAATGAATAGTTTGAGAACTATCAGCAAAAAGATTTAAACTTGTGAGTAGCATAACGCTAAGTAATTGTATTTTCATACTGCGAATCTTACAAAGCAAATACTTAAATGCGACTTAATCGCAACTGTAGAACTTAAGCTAAAGATTTAATATGATAATATTCTTCTATGCAAATAGAAAATATAATTGAACAAAAAAACTTAAAATTGACATCTGCACGCAGAGAGCTACTAGAGATATTACTCAAAGAAAATAAGCCTATATGTTTTGAAGATATAAAAGATAAACTTACTATGAATAAGGCTACTTTTTATAGAAATATTTTAAAGTTTCAAAGTAATGATATGATAAATAGTTTTGAATCCAATGATAAAAAAAGATACTACGAATTACAAAACTCACCACATTCACACTTTATATGTAATATCTGCAATACAATTGAATGCCTAAAAAAAATAGATAATATAGAACTTGAAGGCTATAAAGTTATGGATGTTGTTTTTAAAGGAATATGCAAAAACTGTTTAGAACAGAGCAGATAAAGAAGCATTAAACAATTCCTTTTAGAAATTCTATTTTTTACTCTTCTTCTTTTTTTTCTGTCTCTTTATTTTGTGCAAATCCAACACCTTTTTTAGTTTTTGCTTGCAACTCTAGGCTAGTAATAAGTGTGCGATAGTCTTGACCATTGGCATGGAGCTGTGCAAAACAGGTAGCAATAACAGCAATAGTATTAGGAACTACACCCTTTTTTTTGTATGCTTGTAAGTTTTTTTCACTTACTTTGATAAGTTTACTAAACTTTGGTAGTGTAATCTCTGCATCTAATAGTAATTTTTTAAAATCTATAAATGTCATAATTTATCCTTTATTGTCATTATAGTAGTTGCAATTCTATCCAAAAACCATAAAGTATTACTAATCTCCTTAAAAGTCTCTTGACATTAGAGTATAAAAAAGGTATAATCTCTATAATTTATTACTATTAGTTAGATAATAAATAAATTTTATAAGCAAAAAGGAATACCCATGGCAAAAGAACTTAAGAAAAAAGAGGCTAAAAAGATAGAAAAAAAAGTCGCAAAGAAAAAGGCAAAGAAAAAATCTGCTAAAAAAGTAGAAAAAAAAGTTAGCAAAAAGAAATCAAAGAAAAAAGTAGAGAAGAAAAAATCTGCTAAAAAAGCAAAGAAAAAATAATTAGTTAGTCTGTAAAATATGAATTTCTTTAAGAACTTCTAAAATATCAGATTTTACAAATGGCTTAGGTATATGAAAATCATAAAGATTTCTTTGTTCTTCTATAGCTTTTGGATCATTCGTTATAGAAACAACAAATAATCTTGATTTATTATGTAGCCTCTCATATTCTCTTATATGTTGTGCTACTTCTAAACCTAGTTTTCCAGGCATATAATGATCCAAAAAAAGTATATCGATATGATTGTTATCATTGTATGCTTGTTTAATCTTCTCTAGTGTCTCAATCCCATCATACGCAAAACAAATATCAGTAATCTTTTCTTGCTTAATCATAGCATGAAGTATTCTCACATTCATCTTGACATCATCTGCAATAAGAATTCTAATATTATCTGTTTTTTTAGGTGCTATTATTGAAGTATCTATAATATTTGCTGTACTTATATAAGTGTTCACTGATTCTACATGCATAGTAGCATTGTTGATAAGCTTTAGAATTTCAGGATTATGAGTATGTGTTAGTAATCTATTAAGCTCATTTTTTATTGTATTAATAGAATTGTGAACTTCTGTTTTTGTAAGAGTATAAAATTCTTCAAATAACTCATTCTTATTATGACCTATTTGATATAAAAAAAATCTATGTAATACAGCTGTAAGTTCTTTGACTATATCTAAGGTTTCTTGACTGAAAGTATGTCCTCTTTTTGAAAATCTAAGAAATCCTACAACTTTATTATCTAAAATAATAGGCAAAATTATTTGTGAAGTAAATTTAAGTCTAAATGGATTATCTAACGCAACATTATAATTAAGATCAAAGGGAACATAATGACAAAAATATAATTTTTTTCTAGTATAGGTTGCACCTATCATACTTACAGTAGCATCTTCTAAAAATCGTAAAGGTATAATAATATTTTTTTGATTATCATAAAAACTTTTTTCACTTTTATCATAAAAAAAAAGATTAACACAACCAGAGTCTGTAATCTCCTTTAATATATTGATAATAACTACTTGATTATCAAAAGATTTTTCTAACTGTTTTTCAATTTTATCCATTTCAGCTTGATAATTAATATGCATTCTATACTCCCCTCTGACTACAACTTTTTTATAATATTATAATATCATAATTTTATCAGTTTTTCCATCATGAATATAATAATAAAAAAAAATTATATAATACTATTATTTATTAAAGCATTATTTCTTTTTCTTTAGATAATCCTTGGGGGTATGCTTTGGATATCTCTATCTCAATTTGTTTTTGGGGCATTGCATTAAGTCTATTTTGCATCATTTTAAATTTTGATTCTATTTTCACGGTTGCTTCTAATATATTTGATTTCCAAATAGTAATTTTATCTGCTTCTTTCATATATTTTTCATCATTCTTTTTAGTTTTCTTTATAGAAAATATCTTTTGAGTAAATGTCTTTTTTCTCTCTTCTTGTAAAATAAATATTTTACATATTTTTTGAGTTTCTTCTTGCCACTCCTCTAAGTAAGCATCTAGTTTTTTCATTCTTTTTATGCCATAAATATTATTCAAAAGAGTTCTTCTTTCTTTGAACCACTCTTGCATTTTGCAATTATGTATTTTAAGACATATTTTTTGTTCATCTTTTGTGATACCAAGAATAAAATAATCTAGTTTTTTATTTTTTTTACTGTGGTATTGACTATATTTATCTAGCTCTTTAAGAAGTGATTCTTTTGTCATATAAAAATTCCTTTTATGATTAAATAGAAAGAAGAGTATCATGAAATTGTTACTGCTATGTTACCATTTTTCCTTATAATTTCTACAAATGTATAAACCAAAGGAATACTATGTTAAACATAACTCTTATAGATGAGGAGATTACTCTTAATCCTAAACGATATATAGTGAGTAAAACTGATGCCAAAGGCATGATTACTTTTGGTAATGATTATTTTGTAGAAATTTCAGGATATAAAGAGAGTGAGCTTATGGGAAAACCTCATAATATGATACGACATCCAGATATGCCTAGAGTAATTTTTAAGCTTCTATGGAGTCGTATTCAATCCAATCAAGGTATGATAGCAGTTATTAAAAATCGTGCAAAAGATGGAAGATATTATTGGGTTATTACTGAATTTGAAATCAAAAAAGATAAACTTAGTAATCAAGTAGTTGGGTATACAGCATTTAGACAAGGAGCATCTACTCCTGTAGTCAAAGAGATAACATCTTTGTATAGAAAATTAAATGAGATAGAAGAAGCTAGTGGTATGGAAGAATCCCAAAAATATCTTATGGGATTTTTAGAAAACAAAGATATGAGTTATGATGAATATATTAATAAGCTTATTGGTAACAAAGGCATATTTAAACTCTTTTTCAGTGCTATGAAAAGGGTGTTTAGTTAAAATTAACTAAGGTAAAATCTATGGAAAATCAAGATATAGAGATAGTTGTTATCGAAGATGAAGAAGATATATTAGAACTTACAGAGTACCATCTTAGCAAAGAGGGCTATAGTGTAACAGGATTTATTTCTACCCATAATGTAGAGCAATTTATAGAAGAAGAATCTCCTAGTCTGATGATTGTAGACCGTAACCTTTCGGGGATGGAAGGGAGTGTTTTTATTGCCTATCTTCGAGAACAAGGCTACGATATACCAGTAATTTTTTTGACAGCTAAAGATAATGATGATGAGTTAGAAGAGGGATTTGAACGGGGTGGGGATGATTATATGACTAAACCTTTCAAATACAAAGAGCTTCTTTTGCGTGTGAAGGCTCTGCTTAAAAGAAGTGGTGTCAAAGAGGCAAAAAAGGTTAAATTTAGAGATATACAACTTAATCTCGATAGCAAAGAGACCAAAGTTGAGCAAACTAGTGTAGAATTAACAAACCTAGAATTTAAGCTACTTCATACTTTTATCAAAAGTCCAAATATTGCCCTAGAACGAGAATATCTTCGTGAAGAAGTTTGGGGTGATGTAGGGTCTGCTTTTCATGATAAAACTATAAATGTAGCTATTAATAGACTCAAAAAAAAGATAGATCCCTTTGGTGATAAAAACTATTTTTCTCCTGTATGGGGGGTAGGATATAAGATAAATTAGCTATTATTTTTGCAAAGGATAGACTAATGAGCAAAGCAACCTATTACCTATATTCCAAAGAGTCTAGCTCTTGGGTCGATCAGTTTAGAGATACTCCAAGAGATACAAGCATACACTATCAAGCCTTTTCTGAAGAAGATGTATTTCCTGCTTTGAATTATGAGAGTATTTCTCATATTGTAGTAAGTGGTTCTCTAGCAGAGATTAAGATGGTTGTCAAAATAGCCAAAGAATATAATATTTCTTTGGGCATTGTTCCATTGCCCACACAAAGCCGTATTGTCAAAATGCTAGACCTACCCAAAGACCCACACCAAGCCATAGAATTAGCACTAAAACCTAGTAAGAAAAAAATAGATTTACTCTATTGTAATGATATTTTGGTACTTAATGATATTCGTATAGGAGATGCTTCATTACTCAAAGAGTATGCTTTTCATTATGCAAAGTACTCCTTTATGAAACGGATAAAACTTTTTGCATCTACTCTGCGTAAAAAAAGCCTTTTAGAACATAATAAATTTACTATTAGTACTCATAAAGAAAAAGAGATTACACTCTCTTGTGTGGGGATGATAGGTTTGGGCTATCATAATCATAGTTGGCTCTCAAAGTTACTCAAAAAACATTTAAGTGCTGTAGATGGGCAGAGTCTTCTTTTGATTTTGGCACCTAAATCTTTGTGGCAATACTTTGTCCTCTCTCCGCTCAAACTCTTATTTGGCAAAAATGAAGAGAAACTGCCCTCCTCTTGTGGATATATCAAAAGTAGTACTATTACTATCGAATCTAAAATAGCAAGCAAAGTTGTTATAGATGATACAAAAACTATCCAAACTCCTATCACACTTCAGACAGAAGCACAGGCTCTCTTTTTGAGTGTGGGAGAGAACTTTTGGGAAAATCAGTTTTCTACAAAAAGTGATCGCAATAATATAAAACTGGCTAATATCCCTAGAGATGAAGAGCAGATGAAATATCTACAAAGAGGTTTGCCCCTAGTTGCCCATGCTTCGCAAGAGCAATACTCTAGCCTTTTTTCAATCCTTCGTAAAGAAGCTTCTTTGAATATGACTTTTATAGTTTTGTTAATACTTGCTACCATTATTGCAACACTTGGATTGTTTATTAATTCTACTTCTATTATTATTGGTGCTATGATTTTAGCACCACTTATGCAACCTATTG
>JADGER010000128.1 GCA_016744315.1 Sulfurovaceae bacterium
TAATACTTGCTACCATTATTGCAACACTTGGATTGTTTATTAATTCTACTTCTATTATTATTGGTGCTATGATTTTAGCACCACTTATGCAACCTATTGTAAGTTTGAGTATGGGAGTTTTACGCCAAGATAAATCACTTATCTATAATGGAAGTAAAACTATAGCCATAGGTGTAGCTATAACGCTTCTTGTAGCAATGTCTATAGCCTATCTTACGCCTATTCATCAAAAGAGTATAGAGATGATGGCACGGCTCTCACCTACTATATTGGATATGTTAGTAGCAATTGCCTCAGGAGTAGCTGCAGCGTATGCCAAAAATGATGAAAGTATTACTGCTTCTTTGGCTGGTGTGGCTATTGCTGTGGCTCTTGTGCCTCCTTTGGCTGTTTCTGGTGTTGGACTTGGATGGGGTGATATGGAGATGTTTAGCAATGCTTTTTTGCTCTTTAGTACCAACCTCATTGGTATAGTAATGGCTGGGGCTATGACATTTTTTATGTTGGGATATGCACCCATAGTTGTGGCAAAAAGAGGGATTATCTTGTGGCTTGTAGCTACGCTCTTTATTACCTTACCCCTCTACCAATCCTTTGATGTTATGAAAAAAAATATAGAACTCAAAACTATTTTGACAAATCATCGTTTTACTTTGGATAACCAAAGTATCCAACTCAATCAAATAGAGTATCAAATGCATGATGATAGTATAGAACTTCGTTGTGAAATTATTTTAGATTACAAACTTAGCAAAGCCCAAAAAGAAGAACTTCATCAAAAAATTTCTATTTTAGCAGGCAAACCAACAGAAATTATAGCCACCTTTAGATACCGTCTCTAAAGAGTATCAGCAGTAGTTAAGCAAGCATATTGCATACTGTTAACTTATTTTAAACATAAGGAATATTTATGAAACTCAAAACATTACTTTTATCATCACTCCTTTTAGCTACTATTGCTTCAGCAGATACAAATGCTACAAAAATAGAAGCTATAGGCTATATCAAGCTCCTTGGTGGTGAACTTAAAACCCAACTCCTCTCTAATATGAAAAAAGGCTCACAAGAGCTTGATGCTGTGACTTTTTGTACAGAAAATGCAGATAAAATAACAAAAGAGATTAATGCAAAACTACCAGAAAATGCTTCTGTAAGAAGAGCCTCTTTACAAACAAGAAACCCTGACAATAGTGCAGATGCAACAGATAAGAAAATAATGCAAGAGTATATAGCACAAATAGAGTCCAAAAGCTTTAACCCTAAATCTCCAATTAAAATAGTCGAAGATGCTAATAGCACAAGAGTTTACAAACCACTACTAACTAAAGCTGTATGTCTTAAATGCCATGGAGAAAATGTAAGTGATAATATTTCTAAGTTTATCAAAGAAAACTATCCAAAAGATCAGGCTATGAACTTCAAAGAAAATAGCCTAAGAGGCGTTATTGTTGCAGAGATTAAAAAGTAACAAATATCTAATGGTGGGAAAATCCCCACCTAGCTTTTTACTCCCAATCTCAAACAAACCCATATTTTTTTAAAATTATCTCTAAGACAGGCTTTTGATATACTCCTTCATGACGAAATATCTCTGTACCCTCAGCATCAAAAAAGAGTTGCGTTGGCATTAATGATATTCTGTAAATATCCCTTGTAATAATACGATCTTTTTGTCCATCTATAGAATAAATTTGAAACTCTGGATGTCTCTGTAATACTTGAGTAAAAATCTTGGACATAGCAAGACAACTATAACAATGTTTCATCCCAAAAGCCAAAATAACTGGTTTCCCATTGCCTAGTTTTTCTTTTGCTTCAATATAAGAAATTACTGGCAAAGGTTTACTATCAGACATAATATTACTCCTAATTATTTGCTATTGAGATGATACAAAAATTCATCTTTACTCATATACCCAATATACGCTTTTTCAACTTTTTCAGTTTTGCTATTAATAATATAAAGTGTTGGTGTAAGAGCATTCTTTTGTAACTCTTTTGGAAACTTTTTTGTATCAAAATTTAGCATAAGTGGTACATATTTTTCTTTGATTTTCATATGAATATCAGCTTTGGCTAATACTCGTTTTTCAAGCTTACGACACCAAGGACAGTAATTTGTTGTCATAAATACAAAGAGTGGTTTATTTGCCTTTTGGGCTTTGGCTAAAGCTATGGCATACTCTTTTTCATATCCCATATTTGTAGCAAAATCTTCATGAGAGAGTATCTTTTTTGATTGAGATACTTTTTCATTATCATCTTCATACTGCGAAGCAAACTTTTCTAACATATCATCAATTGTATCTACTAACTCTTCTTCTAAGTCTTTGGGATTGAACATCTGTGTATCTGTATAAGTCAAGGCAAATACCTTCTCTTTGGCATTGGCTCGTGTGACATATTCTCCTAATTGTAATGATACTTTTAATCCCACAGTCTCACCCACAGAGAAATCACGCAAAAGTACCACCAACACACGAGAATCATGCTTAGATGTATCAATTTTTAATCTTTGAGAAAGCTCTTGCAGTAATGTTTGAATCTCTACATCATATTTTTTATCCACAGACTTAGTCATATTGATAACCATAGGGTCATAACTCTTGACACCTGTAAGTGTATAAAAACTCTGTGCAAAGAGTGCAGAAAAACTAAAAACCAAAAATACTATACCTGTTGTTACTCGCATTTATTATCCTTTATAAAGCAATTATATCTTGAATATATAAACATTTGAAACAATTATAAAGTAGCTCCCTATAACAATCCCAAAAGTATTTTTTGAAATATATATCAGCTTGGAGAATCTTAGAGAGATTTTAATAAGGGGTTATAGAGCCAATATTTTGAGTGTTACCTTAAATTTACCTATGATAAGACCCCCTCTTTTAGTCTAAAGAGGGGTATAATCTATATCGAAAATTTAATCTTTTTACTAGGTAAAGACTCCAGCATAGGTTGTGGTAGTCTAATCTTTCTAACTTTTGGATCAGGTATAACTATATTATTATCAACATCAATCTCGTCACTATTAGATGTATCCTTAACAAACTTTTTAACTATAACTATTTTTATCTTCTTTATAGTCTTAATTATACTAACTGTAGATTTAGTTTTAATCTTTTTAACAACACTTATACTATTTGATACTTTAGTAGTATATGTTGTAGTATTAAATATTTTTGTTAAATCTGCTAAATATAATTGCAGTGCTAAAATCCTATTTTGATACTCTTCTATATCTGATTGAGCATCTTGTAGTGTAGAGTTTAAATTTTCTAACATTGCATCAGTTGCACTACTATCAATCCTTGTATAAGTTTTTGATTTTACAGATGCTTTAATACTCTCCATAACTGTAAAAGATGATACTAACTTAACTCTATCTTCTTGAGTAATTGTAGTTTTTATCTTAATCTCTCTTTTGATTTTAACTACTTTTTTAACACTCTCATATAGTCCATCATCAACTACAACTTCTTTTAAACTATCTTCTGTTGGAATTACTCCATCTTCTGTTTTAGCTGATGCAATTTTACTAGCTATAACATCTTGCATTGCATCTTCAACATCTGACATATCAGAAGTAGTTTTTGATTCTATCTCACCTGTTACTCTATCTATACTTTCTAATTTATCTTCATCTTCTAAATCTGCAATTAAAGAGTCCAAATAGTTTAAATCACTATTTTTATATATTTTAGCAATCATTTTTTTAAGTTTTACTTTGTGAGTAATACTATAACTACTTTTGATTTTAATTCTAATTTTTTGATAAGAAGTAGAGACTTTGACCATTTTAGATACCAATAAGCTACTATCTAAATCAAGATTTTCGTTTATCATATCACCAATTAAATCAACACTATCATTATCAGAAACAATTAGAGATTCACTATCATCTAAAATAGCACTCATACTATCTCTTACTCTATCCAAAATAAGAGTCAAATCATCACTATTTAACATATCAAGATCTAAAGAGTCCATCTTTTTAAGCATAATTCTCCAAGATGCTCTATGAGATAAAACCAAATTTTGTGAAGTTCTACTAATATTTCTAGCTACTTCTGTTGACTCTATTGTTCTTTTAATAACAGTTTTAATTACAATCTTACTCTTTATAATTTTTTGAATATTGTACTCTGATATATCACCAACACCTCTAGCAATATCTTCAAGTGCCAAATCATCAATATCTGTTGTCGTATTACTAATCTTAACTTTTATCTTTTTTGTAATAATAACCTTAGATATACTTTTAAATACCATTCGTTTATTAGTAGTTGGCATAAGTTCAGCCAACATAGCAAAGAATGCCCCTGCTCTGTTTGCCTTATCATTACTAGTAGGATCTAGTTTACATAACTTCGTCCCCATAGCAAGTCCCAAAGAGTCATTAACCATATCTCTAGCATCATCAACAGCAATAGCTCCATCTTCTACAATATCGGCTACAATTGTAGTTGCAGGAGATATATTTGCCATAGAATCATCACCACTATCTTCTCTATCAACAATAGCATTCATTCCAAAGCTACTATCTTGATCATTCTCATTTATTTCACCATCTGCACCACTATCTTTACCACCATCTACAGATACTTTGTACTGTTTTGGAAGTTTTGGAATATATAAAGAATATCTACCCTTAGTATCAGTAGTAGTTGAACCTAAACTATTTCCATCCATATCAGAGATATTTATTTTACCATCATAAATAATACCATCTACAACACTACCTTTAACAGTCATAGCTAGAGTATCAGGAGCTGTCTCACTATTTGTAGGTTCTGTAGAAGTTGTTGTCTCTTCTGGCGTAGAAACTTTTGGAATTGTTGGTGTAGTTACCTCTTCTGTTGTCTGTTTTGTAGCAGTTTCCGTTTCTATATAGGTTTCATTTTCACTATAGGTCTTATCTTCTGTAGAGTCACATCTACTAGGAATAAATCCACATATTGAACTATCAACAGTTGAGGAGTCATAAGTTATATATTTTAATGCATTAATAGCCTTAGTAATATCATCTAACCCTGCTCTCTCAAATGCCAACCCAACAGTAGTTTTATTATCTAAAATAGATTTATCATCTCCTATAGCTCCATTGATAACAGCTAAAAGAAACAGAGATCTATCTATATTCCCACTATCTAATTCATTTAACCAATATTCAGCTCCTGCTTCATCAGCTGTTCTTTCAAATAAATTTTGATATACACTAGCTATAAATTCACTATTTTCTGTTCCATCAGGATACATTTTTTTAGTCTCTGTTTGGTCAAAAAAGCTTCTTGCAATATCTTCTAATTCTAAGTTAGAATCATTTATCCAATACTTAATACCAGCACTATCAGGAGCTCTATCAAATGTACCAACATATAATTTAGTCAAAGATAGTTCACTAGGAGTAGTAGCATATAAGCCACTACTCAACAAAATCGAAGATGTCACAACACTTATCAGTGATAATTTTTTATATAATTTCATCTCTCTCTCCTACTTATCACAAAGGACATAATATCCATCAGTCTCACCAAGAGAAACAAAATTATCTATTCCCTCAATCTCTCGCTCTGGTACGAAAACACTAGGAGTATCTCCACTAACTTTAGCAATCATCACCAAATTAAATGAATCATCACAAATAACATCATCAGCACTCATATAAGTTCCATCAGTTCCATGAATACTAAAACCTCTAGGATAAGTATGCTCAACACTCTCACCACTAGTAGCAACAACTGTCTCAATCTCACAATCTTTAACAGCGTAAACCAATGCACCCTTATAATTACGAATATTCTCCCCAATCAAAGAGTATTTATTTTTAATCAAATCATTAATCTGTGGATACGGCGAATACCCATACCAGTTCCCTCCATCTACAATCCAAATAGAGTGAATAGTATCAGGCAGAGTAGTAATATCAATATTCCCACTAATAGTATTGCGACCTTGTTTAATAGAGATGCTAGTAGTCTCCACCTCATCACTCTCACTACTTCGCATCATAGCTATCACTCCATCTATAGCACTATTAATATCTTCAAGTGCTTCAGGTGAGTTATCGGCATTGAGCTTATAGCCATCTATCAGGGTTTTGATATCTTCTATGGATTGTTTGATTTTGTCGGCTTCTGCTTTAAGAGCTTCTTTATCTTCATCACTATTATCTATAGCTTGTTTAACAGCATCTATCTTAGACATAGCACTATCTAGGCGTTGTTTGATAGCATTATACTTCTCTCTAATAGCATTATCATCTTCTACACTTCGAGTCTTAGGAGCAAGTGCATCTACATCAAGTTTAATACTCTCCAACTCAGCTATCACAGATTTAATATTAGCCAAAATAGTAGGGTCTTTGACCTCTATGCCGTTGAGTCCATAGGTAATAGTTTCACTTTTAGTAATATTGCCACTCTCATCTACAAAAAGACTCTGTACCATCACTTTACCCAAAGTTGTAATCACAGCCAACCGAATCTCTGTAGCCTTACCTTGAGGTACGGTCACTCGTACTCTTTTATATCGTGTATCACTATCAGCAGAAGTCAAATCGCCAAACTCTAACCCTTCAGCCCTCCAACGCGTACCAAAAGCTAGATTATGAGAATCTCCCTCTGTATCTACACAGCTTTGAGAACCTCCACTTGTATAATATTCTAAATCCAATACAAAGCTACCATTACTATCACTACTCTCTTTTTCTACAACCAAATCAAGCTTAGGAGCAGTAGAGTCAAAACATCTATACGGGGTAAACCAATATTCAAGCCCACCAATAGCCGTCTCACCTACTACTTCTACAGTGCTATTGTCTTCTACGGTTACATTATCATCTTCTACAATAGTTTCATTATTTTCGGTTGTATCATCTATAGGAGTTTCTTCCTCTTCTTCTATAACTTCTTCTTTCTCTTCCTCTTCTACAACTTCAGGTTGTTTATTGGGGTCTGCTTCTATAACTCGTAGCATATAAACAAAATAGTCTCTATCTATAGTATCACTAGGATTAAGTTCAAACCCATACAGAGCCATCTTTTCTAAATACTCTTGATACCAATCTGTATGAGCTTCACTATAGCTATCATTTGTTACAGAACGCAAGATAAGCTTAGAAGCCTCTGCAAAATTAATAGCACTAGCAGGGTTAAAATTATCACGGTCTACCAATAGCTCATTATTTAATCCATAACA
>JADGER010000129.1 GCA_016744315.1 Sulfurovaceae bacterium
TAGAGAATACAAGCTTGGAGTCTTTTTTTACTTTTATTACTTGGCTAGGGTCTTTATGGGTTTTGATTCCTGTATCACTTACAATAGCCATAGGATTACTACTTTTTGGTTATCATATGCCAGCTCTAGTATTTGCTCTTGGCTTTGCAGGGGCTGTGGCTACAACACATCTACTCAAAGCTTTGTTAGGACGATCACGACCTGAACTTTTTGAGATTATTGGTGATATGCCTCATGACTCTTCTTTCCCCAGTGCACATACTACACAGGCTTTTGCTTTTGCATTGATGTTATCGTTACTAGTTTATATGCTTGATATACCTTTTAAATCATCTTTGGCATCGCTATTTATATTCACGGCTATTATGGTTGCTCTTTCTAGGCTGTATCTTCAAGTTCATTTCCCTAGTGATGTACTAGCAGGAATATTAGTTGCATCAATATGGGCTAGTCTTATGATATATTTGATTAAAATAGGAATTTTTATATGAAAAATAAAATTTTAATTCTCTAAGTCTCTTGAAATAGTGAAAGCTTCTGTGAACTTAGTTGTAAATGATTATAATTATCTTATGCTACCTAAAATAAGCTCTAATTTGATAAAATATAACTCATAGAAGAGTTTAAAAATAAAAGGTTTAATAATAATGAGAGAGAGTAAAGATTTTTTACGCACGATAGTTGAAGAGGACTTAAAGTCAGGGAAAAATAGAGAGATTATTACAAGGTTTCCACCAGAGCCTAATGGCTTTCCACATATTGGACATGCGAAGTCTATCGTTATCAATTTTGGTATCGCTAGGGATTATAATGGTCACTGTAACCTAAGAATGGATGATACAAATCCAACCAAAGAAGATACTCAGTTCGTTGAGGCTCTTCAAGATGCTGTAGAGTGGCTTGGGTTTGATTGGGAGGGGAATGTTCGTTATACCTCTGACAAGTTTGATGAACTTTACAACTATGCTATCGAACTTATTAAAATGGGTAAGGCTTATGTAGATTCTGCAAGTGAAGAAGAGATCCGTGAAAACCGTGGAACAGTAACTGAAGCTGGAAAACGAAGTAAGTATGCCCAGCGTTCTATTGAAGAAAATTTAGACCTTTTTGAGAGAATGAAAAAGGGTGAGTTTAAAGATGGTGAGCATATTCTTCGTGCTAAGATTGATATGTCTGCAAATAACATGCAACTAAGAGATCCACTTCTTTATCGTATAAGAAATGTTGAACATTACCGAACGGGGGATGCTTGGCATATTTATCCTATGTATGATTTTGCACATTGTCTAACTGATTATATGGAAGGTATTACGCATTCCCTTTGTACCTTAGAGTTTGAAAATAATCGTGCTATTTATAATTGGGTACTTGAAACACTTGGACTTAATTTAGCTCGTCCTTATCAATATGAGTTTGCAAGATTAGGTATTAATTATACTGTTATGAGCAAAAGAAAGCTTTTAGAATTGGTTAAAGGTGGAGAGGTAAATGGATGGGATGATCCTCGTTTACCTACTATTGCAGGATATAAAAGAAGAGGTTATACGCCTGAATCTATTTTAAATTTTTGTGATTCAATAGGGATAGCAAAAGCAAACTCAATGGTGGATGTTGCACAACTTGAATTTTGTATAAGAGATGATTTAAATACAAAAGTGCCAAGAGTTATGTGTGTACTTGACCCACTCAAAGTAACAATTGAAAATTATGATGGTTGTGAAGATATTGATGCTTCATATTATCCTCATGATGTACCAAAAGAGGGTTCAAGAGCATTACCTTTTTCCAAAGAGATTTATATTGAAAAAGATGACTTTATGGAAAACCCTCCAAAAGGATATTTTCGTTTGACACCTGATCAAGCAGTAAGGCTTAGACATGGATATATCATATCTTGTAAAGAGGTGATTAAAGATGCTAATGGGAATATTATAGAGATAAAAGCAGAGTATTATCCTGATTCTAAAAGTGGTTCAGATACAAGTAATATCAAGGTAAAAAGTGCTATTCAATGGGTAAGTGCCAAAGAGGCTAAAAAAGTAGAAGTAAGAGTTTATGATAGACTATTTCTAAACGAAGCACCTGAAGGAATAGAAGATATAAATCCAAATTCTTTGCAAATTATCAAAAATGCTCTTATTGAACCTGCTGTTATCACAGATAAAATTGATGAGAGATTTCAGTTTGAAAGAGAAGGATATTTTTATGCTGATCCTATTGATTACACAGATGAAAACCCTGTATTTAATAAAATTGTTGGTCTAAAAGATTCTTATGCTAAAAAGACAAAAGTAACTGAACCTACAACACAAGCTAAAAAAGTACAAATAGATGGTGAAGTAGTAGCTATGAGTGAAGAGCAAAAAGCACTATTTGATAAGTACTTAGAGCTTGGACTTAATAGTGAAGTAGCCAATACTTTGGCTCGTGATGAGAATCTCTCAAAATTTTATGAAGAGGCTTTATCTCTGCTCAATAGTCCTATAAATTTGGCAAATATAGTAAGCAATGAAGTAGCAAGAGAATTAAAACAGATGCAAATAAGTGAGCTAAAGTTTTCTGCAAAACAAATAGCACAGCTTGTTAAAATGATTGATGATACGACTATTTCAAATAAAATTGCAAAACAAGTATTTGAAGAGATGGTGAAATCAGGAGAAAATCCAACAAAAATTGTTGAAGATAAAGGACTTGTGCAAATAAGTGACCCTGCTAAAATTTTGCCTATTATTGATGAAATAATTGCCAAAAATCCAGATAATGTAGCTAAGTTTAAAGCAGGTAATACCAAACTTTTGGGCTTCTTTGTAGGGCAAGTATTGAAAGCTACTAAAGGGAAAGGAAATCCTAAAGTTGTAAATGAGTTGGTGGCTGAGAAGTTGAAGTAATGAATGCAATAGCAAGAGATTCCAAAGTACTCTTAGCACTTAATAAGCCTAAGGGGTATTTGGTTACACGATCTGACGATATGGGGCGGAAGACAGTTTATGACCTTTTGCCTGAATGGGTTTTTCATGATGAATGGATGCCAATAGGTCGACTTGATTTAGAATCCAAGGGGCTTTTATTATTTACAACCAATGGTCAGATTGGGAATGTATTAACCAAACCTAGAGGTTGTATTAAGGTTTATGAAATTTGGGTCAGAGGTCATGTCACAGATGCACATATTGCACAAGCTATGAGAGGTGTGGAGAGTAAACACGGTCTACTCAAAGCTCTTGTTGTTGAAAAAATAGGCTTTGGTGGTGCAAAAACGAAACTTAGGGTACAGTTAAATGAAGGAAAGAATCGGCATATCCGTCGACTTTTTGGGGCGTTGAAAGACCCAAAGTTTGGGACACCCTTAAAGGTTTTAAACTTAACCCGAGTTAGCATTGGTAGTTTTGAACTTGATATAGAAAGTGCTAAATGGCGTTATCTTACATTAGAAGAAGAGCAAAAGCTCCTTGGAAATCTGAACTAACACAAAAGAGTATTGATGTCATATTTTATTTATATTCTTGAATGTAGTGATGGAAGTTTATATACAGGCATCACTACAGATACCTCAAGGCGTTTGAAGGAACATAATTTTAGTGATAAAGGTGCAAAATACACAAAAGCAAGGCGACCCGTAAAATTATTGTATGAAGAGCCTTCACTCAATAGAAGTACAGCATCAAAACGGGAATATGCAATCAAAAAACTTACACGATTAAAAAAACTCCAATTAATAGCATTACCTAAGTAGCAAGCTCTTTGACCGTGGCATAGGTTTTAAAAGTCAAGCCAGTTCTTAGATTAAACATTTTATCCAAAATTTTCCTTGGAATATTTGCTATGGCTAAGACTTCATCTATAGAATAATCGCTTCCTTGTGCATCTAATAAATCAATTATTTTCATAATATTAAAAGGGAGTTTACTTGGGCATAAGCGATTTTTAAAATAGCTATCAAGTTCATTTTCTAAAATATTATTTTCTATAAAAATAGGTTCTTTTGGCACTTGCATAAGTGCATCCATTAGTTCTTCATAAAAGAAAGATGCTCCAGCTCCTTTGAATCTAATGGCTATAAGATTTATGCTTTCATTTGATCGAATATGCACGGACTCTTCATAAGCATTAATAAGTATGGCTTGAAATGCTTCTAGTGGGAAAGTGCTATTTTCAATCAATACTTCACTTTTTGTTTCTTGATTGATTAAAACTATCATCCCACCATTTGGCATAAGCTCATAACTTGTACAATTTTCTATAATATCATATCGTTCTATATATTTTTTTAATTTTTTATTCATGGCATAGTATATGATTTTTTTCTTTATTTTAGTATAATTGTAAAAAACATAGAAAGGATTGATAGGTTAGCATCATGAAAATAAAACTAGGCACATTTAACCTTTTCCAATTTGTAGAACCTCCTTATTCTTGGTACAAAAAAAAAGATAAGTTCACTCAAGAGCAATGGTTTGAAAAAACTACATGGATAAAGAATCAAATAATAGAAATGGACTGTGATATTATTGGATTTCAAGAAGTATTCTCAAAAAATTCCTTAAAAAATATTTTGAAAGAGCTAGGATTTAACTATTTTAAAACTGTAGATTTTGCAAAAAAAAATAGAAATGTATATGTGAGTACCACAGTAGCTATTGCTTCAAAATATCCCATATCTAATATCCAAAAAGTAAAAGCTCATAAACCAAGTATTAAAAAGCATAATTTTGAAGGCATATTTAATTTTTCGAGGATACCTATCAAGGCAACGATAACACTGCCCAATAATCAAGAACTTTTGGTATATGTTTGTCATCTAAAATCAAATAGGCTCAATGAATTTGAATATCTATTTAGTCAACATCATAGCTTGGAGTATAAACAAAAGTTAGTTTCAAAAGCTTTGGAAAGGACATCTTCTTCCTCTTTAAAACAAAGATTATGTGAGGCATCCTCTCTCTTTTTTGATATTGAAAAATCCAAAGATAAACCTGCTGTTCTTATGTGTGATTTAAATGATAAAGAATTTTCTCTTACAATTGAAGCATTATCAAATCACAAATATTATGATGCTGAAAGCGAAGAAAATGCTGTTTTATATGATGCTAGTTATCAATACAAAGCAGAAATATACAATCCCCATCCAGAAGCAAAAGAACCCAAAAGAAAATCAACAAGTTATTTTTTGGCAAAAGGATATGTCTTAGATTATATTTTTATTTCAAATGATTTTGATAAAGAGAATGAAAACAAAATCGCTGAGGTGACAAATTATAGGGTCTTAGATGAGCATTTACAAGAAAATAAAGATGGTTCATTACTCACAAGCGACCACGCACAGGTAGTTTGTGAATTGGAGTTTATCCAAAATTGACCTTTCTTATTCATTTTCTCATCGGTACTCTTGGGAGTGTTGCTATTTTTATACTCTTTTTTATACGGAGTGAAGAGAAGCAGTTTTCTGCTCCTTTTGGACTTATTTTTTTTGGATTATTTTGTGGGATATTTGCACATTATATTTCACCATGGATGACTCCTCTGCTTCTCTTACTGTTGGTTATATTAGAAGTTATTGAGGAATAGGTATACGAAAAGCTATCTCCAAACTAATAAGCTATAATAACAAAAAAATTTCAAGGAAAAAAACTAAATGTCTGAACAAACTGATACACCTGAAGAAAAAATATATTATGACCAAAGAAGTGTGGCTTTACGAACGACTCAAAGTATTTATTTTGTTCGAGAACATGATAAAGTATCTATGAGTGGATTACTTCTAAATGAGTATCAAAAAACACAAGTAGTTATTGTGGTCAAAAGTAAGAAAAAAGCAGATACATTGAGTGCATTTTTGATTTCAAAAGAGTTAAATGCACTTGCCATTCATGGAAATCATAGACTCCAACAGCAAAAAGAGGCTACAACAGCATTTAATCAAGGGACTTTAAATATTCTTATTACTACAGATATGATTTTTAAAACACTAGAATTAGAAAATATTAAACTTATTCTTTCTTATGATTTGCCAGAAATTCCACAAGATTATTATAATCGTTTGGCTTTTATGAAAGAACTTGGTGAGGCTATTGCTCTTGTCAGTCCTGCCGATGAGCCTTTGCTTTCGGATATAGAATTTAATATGAAACAAGAAATCAAAGAAAAAGTTTTAGAAGGTTTTGTGGCTTCTGCAACGCCTAATCATACAAAAAAAGATAAAAAGAAAAAACCGCGACACCGTAAAATGAAAGATAAAAAAGAAAAAGAAGTATAAGGATATATAGTGCTATGAAAGCTCTTATAATTATTGCTATATTGATTACTATGCTCTCAATGGCTATTAGTTTTTATCGAAGTAAAGATTGGAAAAAACTTTTGAGTTGGGTAGGATTTTTTATACTTATCCTTGCTTTGGCTAATTTGGGGAGTATGACTCGCTCTATTATTCCCTTATTTATCATTCACTTTATACTTATATTATTTGCTTGGGGTGGATTGATACTTTATATCATCAAAGACAAACTCTATTGGCAGATTATTTTATCACCCATTGTTACTATTCTTATCTTTATGGTATTAGAGAGGTTATTTGGGTCGGGAGGATAGTTAAGTTGCAAAATTACATTTCAGGTATTTTCTTAGAAAAAGGTTAGTATCTGATTGGGTTTATATATCTTTATAGGGATTAATTAATAAACTAAGAACTTATTTTTATAATATTAGATATTATATTTTATGAACATTTCTAAAGATGAAACAATACAATCAATTGATATTTTTCCATGGGATGATAATTTTAATATTGGTCTCAAGAAAGTGGATGAACAGCATCGTAAATTAGTTGAAATACTCAACCGTTTGGCTACACATATAGCCTACGGATCTAAGGAGGAAGACTTAAGCAAAATTTTTGATGAACTTGCATCATATACAGTATATCACTTCCAAACAGAAGAAGCCATAGGGCATGAGTATTTTCCTGAAGATGTTTTAAGTTTAGAACACAAAAAGATTCATCAAAAGTTTGTAGAGACTGTACAGAGTTTTAAAGATGAAGAGAGTTCAAAACCTTTTGCAAAATTAGCAGATGAAG
This sequence comes from Sulfurovaceae bacterium, assembly GCA_016744315.1. Lineage (GTDB taxonomy): Bacteria > Campylobacterota > Campylobacteria > Campylobacterales > Sulfurovaceae > SZUA-451. Next base: position 7,073 of record JADGER010000129.1, read on the forward strand.
TGATTGTTTTTTTGGCTAAATGGCTTGCTTCTCATATTTTAGATTCAGATCGTCATTTGGGATATATTGTTTTTGCTATGCAAAAGGGACTTACTCTTGAAAAAGC
>JADGER010000130.1 GCA_016744315.1 Sulfurovaceae bacterium
GTAGCGTTAAAAAACTCCATAAAATATATTTTTTCATCTTTAATCTCCAAATATTAAGGAGTTTGGTTTTTGATCCAACTTCTTAAGTAATTTTTGTGTATCCCTAGAGGTCTGTGAAACATCTTTGAGTGTTTGTGTCATTTGACTTGATAATAGCGACTCATAATCATCACCTTTTATCAAGCTATCAAGTGATTGTAACGATTTTTGTAAAGTAGTAAGTGTTTTATTTACTTGCAGTGGAATCTCTTTAAAATCTTTTGAAGAAATCACTTTGTTTACTGAATTAAGTGTTTTATCTACTGTAACTAGAATATCTTTTGTAACCTTTTTATTACTTTCCATAACATTTGTAAAACTATTAATAGCTTTGTCCATAGATTCGGTTAATCTCTCTAATGGAAGTTTTTTGATAGCTTCTATAATACCACCTATACCAGAAAGTAAATCATCTCTTTTATCTTTAAATATAGGAAAAAGTGCTTTTGCATCTTTATAAATAATTTCGCGAGTAATATTTTCATCACTAAACACAAGTTCAATATATTGTAATTTAGTAATAGGATCTTGTTCTTCAAGAGAGGCTCTTAATCCTTCGCATACAGCTTGCTTTAAATTCTCTTCTCCTGTAGAATTAGCATCAGTATCATCATAAAATATAGCACTATCAATAGATATAGTCACTTCACTTGCAACAATATGACTCTTTTTACTATAAGAGAGTTTAATATCTTTTACCCTTCCAATATTGTATCCTTTATATTCCACAGAAGCATCATGATTTAATTTGGCAATAGATTCATCAAAAAGCAAAAGATACTCTCGTAGCTCTTTAGAGCCTCGTTTTCCTATCTTTTTATTGCCTACAATTGTACTATTTTTGTATAACCTAAATATAAAATCTTTTGGTGGTTGATTATGCATGTCTTCCCCTGAAGAAGAGAACTCTATACCCCCACGCACCAAATTACTCAAAGGTGCTACAGTAAAATCAAGTTTTCCATGTTGATATGCAATATTTAAAGCACTTTGTACCCAAAACTTTGAATCTGCATGCACATAAGGCACAAAAGTTTTATTTACAAAAAGAATTACATCTACACTCTTGCCATCTTCTGAAATAGCTACTTCTTCTACACTTCCTGCGACCATACTCTTAAAAAGTAGGGGTGAACCTTTTCTAACATTATAAGAATCAGAAGCATTAAGACGGAGTTTTATCCCATCTTTTGAGCCTTTTAAAGATTCTTCAAAACCAACAAAAAACTTTTTACTCATACTCTTTTTTTTACTTTTCATATTAATATAAGTACCAGAAATAATTGTATCAAGACCCGAAATTCCACCCACACCTACTTCTGGCTTTACAATCCAGAATTTTGTCTCATCATTAAGATAAGGAGAAGCTTCTTTGTCTATTCTTGCTGTTACTTTGACTCCATCACCACTATTACGAAGTGCTACTTTTTCTACAACACCTATAACAACATCTCTATATTTAATCTGACTCTGACCTGATTTAAGTCCTTTGTTACTCTCGAAAATAATTTCTATTTTGGGTCCTAGTTGTGTAAAGTACTCCAAAGCAAGCCATAAAGCAATAATAAGTGCAACAAAAGGAACAATCCATATAGAGGTAAAAAAATTAAATTTACTACTCTCTTCTATAATTGGTACTGACATTTATCTCTTCTCCTTGATAAGTCTACTATCAAATGAACTAGCAGCCATAATTGTAAAAAATACAGAAAGTGCAAATGCTGTAGAAGCTGTTCCTGCAACCATTTCCATACTACTCAAATGAATAAGTCCTGCTAAAATAGCAACCACAAAAACATCAATCATAGACCATGGTCCAATTACTTCGGTAATATAATAAAGAGTATGTTTATCAACCTTGCTATCATTTCCAAGAGAGTATTTTACACTAATTAAAAGATAAAGTAGCAATAAAAACTTGAGAAGAGGCACAAAAACAGAAGCAAATAAAATAATAAGTGCCACAGGATACGATCCCATCTCCCACAAAACAATAACACCTCCAAGAATAGTACTCCCCTCTTCGTGACCAAACTGCTTAATTACAAGCATAGGATAGAGGTTTGCAGGGATATAAAATATAATTGCTGTAATCAAAAATGCCCAGCTTTTTTCTGTTTGAAACTTTTGATGTTGGTATATTTTGGAGTTACAACGACGGCATATATTTTTTTTGCCTTGGTCTATGGTAACAGCTTCACAAATAGGACAACGAATAAGTTCTTCTTCTTTCCAAGATTTCATTTTTGCTCCCTATAAATCTCTTCTTTTATCTTCCATAACTCTCCTATATGAATACTACGAGTCATATAAAGATCAATAATAACAAAAAGTGTTAAAGTCCAAAAAGAGAGACCAATATGAATTTCGAGCATACTCATCAATTTAACAAGTGAAACTAATATACTAATCAAAAAAATATCACTCATATTCCATAAGAGTATCTTTGAAAGTAAAATCAATAAATCCTGCACTAATTTCTCTTTTTGGGCAGTTTTTAGTAAAAAAAATAGGGTGACATAGATTAAAAATATCATAATAGGAAAGATAAAAACTAGATAAACAACAAACAAAGCCACAATATAATAACCACTCTCTAACAAGCGTGAAATCATAGACAAAATAGTAATTACCTGCTCTTGACCCAAAATATCTACTCGAATAAGTGGAAAAACATTAGCTAAGATAAAAAGTATTAAACCTGTAATACTTAATGCTAATCCTTTGTCTATCAGAGCATCATCACGATGATATAATACACTTTTACAATGCCTACATACTGCTTTTGACCCATTGCTAATAAATGCCTTTTTATGCAGTGTATGACACTTATGACAGATAATAAATTCATCTAGTTGATCACTAGTTATTTTTGTTTTCATGTTTTGGTATAATAGCACAAAAGTATATGAAAAATTCTTATAAACTACCAAAGGCTCATTATGAAAATTCTTGCTATTGCTAAAGAACTTACTTATGCAAATCTTGATATTAAATCTATATCCTTAGCATCACTTGCAGATGAAAATATAGCTATTGACTCTTATGATTATATTATTATTAGTGGTGGAGATGGGACTCTTCGGCGTGTTGTAAAAAAATTATATGAATACAAAAATATACCTCCTATTATTCTTAATCCCACAGGTTCATTTAATGTAATATCCAAACTCTACCGTACGCATTCTCTTGATAAAATTATGGGTAAACTTAGTAAACAAGAGCCTATAGAGACAAAAAAACACCCATTTTATAAATTAAATAATGAAGTTTTTCTCTTTAGTGCAGGAAATATGGGAGACCTACAGCATATACTTCTCTCGGAAACACTTCGTTTTGGTTTTTTACAAAATGGTATATGGAAGTATCTTTTATCTTTTATGGCTCTTTTTCCTCTTTATATTCTGCTTACTCCCTTTATGCTTTTGAGTTCACAAAGGTTTTTTATCTTTACACCTTTTAGCTTTATCCCCAAAATTGGAAGCTTTTATGGCAAAGTGGACACCCTAGAAATAGACTTACAAAATTCCTATAATATGCTAGAACTTGATGGAGATATAGTCTTTATAGATGAACAACACCTAAAAATTGAAAAAATAGGTACATTAGATATTGTAGTTAAATAGTATTACATGCCTTTAAATCACCTGTTTTTAATCCTTTGGTAAACCACTCTTGTCTTTGTACTGCACTTCCATGGGTAAAGCCATCTGGTCGTACATGTCCTGTGGCTTTTCGCTGAAGAACATCATCTCCTATAGAACTTGCTGCTTGAAGAGCTTCTTCTATATCACCCTCTTCTAGGATATTAAATCTTTTTTGTGCATGGTGTGCCCATACGCCTGAGTAACAATCTGCTTGGAGTTCTACACGCACTTGCAAAGCATTACTCTTTTTTTCACTTTTTGCTTGCTGTTTATACTTTTGTACTTTAGAGAGTGTACCTTGGAGATTTTGGATATGGTGTCCAATCTCATGAGCTAATACATACGCTTGAGCAAAATCCCCAGGAGCATTATGTTTTTTGGCAAGTTCATCAAAAAAACTTAAATCCAAATAAACTTTTTGATCTGCAGGACAATAAAATGGACCCATTTGAGCAGAAGCAGACCCACATCCACTTCGTGTAGAACCACGATACAATACCATAATAGGTTCTTTATACTTTGTCCCATATTTAGGCAATATCTCTTTCCATACATCTTCTGTATCAGCAAGTACGGTTTTCATAAAGTTTGCCTCTTTATCATCATTTACAGAACTTACGCTTTGGTTTTGTGTGGGTGTTTGCATACCCAAAAGTGCAAGAGGATTATAACCATTCATATATGCCACAGCCCCCAAACCAATAACAGCCCAACCAAATTTTGTCCCTAAAAGTTTTTTAACAAGAGGCGCTAACATCATCATTTGTCCCATAGAGACTCCACCACCACTACTATGACCTCCACTCTCTTCTCTTCTATCTTCTACATTATCACTCTCTCTTCTATCTTTTCTCATCTTTTTCCTTTGTAATATTTATCTGTACTACTTATATTTTTTCTATATAAGTTCTAATAGAGTCAAGCTCTACATATTTGATATGCTTTTTTAATGCCTTAACATCATCAAATATTTTATTTTTTTTCATTATATCTTTTTCAATAGGTGAAAAGCTACTCTCTTTAAAAGAAAAGAGTATGGCTAATAATTTTTGATTATTTTCTAAAATATTTAGATTTAAATACTCCTCTTTTGAATAAAAGAATTTACTGTTTTTATAAATATTACTTAATAAAAAATCTAAATTATTACTATATTCCCCAAAATAATAGTACCTATAAAGTATCAATTTTACATTAGATTTTAATATATTCAGCTTATCTTTTAATAAAATTAGAATAATTATTCTTACAATTATTTTATATTTACTCTTAGATATTGTACTATGAAAAATTATAGCATCCCATAAACCAGTAATTGGCATAGCAATAAAAGCAGAATAGCCTCTGAGTGCTGTTCGTGACAAAACTTTTTTTAGTATAAATTTAGCTACAAAATTTGTCATCATTACTTTTCCTTTATAAATTAGGGAGAAGAGTATAACTCTGTGTTGTACATATTCATAAGGATTAAGATTATAATTAATTATTTTTTCTGCTGGCAGTTCCATTACTGTTAATACCAAGCTTGATAAAAAATTATCTTCTGATATACCATACTTATCTTTATTGATTTGATATATATGATAAGTATAATATGCAAGTGTAGCAAAACCTAATAAAAATAAAAAATAAAATTCCAAAAAAACTGAAATTAGCATAATTATAAAATAAGAAAATACTTGATATAAATTATTGTCATATAAGCTTATCTCAAAATATACTATAGGAAATGTAAAAATAAAACCTGTCAGAAAGGATAAAAAAATAGGAATATATATAATCTTAGAATTAAAAAGTTCTTTAACAGAACTATAATTTCTTTTTTTCTTGCTAAGATTATAGAAAAAATATACTTTAGACATTCCCCATTTATTTAATCTCTGCATCTATTTATCTCATAGGAATTTCTATACGATAATTTCCAAATCCTTGTTGTCCTTCTATTCCCTTATGTGGTACAGCTACAATATTCCTATTTTGACTCAGTGAGCCTCTTACATTTATATAAAAACTTTCGATATAAGATGGAATATCCAAAGTAAGTGAGACACTTTTGGTCTGATCTTTTGACCAATTGTTTGTATCACTCTCCACAAGCATATATTGACTTCTTATTGTTCTTTTTGTTGGAGCGTAATAGAGACGACTTTTGGGAGGATAGAGTGTTACTTTATTAAAGCCTCTAGTTTTTTTATCTACAAGTGTTCCTCTGCGTGTTAGTTGAGGAAAAGAGAGTGAAAGACCTCCTGTATGGTATCTTGTATGATTTGTCATAGATACATCTATTTGTACTCTATGAGGAGAGAGTACTTTGGCTTTCAATCGTATACTTGCATGCTTATTATGATTGAATGTTTTACTAATAGTATTTTTTGTTTTATGGGGTATAGTCACATCTATTCTAGGAATAAGAGTGCTAAGAACAGAGTTTGCTTTGGCAATAGGAGCAAGAAGATAATAAGGCACAACAAACGATGTAGTTCCTGCTACATAAGGTTTAATTTCATAAGGTGAATAATTGAGATGGAGTCCATCAGCACCCAAACCAATACTCGCAGGAAGTACAAATTTATTTTCAAGCCATCCTTGTTTATCTTGTAAATTATCATAAGGCGTAAGGTTATTTTTTTCTCTATATACTTGTTCAGCTATAGCCCTTAGAGTCTCTTCATAATAAGGCTTAAAAATATTTTTAAGTTGCAATAGTTCCCCTGTATATCTATCATAATTATATGCTAAACTCCCATAATTACCATGTGCTCCACCTGTATAACTACTCCCTGATATATCCAAAGAAAAGGTACTTTTGGTTACAGCTAATAGCGTTATTGTAGTCTCATCACTATGACCCGAAGAAAACACCTCTCCCTCAGTCTCTTGTAAATAGTTAGAAATATACTTTTGAGCATTGAGTACAGGTATATGTTTGCTAATTGCATTATTGATATTTCTTGCTAATTGTGTATCCTGACTATAGACAAGAGGATATTCAACTTTGTACTCCATACAGAATTTTTTATTATTTTTTAGTTGTTTGCAAAAAGTATCTTCAAGTTTTTTTGTACTAGATTCAATAGCATTTAGTTCCAATGTACCCAAAAAGAGTACAAGCAATCCTTTTAGTATAGTTTTCATTATATTTCCTTTTTATTCCTAATAAAATCTATGTATCTCTTCCATTATATTTGCAAACTCAATATCTTCTCCCTGCTCTTTGAGAAACTCAACTAAATAGACTTCAGATGCTTCTATACCTTCAGATTTTTCTATTGCTAAAAGTTTACTATACAAGTCTGATATAATTTCTAATACATGTTTAGAGGTTTTTTTTCTTGAAGCTGTATAACCAATGATCTCTTGGGTATCGGTGTCTCTTCGGGATTCAAATTCTGTAAATATCCAATAATATCTTCCATCTTTTGCTAAATTTTTAACAATGGCATTAATATTTTTGCCAGCAGAAATA
>JADGER010000263.1 GCA_016744315.1 Sulfurovaceae bacterium
TATTATTATACTTCTGAAACATCTTATACCAAGCTATGTATTTAGGTAATATTACGAATATATCATCTTCATCAGCACTTTTGGCTAAATCTATAATCTTTTTATCTGGATATATAGTGTAACTTGAATAGGATGCTTTTTTATTTGTACCATCTACACCACCTATTATAACCTTACTATTTATTGTATATGGGTGATTATTTTCATGATTTTCTATTTGGTAATAGTCTTTATTATTTAATCTATCTAGTATATGATTAATTGACAGTAGCGTTATATCAAAATTAAGTAGTGCTAGATATATGTTTTTATATCTCTTTAGCTCTTCTTTATATGTTACATATCTATTTGTAATTTCACTAAAGTTTTCAACCCGATATTTATTTAGTGAGGTACAGTCAAAACCATAAATAAAATTTTTCCCTAAATTTTTTATCTTTTTTGCTAATATGGTATTTTCTGAAAATGTTGAACCTGTAATATTTACATTATGAGTTGCCTTTTGAGTTAAGTTTTCTATTAGCTGTGGATTAACTCTCATCTGTCTTGATGTGCCAATAATATATATTTGTCCATTTGCATATAATTTTGTATTTAAAATTTCTGGTTTGTTAACTCTTGTTATATTATTTATAAATTTATTTTCTCTTGAAAAATATCCATAAGGGTCAATATAATAATTAAAAATACCAATAGATAGAGTTATAGCAAATAATATCATAAATAGTAATTTAAGCCATAATTTATTGTTCATTATATATACCTCAAAGTAGTTTTAATATCTTATCTAAAAATAATAAAAAGTTATTCAAAAGTGAAGATTGCTATAATATCAGAATGCATATTTTAAAACTTTTTTTTGGCTTACTCTCTTTTTTTATTACAACTTTCTTGCTAAGTAATTATATCCTTAACCATTACTATAATGCAAAAAGTTTTGTTCTTGATACGGGTTGGTTTACCTACCTTTTAAGTGAATCTATTTCTCTACCTATTATTAATCCACTTGTTGGTGTATTAGATTACACTTATTTTACTACACATCTTTCACTATTTTACTATCCTTTTTCACTTTTATATACGCTGTTAGATGGTTTTATTACTCCTATCCAGTATTTTTCTCTATTTATAGGCTCTTTATATGGGCTTATAGCATTAGCTATTTTTTTAGCAGGTGAGAAATTTGTATCTAAAAAAAGTACTTTATTCTTATTACTTTTAATTGCAGTTATGACAGCATTTAATGGTGTTGCATTAGGAACTATAGGTTTCCCTCATATAGAAATAGCAATTCCTGCACTTATATTACTGTTTGTTGCTCTTTATTTTCGAGGTAATATATATAGTAGCTATTTTGTAGTACTACTTTTATTAATGATACGAGAAGATGCAGGTTTTCATCTATTTGGACTTCTTGCTACTATTTTACTAATGCATTATTTGGTATCTAAAGAGTTTAAAACTCTGCCCAAAGATTTAGTATATACTGCACTATTTTCTCTGTTTTTTAGTATTATACTTATAGCTATTCAAAAAAACTTTTTTGCTGGAGATAATGCCTTAGAACGGATCTATTTAGGTCAGCCAAACTTTGCACATCTTTCATTTGATTTTATAAAAGATAGATTAGAATTTTTTCTATATAATCGTAGTTATCTTTATGTTCCAGCACTTCTTTTAATTCCTTTGGCTTTTTGGAATAAAAATATTTTTTTACTTGTACCACTTCTTTCTACTCTCCCTTGGTTACTACTCTCGTTTATAGCTATTACAGCTATGCCTCATACTTTTA
>JADGER010000131.1 GCA_016744315.1 Sulfurovaceae bacterium
TTTTTCTATATCGATATAATAAATATATATAAAGCTATAAAAATAATTCCAAATAGACCAAGATACTTGTTTACAGAAATATTATACATCTCCTTTTTACTCCATAATTTTAAATATACTTTTAGTACAATAATAAACCATTGTATATATCCAAGTAAAACAAATAAAATCCAGTTAAAAATTATATATATAATATTAGTTTTAGATATAGATATATTAACAAAATCTAGTAATATATTGTTCAGTAGTATACCTATAAACCCAAGAAAAGATGAAAGAAGAAGTTCAAATGCTACAAGCTTCATTAATGCCTCTTCGTTATCTAATAATAGTAGGTCTATTAGTATAAATATTAAAATAATATTTTGTAAAATAAACCATATTTTTTTGATATGTTTCCTCATATTTTATTGTAGCGTACCATTACTTTGATATTGTAGCTCTTATATATACTCCAATAGAAGGGTAATTTACCCCTCCATCAAACTCTCTGCTACTCTCTTAGCTCCTTTAAAGTCAGCTTTTCCTGTGCCTAGTTTAGGAATCTCATCCACTTCAAAAATTTTACTAGGTTTCATAAGAGGGTGTATATCACTCTTCTTGATTTTACTTGTAATCTCACTTTGTGCTACTTCACTGCTATATAATAGTACTATCTGTTCACCCTTTCTATCATCATTCAAAGCCACAGCACTTAATTCTACCTCTTCTCCTAAGAGATCATTGAGTTGCTCTTCTACACTTCCTAGGCTTATCATCTCTCCACCTATCTTTGCAAACCTACTATAGCGGTCTGTGATAAAGAGAAAACCATCTTTGTCTAAATGTCCTTTATCCCCTGTAAGGTAATAGCGTATACCTTCAAGCTCCACAATAACCTCTTTGCTCTTCTCCTCATCATCTAAGTAACCCTTCATCACTTGTGGACCACCCACTATAATATGACCATCTATACCTATAGGAAGACTCTCAAGGGTCACAGGGTCTACTATCTTGATAATTGTCCCTGGGATCCCTTGTCCTACACTTCCTAATGCATCACCAGACCTTGAACGCTTAAATATTCAAGTTGCAAAAAAAGTAAACGAGATATTTGATATAATAATATCAGGTAATTTAAACTACTCAATCTTTCAAAAAGAGATAGATGAAAACAAACTTGTAAGATTAAAAAATAAATCGGATATGGAAGAGATGTTAGTGACTCAAACACAAGTAGGCGATTTAATCCTATTCGCAAATGATGCACCTAGTTTTATTTAGAGAAGATAAAAATTGCAACTAAAAAACTACCTATTTATGATGATAGTGCTTTAGTTTTATTAAACTTATATTTAGATTTACAAGTGTAAAATACACATTAATATAAGTATAAATAAAAGGAATGATAGTGGAAGATTCGATAAGAAAAGTATTAGAACATATTGGAGAAGACCCCTCACGAGAAGGTCTGCTTGACACTCCTAAAAGAGTTACTAAAGCATGGGAATTTATGTGTAGTGGATACGACCAAGACCCTATAGAAATCATGAGAAAAGCTCTCTTTACAAGTACAAATGATGAGATGGTAATAGTAAAAGATATAGAGCTATATTCAACTTGTGAACATCATATGTTACCTATTATTGGAAAAGCACATGTGGCTTATATCCCAAATGGAAAAGTTATAGGTTTATCTAAAATACCAAGAGTTATTGATGTATTTTCAAGAAGATTACAAATTCAAGAGCAATTAACAGAACAGATAGCAGATGCAATTAATGAAGCTGTAAATCCACAAGGTGTGGCTGTAGTGATTGATGCTAGACATATGTGTATGGAGATGAGAGGTGTGCAGAAAATTTGTTCTACAACAGTTACTTCAGCACTTAGAGGGGTATTTAAAGAAAATAAGAAAACAAAAGATGAATTTATGAGTATAATATCATCATCTTTTCGGAAATAAAATTAGTATCAATCTATTTTTTGACCAAGGTGTTCACCACCATCTAAAAAAATATTTTGTCCTGTTACAAATTTATTCTTTATAAAGAACTTTACAGCTTCTTGAATATGATTTGTATCACCTATTTTCTTTAATGGTATCTCTTTTGATAACTCTTTTAAGTAATTTATATCTTTATCTTCTGGAGGTAATATCAATCCAGGGGATATTGCATTAATTCTAACTTTTGGTGCAGATTGAAAAGCAAGTAGCTCTGTGGCTGAGAATAAAAACTTTTTACTCAATAGATAGTCTAAATGAAGTGTCTTATTTTGAGTTATTTTAGTATCTAAAATATTTATTATCAGTCCTTTTTTTCTTATTTTTAGAAAACTCTTGATGATAAGATAAGGGATTGTTAGATTTATTTTGATAACTCTTTTAAAAGTCTTTAAGCCATCATCTAAAATTGAAGAGTTTACAAAACTTGAAGAGTTATTTACTACAACAGATATATTATATTGATTAAAAATATCTTTAATTTTCTTTTTTGACTCTTTTATACTTAAAAAATTAATTTGAACTATATGACAAACTAAACCTTGTTTATGAAGTTTTTTTTGAAGTTTTTGGGCTTTTTGGCTGTTTGTATTGTATTGTATAACGATATTATAGTTCATTTTTATGAGTTGCAGTACAATAGCTTTACCAATTCTATCAGACCCACCTGTAACCATAGCCCACTTATTATTCTGTTTCATTCCAAGGCCTAATTATTGAGTTCATTCACAAAATCTTTAAGAAAATCTACACTATTGACATCTTTATCTGTGATGGTACTATTATAAGTTAAGATATCTAAGTCAATTGTTCTTGGACCATTTTTATTAGAGTTTCTAACTCTTCCTAACAGTGTTTCTATATCTTTTAATTCATCATTCATATCTGCAAAGCTTTTATCTGATTGTATCATTATTGCACCATTTAAGAAATCATTTTGTTCTTTAAACTTAAGTGGCTCGGTTTTTATAATATCTGTCTCTTTTATCACTTTACCCAATTTAATAAGCTCTTTTTTGGCTTTTTTTACATTTTGCTTGGCATCTATATTTGAGCCTATACCTATTATAAATAGATTTTTTCTATCTTTTTGTGATATTATTACACTTACATTATCTGTAAATCTCAAAGCTCCTGGTTTAGAAGTTGATAAGTTTATATCTTCAATATTAATATTACTATGTAGATACTCATAGACGCGTTCACATAATGTTTCTAATAAGTTATAACTAGAACTTTCAACCATTTTTATAATGTATTTTACAATTTTTTTATAATCTACAATATCATATTTACTATCTTTTTCAAGAGCTTTTTGAATATCATATTTAAACGAAAAAGAGATAGATACATCTTGTTTTTTTTCACGCTCCCAATCATTGAAACCAATTATTGTTCTTACTTTTAAATTATCTACTTTTATAGTTGTTAGTTTCTTCATATTTTTAGCCCTTTAATTTTAGTTATATTGTTCGTTTTAAGTGATAAGAATTATATTGAATTACTACTTAAATATAATAATAATTTATTCATCAACTTTAATCTCACTTTGCATTTTTTCTAACTCTAATTTTTTATACTCTTTTAATGGTTTAAATGCTCTTTTTAAATTAATAGCAAAAATCATATTTTTGAGTATCATAGCCGTGGTAAATCCCAAACCAATAGGAATAGTTAATAAAATAATACCACTTGGAATAATTGAAGTTTTAAACATCTTATTTAAATCTTTATCTAAGTTTTTTGATGCATTAATCAGGTCTGATATATGCGTTAAAGAGCCATCCATAAGTATAACATCTGCCACATCTGTTGCAATTACAGTAGCACCTGTTAATGATATAGAGACATCAGCCTTTTTCATAGCAATTACATCATTTACCCCATCACCTACAAAACAGACTGTTTTTCCATCTTTCTTTAGTTTTTCTACGATTGATGCTTTATCTTGAGGTAATACATCATAATAACAGCCATCCAAACCTAATAGATTTGCTAATCTTTTGGTTGGTTGTTCATGGTCTCCTGAGACTATTGACATATTTTTGATGCCCTCTTCTCTTAACTTGTGAATTAACTCTTGTACTTCTGGTCTCACTGTGGCTTTTATCTCAATAGTACCAACAATCTCTTTATCAATAGCCAACATAATTAAAGAGTTCCCCTCTTCATGTACTTTATACATCACATGCTCAATCTCTTTGCTAATTTCAATTGATTCTAGCTTCATATATTTTGCACTACCAACTTGTATCAACTTATCTTCAATTTGAACATTTATTCCAAATCCAATTTTATAGTTTGCTTCACTGATATTTGGTAAGTCCAATTTTAACTTTTTTGCTTCACTTAATATCGCTTTTGCAATAGGATGTGTCATTTTACACTCTGCTGCTGCTGCATATTTTAATATTGTAGTTTTACTATAATTGTTATATACCTCTATATCTCCAACTTTGAGTTCATTATTTGTCAAAGTACCAGTTTTATCAAATAGTATAGTATCAACCTCTTCTAGTTTTTCAAATATTCTACCATCTTTAACCAATACACCTTTCATAGAAGCTATTTTGGTATGCGTATATGTAACAAGAGGTGCAAGAATTCTAATACCATTACCATAACTAGCACTAGAGATTAAAAGTCCAATAGCAGGATTAAAAACTACACCACCAACACCAGCTGCAACAAGAAATGGTAAAGCCGAGTTATTAGCCCACTGGTCACCTTTGAGTTGTATCTTTGATTTAAAATTAATGGAGTTGTTGAGTAAATTATCTATATTTGAAATTGTTGTCTCTTTGCCTGTTTTTTCAGCTCTTACATATATCTTACCATTAACTAAAAGCGTTGAAGCAAAAACTCTATCACCAATAGTCTTTTCAGCAGGTTGTGATTCTCCTGTTAATGTATGTTGGTCCACTATTGCCGTACCATCAATCACTACACCATCAATAACTATAGTATCTCCAATACTAATAATTACAACATCACCCTCTTTTATATCTTCTAAATCAAACTCAATCTCAATGCCATTTTTAAGACACCAAACTTTATTGGGGAAAGTATCAAAACTATTTGCCAAGATACTCTCAGAACCTCTTCGTGTTTTTGAAATAATAGCATCACCAATTGAGTAAGATAGATTTAATATACCCAACGCAACATATTGACCAGTACCTAAGGCTACTAGACTCATAGCTGTAGTGAGAACATCATTATTTATTTTTTTATTTTTTAAGGATTTTTCAGCATTTCTAAAAAAAGAGAAACTTGAATATGTATATAAAGCTAAATACAAAGGTGCAATTGGTGGATAAAAATGACGAACTCCTGCAACAATTAACTGTGATGAGCTAACTTTTAAATTTCGGTTTAATCTTTTCTCCTCTTCCTCTTTAGTCAGCTCTTTTTTATCAACAATTATCTCTGTAGATACAGCCCTTCGCTCTTTTTTTATATCATGCATATCTTTATAAATCTTGGGTCTTTTTTTAGGATACTTTTCCTCTTTTTTCTCTTTTAATCTAAAACCAAAATATATCGCTACTACTAATCCTGCCTCAATAAACATAACTACCCTTATTTAATTTCATTATGAATTATATCATTTATTCAACACCTTAGTCAATCTTTTTTAGCTAAGGTGTTGTTAGTTAATTTTATTTTATAGGCTCATGTTACGCCAAAATTAAAAAAGTGCTAAAATAGCAAGTATGAAATCTTTAACAGAAATATACATTAACTTTTTAATCAGCTCATTTGGGAAAATAGAAATGACCAAATTATCAGAAATATTGGGAGAAAAATATACGCATGATACATTTACAAAAAAGTTGCTTTTAAATGATAAAATAGAAACAGATAAAGAGCTATGGAATGAAGTTAAACCAATATTGAGAAAATATGCGAATGCAGAGGAAGGATGTTTGGTTATAGATGACACTTTGTTAGCAAAGCCATATAGCAAAATAAATGAAGTGATTCATTTGCATTATGACCATACAATTCATCGCAATGCGAAAGGCATAATGATGCTCAATTTTCAGTATACAGATGCAAGTGGAATATCATTACCAGTAGGATATGAGATAGTGACAAAAACAGAAGATGTATATGATGAGAAAAAGAAGAAATGGGTTAAAAAAAGTAAGTATTCTACCCCAAAAGTCAAGACAATTTTAAAAAAAATATAATTCTTTTCAAATTTCCCATTCTAGCCTGTTTTTTTACTCAGATCATCATAGTTTTCATTGTTGATGGTCAAACTATTGTGATATGTTTCCATAGGTTTTTTATAATTTAGTGTCTCGTAAAATCTTCTATAGTTATAAAACTCCATATAATCTCTCACATCATCTTTGAGTTCTTTGATTGAGATATATTCTTTCTACTTTTGCAGATCTTCAGAATCTCTCAATACATATATTATCAGTAGCTCTATCCTTGCCATCCATTGATATAATGATATCATTATCTTTTAGAGTCTGAGTATGGATATGGCTTGTATATTTTATCGCCCCAAATTTTTAAATATACTTTTGGTACAATAATAAACCATTGTATATATCCAAGTAAAACAAATAAAATCCAGTTAAAAATTATATATATAATATTAGTTTCAGATATAGATATATTAACAAAATCTAGTAATATATTGTTCATTAATATAACTAGAAACCAAATAGGAGGTGTAAATAGAAGTTCAAATGCTACAAGCTTCATTAATGCCTCTTCGTTATCTAATAATAGTAGGTCTATTAATATAAATATTAAAATAATACTTTGCAAAATAAACCATATTTTATTGTAGCTCTTATATATACTCCAATAGAAGGGTAATATTACCCTTCCATCAAACTCTCTGCTAATCTCTTAGCTCCTTTAAAATCTGCTTTTCCTGTGCCTAGTTTAGGAATCTCTTGTACTTCAAAAATTTTACTAGGTTTCATGAGAGGGAGTATATCACTCTGTTTGATTTTTGTTATAATCTCACTTTGTGCTACTTCACTGCTATATAATAGTACTATCTGTTCACCCTTTCTATCATCATTCAAAGC
>JADGER010000132.1 GCA_016744315.1 Sulfurovaceae bacterium
CCTGTAGACAAATCAGACAGACTTTTTATCTGTGATTTAATATTACCTTCCATTGCTTTACCGGAAGATTTTGTAGTTCGCTTCAACCTATAGATCTGTATTTTAAGTTCATCCACATAATTCGCAAACTGGTCCAGTTTTCCAATTGACAATTTTACAGGGATTTCTTTGGTATCAACTATATTTTCCACCGGGTTAATCTCTGCTTCATCTAAATAGGATTCAAAAAGCATAGGAACCAATTTAATTGTTTGAACCTGATCAATATTTACTAAATCATAAATTTCACTCTCTTTTAAAGAACAAGTAAAATATATATTTATAAAAATAATTAATATTGTAATAAATTTAGAATTTTTTAGAATTCTTTTTTCTTTTTTTAGAAAAATAATATTGAGTATAGTAGTAAAAATAATTATCATAGCTAATAAAAATACATACCAAAATGTATACCAAAAAAACATAGTAAATCCTTCATTCCCATTTTCAGTAATCGTCAAAAATAAATTACAATAGAGCCACTTGCAAATTCCAAAATAACCACAAATAAAGCTAATATAAGCTCAAAAAAAGTCCTCTAATCCTCTATAAATATTATAATTCTTTACGACAAAAACAAAAAATCTATAAAAAAATAAAGAGCTTTTAATGAGTCAAATTATACCAAAATTATCTAAAATGCTGAGTAGAGTTATAAACCTAGAGACAATACTTTTTCCTCTATTTAAAGAGGATTTGAGACTAGAGGAGTTAAGTAAAAAAGAGTCAAAATTGATAAAGATTTTAGATTTTGCAGAAATTGAGAAAAATATAACTGTAGTAACCATAACAAATACACCTAAAGATAGAGAAGAGATGGCAAGAGCTTTTGTGGCTAAAAGTGTATATAACATTCAAACAACAAGAGATTTGATAGATAGGTTACATAGCGATAGAGTCTTGAGGGTTCTATGCGGATGGAGATATAGTAGAGAGGTACTAAGTGAGTCTAAATTTTCTAGAGTTTTTAAAGAGTTTAGTGATTTAGAGTTAGCACAAAAGACTCAAGAGAAGTTTGTTCAAAAGTATTTGAGTGATACAATATTTCTATACAATGCTACAGATGCCACAAAGATACCATTAAGGCAGAAACCTATCAAGGTTAAAAAAAAGGTAAAAACTAAATATAAAAGAGGAAGACCTAAAAAAGATGAGATAAGAGAGCCTATGGAATCAAGTATACTAACTAAACAAAAAGACATGCAAACTCCGAAGGCAATGCTAGAGCTTGTCTCTACCATGTGCGGTGTAGGGATAAAGAAAAACTCTAAAGGCAATAGGGAGAAGTGGATAGGTGGCAAACTGCATATATCTGTAGTAGATGGAGATATACCAATAACAGCATTCTACTCAGGTGCTAATGTACAGGTGATGCATTATGCGGAACCGATGCTTTAGCTTCGGCTGTTGGTGAGGCTGAAGCCATCACTTCCAAAGAGCAGTAATTCTTAATTCAAAAAGTAATAAATATGATACAAACGAGTGAAAGTAATTTTATCCTTTAGAGAGTTATTGAAAACTACTCATATCAAATTTTTCACCATCTTTTTGGGTCTTATCATAAAGCAGTTTTGCGTGGATTATTTGGTAGCTTATCCATCCAAAAGAGAGTATTGTTAGAAGTCCTGAGAATATAATTATTTGTGGGATAAGCAAAGATAACAAAAGTGATAGTATAAGTGTGCTATGAATCCAAAAGTGTTTTTTGGCTGTTTTGGGATGGATAACTTCGTGCATCATAGGAGCTGTAAAATATCCTTGGGCATTGAGATGAAACCAAGTTAGAAAAGGCACTATTTTGTAAAACATTGCAAATACAATACTCAAGGCAAAAGAGACAAAGGCTATAGAACTTATATTGAGTATCCAAAGAAGAGGTAAAAAATTATAGAGTATTGCAAATAACATACTTACTATCAAGCTACTCAATCCCATTCTCCAAAACCATATAGTAGCATCTGATAAAGGGCGTTTTTTTTGTGTCAATCTATAAAGAGTCAGTACTGCAAAAGCAATAAAAAGCATAAAAATAACTAATAGACTAACTTGTGGCAAGACTATGGATACAATAAGTAAAAGAAAAATTACAAGAATAAGATAACGACTAACGAGAGTAGGATATGGAGGTGTAACATAAAACATCTCAATTACCTGAAAAGAGATAGATATTATAAGAAGCGTAATCCAAGCAAAAAGTCCAAAACTATAATGAGCTATTTTGACCTCTGCATAATAAGTACCAGCAACTACTCCACTAAGACTTAGCGTAAAATAAAGTGCCAATATAATAGTAAGACCAAAGCCTATAAGTGCAAATGAAATACCTTTGGATGAGGCACTATGATGTGATAATTTAAGAAGTTGTGAAAGCATCAAAGCAATAGCACCCAAAAGAGAAAAGCCCAAAAGAAGTGATGCGAGCCAATAGAGGTGATAGTATTGAGGCAGATTAAACGCTAGTAATAAGCTAATAATTCCTAGTACAAAAGGAGCTTGAATCCACCAAGACCATCTAGTAGGAGATTTGATAACAACCCCTGCAATAACAGGAAGCATTTGAAATAAAGCACCTAACATAAAAGATGCCATAACTCCTAAGGTAAGTGTATGTACAAGGGTAATTGCTCCTAGAGAACTAGGGTCAAAAATATTATTTTGATAAAAGAGTATCAAAAATCCTGCCAAAATACCAAATAAAGAGGCAACAAAAAAAAGTCTTAAAATAACACTAATAGGTGGGGCTTGATCGAGGGAGAGTCCATTTTGTTGAAACATTATTTACCTTATTTATATCTTTTCTATCAATAGGTCTAAATCTACATCTTGATTTTTACTAATCAAAATATGCCAAAGTCCCTCTTGGTCTTCAACAGAAAGATGTTTAAAATTTTGACCATCTGCTAAACTTATAAGGGGTATTGGATTTTTACGGTGAATCATATAAAAATAATTTTCTTCATCTAGCTCTCTTAATGCTTTAATCGCCTCTTCAAGAGGCTTTGGATGTTCAAGATCTCGTGCATCAAGAAATAGTTTTTTCACAGCTCAACTTCTTTCATTTTGGCTAGTGTTGACTCTTTGAGTTCTTGGGATAAACTGCGATCACACATAGCATACAACATCTGTTCTTCTTTCATATTATGCTGTTGGAGAAGTATCATCATAGATTCTGCAAGTGATAAATAGGCATCTTTATCTTGAGATTCTAATGCTCCTGCCATCTTGCCAATAAGACCTTTTACCTGCTCATGCTCATAACGCATAACCATTGTAGGTCCTTGAGTTGTACCTGTTTGTGCTTCCAAAGCAGGAAAAAGTTCTTCTTCTTCTTTTTTGAAGTGTGTAAGTGTTTCATTTGAAAACACCAAAAACTTCTCTTCTGCTACACCCCATTCACCTAAAACTACAGCCTCTTCAGCTGATGCAAATAGAGTATCACACTCACGATGTTCTGCTTTCATATAGTTAGAAATTATCATTTATAGTCCTTTATTATTTATGCTATTGTAATTATTGTATTCCAATTTTGTTTCTCTAAGAGAATTTTTTCTACTCTCTCTTGCCATAATGTACCAAATGCTATCTTCTCTTCTTTAGATGCTACACCTTGCATCATTTTACCCATAAGCGGTTGCATTTGAGCAGAAGCTGGTACAGAAGATGGATCATAATCTATTTCTATACTTTTACCTGTATCTATGCGTACTAATCGCACTTCTTTTTCCATTGAAATATTATAGTCTAATAAATTATTACGGCTCATCTTACCCTTGATACCTTTAAATCCAGTATCACCACTTGCACCTGTGATAAAAGAGATAACTGTAGCTATTACTCCTGTAACACCTGCATCTCTAGAATCTCTCATTTGTACTTTTATACCACCTCTTTGGGGGAGTCCATCAGGATATAACTCAGCGAGACCTTGTAGAGTCATAAGGTATGCTCCTGCAACTGTGGGGCAAGAGTGACCTGCTAGTTTGACACAATCAAGATAGCTAATTTCTAGTATACCATCTTCGAATACTCCCAAAAAATTACTCAATGGGTCTTGGAGTCTAATGCTTTGTACTAAATCAAAAAAAGGAGGATAGTTCATAGGTTTTCCTTGTAAATATATAGAAGCAGTATAATCACTTTCTACTATTATATTATTGATATTTGTCAATGTAAAGGTAATCTTTGATAGAATTACGAAAAATAGGAGTATTTTACTCTTAATTGAATTATTTTAAAGGAATTAATTATGATTACAGCTATACCACAACCAGCTTTTTATATCTTCAAATGTCAGCAGAGTGCACCTCCAGGAATGCCAAAACCAAGTTGCGTAAGCCAAAATAATCCTGAGTCTGTAGAAATATTTCAACATCTTGCACAGTCATTAATGCAAAAAGGTATTATGGGTACAGTACAACCTATTCAATCAAGCTGTCTTAATCGCTGTCAACAAGGTCCAGTAATGCTTGTAGAACCAGGGCATACTATGTATACTGCACTTACAAAAGAAAAAGTTGATCGTATTATTGAAGAACATATTATTGGTGGAAGCGTTGTAGCAGAATTTGTTATTGCTGA
Organism: Sulfurovaceae bacterium; assembly: GCA_016744315.1. Lineage (GTDB taxonomy): Bacteria > Campylobacterota > Campylobacteria > Campylobacterales > Sulfurovaceae > SZUA-451. The sequence goes on from JADGER010000132.1 coordinate 4,618, forward strand.
TGAAATGTGGGGTGAACCTGTCTCTCCTGCTTCTATGGCAAGATAACTATTTTTAGTGTATAATAAGATTATATATTTTGATTAAAGGGTAATACAATGACGATCACTATGCTCCAAAGCAAAATACATCGGGCAACTATTACGGATGCGAACTTACATTATGTAGGTTCTATTACTATTGATAGAGACTTACTTGATGCGGCTGCTATGCGTGTAGGACAAAAGATAGATATTGTTAATATCAACAATGGCGAGAGATTCTCTACTTATATTATTCCTGGTGAACGGGGAAATAAAGATATTTGTCTAAACGGAGCGGCAGCACGAAAAGTGCAAATTGGAGACAAAATTATTATTATCGCCTATGCCTCAATGAGTCAAGAAGAGGCTGATAGATACAAAGCAAAAATTGTTATATTAGAAGATGATAATAGTATTGCTCAAGCATTTGAAGGATTAGAGTAATGTTAGATGGTTTAAACCTTGGTGATATGGGAAAAATGTTAGAAGAGATGCAAGGCAAAGCAAAAGAGATTCAAGAACAATCTAAAAACCTAGAATTCACTACCAAAGCAGGTGGTGGATTAATAGAAGTAAAAGCAAATGGACTTGGTGAAATTATTGATTTAATGATTGATGATTCATTGTTAGAAGACAAAGTGTCTCTAGAGATTTTACTTATTTCTGCGATAAATGATGTAAACAAGATGGCCGAAGATAATAAAAAATCTCAAGCTATGGGTATGATGGGTGGTATGAATCCTTTTGGATCATAACCTCCACTTCTCTGATACAAACTACAAACTTCTACTCACTACTCTATTTACTAATAGTATAAATATACAAAAAAGGATTTACAATGGAAGAGTTAGTACAAGCTATTGATAATGATAACCTTGTCAAAATGAAAGCACTCCTAGAAGAAGGTATAAATCTATCACAGTTAGTGATTATTGGTCAAGAGTATGAACTTGATGAACCTGATGAAATTAGTATACTGTTTTATGCTATACGAAACTATGCAAGTATAGAAGCCATAGAACTTCTTCTCAATTATGGTATAGATATATTTGAACTTGATGATAATAGTATATCCACACTTGATACAGCTATTAAATTTAAAAGAGTTGATGTTATAGAGTTATGTATTAGCAAAGGATTTGACCTTAATGCAAGTAGCCGAAAAAGTGGTATTAAGCCTCTTATGCTAGCATCATGTTTTGGGGATACTACTATTGCTAAATTACTTATAGATAATGGTGCGAATGTAAATGAACTAGACGGTCTAGGTATGAGTCCTAAAGACTATGCACGGAAGTTAGGTCAAAAAAAGATGCTAGAGTTTTTAACAGAAAAAGGAGCCGTTCATTCGGTATATCCAAAAGATTAATACTTTAGAATAATAAGCTCCAAAGTAAAATAATGATACGATTTATTTTAGAGGAGTATATTATGAAAATTCATAAACTTATATCACATAAAATAAAACTTTTTGGGCTTATTATAGCTATAGGACTTACCTCCTTTAGTATAAATGTTCAGGCTGTTGAAACTACAACTAGCACAGAAACAAATATTACTGTGGAGCAGTTTGATAAGTTGTCTGTATTATACTTTGCTATGTTTAATCGTATTCCTGATGGAGAGGGGTTAACATATTGGCGAAATAAGGCAACACAAGAGGGTTGGAGTATAGAACAAGTAGCTCAAAGTTTTTTTGACCAAGAGGAGACAAAAGCTCTTTATCCTGACTTATATATAGCAGACCAAGATAGAGTTGCACTTATTACTCAGGTCTATCAAAATCTTTTTAATAGATACCCTGATGGGAGTGGTCTAGAGTATTGGGATACAGAACTAATCATAGGTAATATTAGCCCTAGTCTCTTTTTGTTAGCTATTATCAATGGTGTAGGAACTGAAGACAGAGCATTTATTATTGCTATGGAAAAAATATCACTAGAGTTATCAACTTATGGAATAACAAATCAAGAAGAGTTTAGATCTGTCTTAGATATTCTTTTTGAAGATGGTATAAATACTGCTATGGACTTTGTAGTATATTTAGCTAATGAATCTGATATATCTTATCTCAAACCAACACTTTCATTTAAAGAAACTCCTACTATAGAAAGTGTTACTATTAATATATCTACTGTTGATGCTTCCGTAAAAGGTCTTGATATTGCAATGTTCAATGAATCAACAAATAGATGGACTTCTATAGGAAAAACTGTTCTTGATGTTGGCTCTTTTGTAGAATTTTCTTTATCAAGTATTGCAATTGGGACAACTATACAAATTCGTTTCCAAAATAAAGATCAAACTATTATAAGTGGTACATCCTCTTTATTAGTAGATATTACTCCAAAGGTGGTAGACCTTACTGATAGTGATGGTGATGGTGTCTTAGATAGAGGTGA
>JADGER010000264.1 GCA_016744315.1 Sulfurovaceae bacterium
TCTCTTATATCTATGGTACGATTTAAATATGGATTCTTCGGTGATTGTTAGTAGTGGAATGGGCTAAGTCCATCATATAAACTTTGATAAGTTAATAATTTATGATTTGAATCTTTAAACTTTTCAGTAATATTAAAATATATACTATCTTTATTTAACCTTTTCATTATTTTATTTTCAAATATTGTTAATAGTTTTTTTTCTAATAGATTAAAATCTAATATAATTTTATATATTTTAAACTTATCAATTGATATTCTTTTTAAGGCATTAATTAACTCATCTTCGCTTGTCTCTGATATTATTGATTTGATTTTTGATTTTTCAGGCTTAGTATATATTGCCATTGCTAATTTTTGTTTATTATATTCTTTAAAAGTATCTTCATTCTTTGAAGGTTCCGATATAAGGGTACTCATGATAGTTTTATTTGTAAGTTTAGAAAAGTCAAAAGTAGTATTATTTTCATCTTCTGCAAGATATCCATTTAATATAATAGCACAATTTCCTTTTTGACAAAAATTATCTGTATCACTATTATCTTTTAAATATTTTTTAATACTATCACTTAACGAGATATTAGTTAATATAGTCTCATCTTTCTTATTTTTTATCACTATTTCATAAAATTCAGCTTTTGCCATTATATTCTTTCCTTTTTGATTGGAGACTAAGGTATATTTATTGCTATATTCAAAATATTTTATTTTTTATATTTCAGAATAATCCAAAAACTTACCCAGTTTCTCTCTCATATATTCATCAAACTTCTTTTCATCTTGCACAAGTTGATAAATATCCTCTTTGTTTGGTGTTTGTGTAGGTATTGTAACTAAAAAACCATCATCATAGAGATTTTTAGGTTTCAATCTCAACTCTAATCTTTTTTTGGCTTTATAAATCTTAAAATTTCCATATTTTTCATCAATGACACCATTTAAAAATACTGATTGTTTGATGTCTTTGTTTTCATCTCGTTGTGTTATTGTATCGGTATGAATACTCTCAATATCTACTTCAAAAGCACAAATATAACTCTCTTTTATTCCACCTCTCAAAAAGAAAAAGTAATAGACTTTATCTATACTGTTTTCAGCTTTTACATTGATAAGCTTTTCTTTCCAAATAGATGTCCAACCATTTATAATATTTTGATATTTTTCTTGTTTAAACATATCATCAAGACTAATGCCTGTGCCTACAAATTTTTGAGCGAGTGATGTTTCTCTACTATCTCCATTGGTAAGAATGTTATTTTTATCTACTTTACAAGAGAGCATTTTTACATCTGCACCCCATTCCTTTTGTTTTAATATGTCTATGGGATAGCTTCCTGTCTTTCCTTTAGTTATAATAGTAGATGATAACAAGTTAAAATTAAAAAAAGAGTCTAAAATGAAAAAAATTCAATATAATAATAGAGCTGTAGTTGTGTCAAAAGTTGTTTGTATAGGGCGAAATTTTGTTGAACATATAGAAGAATTAGGTAATGAGATACCATCTTCTATGGTTATTTTTAATAAACCTAATTCAGCTATTTCTGATAGACTTTATTACTTTTCTGAATTTTGTCGTTTTGAGGGTGAGATTTGTTTTTTGATTGGGAATGGAGAGATAGAAGGTGTGGGGTTTGGGCTTGATTTGACGCATGCGAATATTCAAAATCAGCTCAAAGCCAAAGGTTTACCTTGGGAGAGGGCTAAGGCATTTGATAACTCTGCTGTATTAAGTGAGTTTGTAGCTTTTGATGGAGAACTCAGTAGTTTAAGTAT
>JADGER010000265.1 GCA_016744315.1 Sulfurovaceae bacterium
TTTTTTGGCTAAATGGCTTGCTTCTCATATTTTAGATTCAGATCGTCATTTGGGATATATTGTTTTTGCTATGCAAAAGGGACTTACTCTTGAAAAAGCGAAAATTCAAGCAAAAGAAGAAATGAGTAATTCAAGTATTTTGCTTACAGAAATAGTTATCTCTATCTATCATTCACTTTCTACAACTAGTATAAATCTAATGCGTGAATTAAAAAGACATACAGTTTTTGAAAAAAATATGAGTTATCAAGAAGAATATAGACAGATTCTTTTAGAAATGTCAACTTCATTTATCAATATTTCTTTAGATAAAATTGATTGGGCAATCAATAATTCACTAGAAAGTATGGCTAAATTTACTGGTGCTGATCGTGCATATATTTTTGATTACAATATAAATGCACAGACTTCTTCAAATACTTATGAATGGTGTGCAGATAAAATTTCACCAGAGATAGAAAATCTCCAAAATTTACCTATAGAAGTACTTGCTGATTGGTTAGAAATACATAGTAAAGGCGATTTTGTTTTGATCCAAGATGTGTATGGATTGCCACAAGGAGATTTGCGTGAGACTTTAGTGCCTCAAAAAATACAAAGCTTGGTCACAATTCCGCTTATGGAAGATAAAATTTGTAAAGGTTTTGTAGGTTTTGACTCTGTAAAAACAAAGCATCATTTTTCTGATGATGAAATAGAGCTTCTCACTCTTTTTAGTCATTTACTTGCTAGCGTTAATAAGCGTAAAAAAATTGAATTAGATCTTTTTCATGAAAAAAGTTTTCTTAAAACACTTATTCATACTATCCCAGATTTAGTTTGGCTTAAAGATACTAAAGGTATTTATATGGCATGTAATACCCGTTTTGAAGAGTTTTTTGGAGAAGAAGAATCACTAATAGTTGGAAAAAGTGATTATGATTTTGTAGAAAAAGAACTTGCTGATTTTTTTCGTATGCATGATAAAAAAGTAATGTATAGTGTTACTCCATCGGTAAATGAAGAAGAGCTTATTTTTGCGGATGGACATAAAGAGCTAATTCTTGCTACAAAAGTCCCCATGTATGATGGAGATAATAAGCTTATAGGTGTACTTGGTGTAGGGCGTGATATAACAGAGCGACAACAACAACAAGAGCATTTAGAATATATCGCACACTATGATTCACTTACAGGACTTCCTAATCGTGTTTTACTTTCAGAGCGTATTCATCAAGCATTTGCTCATACAAAGAGAAATAATCTATCATTTGCAGTTGTTTATTTAGACTTGGATGGGTTTAAAGATATAAACGATAAGCATGGGCATGATTATGGAGATAAACTCCTAGAAGCACTTTCTGAACACATGAAGAATTCTATACGCAAAAGTGATACAATTTCGCGTTTGGGTGGAGATGAATTTGTAGCTGTTTTTCTTGATTTGAAGACGCATAAGGATTGTATTCCAATGCTAAAGCGTCTTTTACAGGCATGTTTATATAAAGTTGTAGTTGATAATATAGAGATGCAGGTAAGCGCCAGTTTAGGGGTTACATTTTTTGATAAGGGTGATGATATAGATGCGGATCAACTTCTCCGTCAAGCTGACCAAGCGATGTATCATGCAAAACTCTCTGGAAAAAATCGTTATTATCTCTTTGATGCACAAAAAGATGAGAAGATTAGAATACATCATGAAAGTTTAGAAGAGATAGAAAATGCACTTGTTAATGATGAATTTATACTCTATTATCAGCCAAAAGTTAATATGAAAACGGCTCAAGTTATA
>JADGER010000266.1 GCA_016744315.1 Sulfurovaceae bacterium
ATATTGTGATGGGGGATGCCAAGGAAACCCTGGGAAATCTGGAAGTGGTTTGGCTATTTATGGAGCAAACAAAAACCAACCAACACTTATATATGGTGCGTTTGAAGCTATGGGTACAAATAATACGGCTGAACTTAATGCTCTCTACAAGGCTTTGCTTATAGCAAAAGAGTATGAGAGAAGTGTAAAAATTACTATTTTATCTGATTCTAAATATAGCATTGAGTCTATTACAAATTGGGCTTATGGATGGAAAAAGAATAACTGGAAGAAAAAAGGTGGCGAAATAAAAAATTTAGATCTAATCAAAAAAGCACACCAACTCTATGAAGAACTCAAAGATACTATTACTATAAAGCATGTCAAAGGACATTCAGGAATAGAAGGTAATGAATTAGCCGATAGAATGGCTCTTCTAGCAATCACATCCCAAACACAAAGCTACGCCACACATCATTATGAAAGCATAGAAGAAATACTCCTTTGAATAAAAAAATATTTTATCCATTTATCCTATTTTATACGATAGCTCTTATTTATTTGGCTTGGAGTACTCCAATTAGTCCCCATGAAGCCAAGATTTTTTATAGTGAAGATGATATTATTCATTTTTTAATGCATAGCGGACATAGTATAGTAGGTGGTTTTATTGGTATTCGCCTCTTTTTCTTACTTATAGGACTTATCTCTATCTATCTCTATTACCAAGTTACAAAAATCTATCTTCAAAAAGAACAAGATAGATATTTGGCTACAGCTGTATATGTTATGTTACCTGGAATGATTACTGCTTTGGTTTTGGCAAATATCTCTATATTAGTTATACCCTTAGTTTTACTGTTTTTATTAGTACACAACAAAGGCTGGATATGTATGCAGTTTATTGTAATGGCATTTTTATTTTTACTTCATGATGCATCTGTAATATTTTTTATTGCTATTTTTATTTACGCTTTAATTCACAAAGAAAAAGCACTTACTCTATTTGGTGGTATATTTTTGCTTGCGTCTATTATTATAGAAAGAGGTGTAGAAATAGGTGGCAGACCTTCTGGACACTTTATTGATATTTTTGGACTCTATACAGCACTTTTATCACCCCTTTTATTTATCTATTTTTTCTATACTCTTTATCGCATACTTCTTCGTGAAAATAAAAATATTCTTTGGTATATCTCTTTTGGTGCATTAGTAGCCTCATTAATACTCTCTATTCGTCAACGCATCTCTATTACTGATTTTGCCCCTTATGTGATTATATCTATAGTACTTATGCTTGATAATTTTAATAAAAGTATGCGTGTTCGTCTGCCTTTGTATCGCAAATACTACAAACTTGGATTTACTGTCGTTATAGGAAGTCTTTTGATAGTCTCTTCGAGTATTATCTTCCATCAAGCACTCTTTTATCTTATAAAAAATCCAAAAATGCATTTTGCATCAAGACTATATGAGCCATATTGGTTAAGTCAAAACCTTAAGAAACAAAATATAGGCTGTTTTGACTCACAAAAACGGGATACAACTTACCAACTTCGTTTCTATGGAATAGAAAGTTGCCCTAAGTATCAATTTAAAGAGTAGAAATGTTTCTAAAATACACACTTTAATCATTATAATTTTATTATTTAAAACTTATAGTAACATTCAACATATCTAATGTTACAATTTTATAACTCATTAATAATAAAAGGAGAACTCGATGGCTCAAAAGGCGATTAGAGAATATGACGCAAAGTCGATTTTAGCTAAACATTGGGATAAATA
>JADGER010000267.1 GCA_016744315.1 Sulfurovaceae bacterium
TTAACCCAATCTGACAAGCAGTTTGCTGGCGAAGTAGGTCAAGCATTTTCTGAACTAGGTTTCGAGATAGTAGCTACTTCAGGAACACATGTAGCTCTTAACGAAGCTGGAGTTAAATCTACAAAAGTTCTTAAAATATCTGAAGGTCGTCCAAATATAGATGACATGATACGCAATGAAGAGATAGCTCTAGCCATCAATACAAGTGATAACTCAGCAAGTAAAGCAGATGCCAAAACTATTCGCCAATCGGTACTCAGTAATAGCGTAGCCTACTTTACAACCATAGCTGCAGCAAAAGCCACAGCCCTAGCAATCAAAGAACTCAAAGAAACAAATGGGGAACTTATCCCTAAAGCGTTACAAGATTATTTAAGTTAATCAAAAACTATATCGGTGGGATTTTCCCACCTTTTAAATAGAGTAATATTGGAAAGTAATACTTTTCTTATCATCTTTAGCTAAAAAGTTTGTATATATGCGTATAGCACGAGAACGATATTTAGCTTTACTTAATTCTTTTCCTATAAAGTAGATTATATACATTATAAATAATGTGACAATAATAATAAATATTTTAGATATCTCTTTCTCTTCCCAAATAGTAATTGTTTCTCTATAAACAACTAAAACAACCATTATAAGTAATGAAATAAAAAATACACCTATTATTTTAATATCATCAACATATCGTTCTGTCTTCATCCCTTTTCCGATTTTTTGATATAAAATATTATCAGTATAATCTACTAAATTTAATCTTTTAGCAACTTCATCTCTATATTTTATAAGTGTATTATTTTGATTAGAATATATCCATCCATCAAAATTTTCCTTAAGTCTATTATCATAAATTGTTTGCTGAAGAAGATTTAACAAGACAGCAAAACCCATAAAAATAATTAATAAAAACATAATCATTAATATATGATGCTCTTTTGCTAAAAAAATCAAAAGTGCTTTATCTTGATAGTAAATATCAAACAATACAAACATCATCCAAAAACTACTAGAAGGTATCAATGACCTTTTGATAAAACCCTTAAACTCTGAAATTACCTTACTTAACTCTTCCATTTATATCACTCTCCTTAAATATCTCTACCCCAAACTCTCGTATATCATTCAACCAATCATCAGCCTCTTTATCAGAACAATTGTATCGTTTTTTGGCAATATTTTTAATTGTCTTATACTCATTTTGTAAAGAAGTAACAAAAATAGCAGGGTCATCACTATTGATTGTGATACTAATTCGTCCATTTCTTTGACCATATCTATTAAATCTTTTACCTTTTTTTAGGTACTTACTTTTGGGTGGATAAAATCTAAAAATAGGATGATAAGCATAACCTTTCATAGCAGATATAAATATATTTGAAGAGGGGTTTGTCTCAATGATAATACCTTTTTGTGCTATCTCGTCCAATATCTTATCTTGCACAAGTTCCCAAACTTCTAACTCCTCTTTCTTTAACTCTTGTTTATCAAGTTTCATAACACTTTTATAGGCTTCTCTTACTTTTTTATTGGTTTGGTAGAGTTCATAAATCTCTTTAACTTCTTTTGACGGTTTATCCTCATCCAATACTCTCTGCTCATATTCACCAAAAAGCGTCTCACCTCTTTCTCGTTGATAATAAGTGATAGGACAATTTTTTCTATATGCCCAAGCTTGATAAAGGTCATTTATATGTAAGCTCTGTTTACACATAGGATAGAGTTCAGAAAAAAGTTCCCATATTTTATCGGTATAGATATGAATAT
>JADGER010000133.1 GCA_016744315.1 Sulfurovaceae bacterium
TATCTTCATCTGTTAATTTTGTAGTATTATTTTCAATTAATGCTTTACCAATTAGGTGATTAAATTTAAAAATATCATTATATTTAACTTGCTTATTTTCTAATTTAGCTTTATATGCAAAAGTACCTGTTCCACCAAATAAATCTAATACAGAATCAAATTTTATATTTTCTTCTTCTATTATATCCCATATTTGATGAACTATTCTTCGTTTTGACCCATAATAACGGGTTACTGGTAAATTATTTTTCACTTTTTAAATAAACAAAGCTAGTAAGTTTTGTTTGAGAATATCACGATTATTTGAAGCTATGCAATAAAGTGTTTTCTCTGTCGTTGGCAATGGATATTCAAAACCCAAATCACTAGTATCCTCAATAGACATATTTTTAATAAAATAAGCCATTGCTTTATCCACTGTATCGTCTGTATTAAAACCTACTAAGAAATATTTATCAAAAATTTTCAAATCATCATATAACATATATTTTTCAACCTTATCTGCTTGGTCTTGTATGATAAATTTTGAAAGTTTTGTTTTTGCTTCGATAACTACTGTATAGGTTATACTATCTTTACTATAGTTTACTATAAAGTCAAATTCTTGAAGTCTATCTAAAGAAGAATCAAGAGATAAAGGATTAGTTATTCTATTGTTTGTATTGATATAAAATATTTTATTAGTAATAATTTCTATATTTAGTTGAGGCATTTCATTTTTAATTTCATTTAATAAAATTTCTAGATAATCTTCAAAAAATTTCTCTTTAAAATAAAATGCTATATCTGGAAGCAGGTGCATAACTTTTTTTGCTTTTGTTGGAGTGTTTGGTGAAGCTGTATTTTGTTCTTTATTTTTAGAGTTTATCCAACTTTTTAAACCTTTTTCAGCCACACCCTTATTGTCTCTAGCATTACTATTATTATGAAGTCCAAATAAAGGTTTATCCCCTTCTATATATGGAACAAAGCACTGATGTTCTCCAAGATAGTCACTTTCAATCATATATCCTATACTGTAATATTTATCTTTTATTTTACTATTTATATCATCAAAATTATTGTCTATATATAAATTATTTTTAAAATCTTTTAAAGAGTCAATTAGCATATCATTAGATAAATCAGCAACAAACTCATCTATTTTTTTAGATCTCCCTCTTTTTTTAGAATCTTCCTTTAAAATATTTGTTTTTAAGTAGTTTAATTTTATATTTTTATCTTTATTTAATTCATTTTCTAATATTGGATAAGCATTATAAAGAAATAGATATTCTCCTATAACTAGACCTATTAAGTTATTATCTATCTTTCCCTCTGAAATGATTATCTCTCCTGAATGTATTGTAATAGGAAATAACTGATTGATTATTTTTAATTGTTGTTGTGTAAGTTCTTTTTTATTTTTATCATATTCAATAGTTAATGTAGTAAGTGGTATTGGTAAAAAATCTATATTTTTAGCTTCTCCATCATCCTCTATTAGAGATATATTATCTGTTTTATGTTCTATAAAAACTTTTAAAATATCCATTGAGTTATTATTAACATGTTGTTGCCAAAAATCTAAAATTTTATTTTTTAATATATTCTCCTTTTCTATTTTTCTTTTTAATTTACCATCTATTTTTGAAATAATAGTACTAGTTTCATTTATTCCTTTTTTTATATAAAATATTTTCTTTTTATATATGAATAGTGCCTTGCTATTTGAAGAAACCTCTTCAATGAGCTTTTTATCAAGATACTCTTGTAAATTTTTTGTTAGATTAATTGAGATAGCAGAAATATAAATATTAATTACTTCTTTTAAATCTTCTCCACTATTATAAATATGCTGTTCTTCTTTTTCTAAGATATTATCTTTTGATATATCAAGAATTTGAAACTCTTTATGATTTGTAATTATTAAATTAGATAAAAAGTTTTTAATAGATTGAAGATGATTATCTAATTCATCAGAATACTTATACTCAACTACCCAATATTTTTTATTAGACAAAAACACTAAAGCTCACCTTTTGTATATTCATAAATTATTTTTTCAATATTATCTTGAAATCCAATCTCTTCAAACATAACAAAAAGAGTTAATAGCTTTTTGGATTCATAATTAATAATATTTATATTTTCATTATCAAAGTTTTCATATTTTATATCTATACTTTCAGGTGTAAAAACAGTAACTAACTGATTATCAATTAATAATAATTTTTTTAATTTACTAATCTCTTCTTTCATATTGATATTACTATCTAAGATGAAGCTATATACTTTATTAGAATTTTTTGGATAAAATAGGCGTTCTTGTCTTAAAAGATTTTTACTATTAACATCATAACCTTTATACTCTAAATAATATTGAAGTGGGTCAAAAAATCTATTTTGTATTTTGCTAAATACTTCACTATCTTCAAGCTCTTGATACATCTCTTCAAATTCATCTTCAAGCTCTACTTCTTCTAATATATCATCTAATACCATAAAAGATTTTTTACCTTGAGTCTCTCTTATAGCATTATTGATATCTGCTAATAAAAAACGGTTACTTCTATTAAGAATGCCTTTCCCATAATCTCTTTTTAAAGTATGAGCCAATTCTTCTATTTGTTCTTTTGTTAAACCTGTCTCTAAGAGTTCAGATATATTGCTTATTAACTCTTTTTTATTATTAGATGTTGTTAAAAAGCCAACTTCTATCATATCTTCTTTTATACGACTATAAAAAGCTGGATTTTCTAAAAGTAAACTATCTATATTTGCAGTGGAAGAGACTATTGCTGTAAGTAAAAAGTGTCCATTAATACTACTAGATAAATCAATAAGTTCTCTATAAGAGGTTAAAAATATTCTAAAACGCATTTTTGATTTTTCATAAATTTTTTCTAATTCATCCAATGCGAAAACAACATATTGACCTTTTTCAGCCAAAACATTCATAAAAAATATAAATACTTCTCTTCTATCAAAATCAGTTAATTGAGGTATATTCTGTTTATTGTAATAATTTTTTGTATAAAATCTTCCTGTTCCCATTAAAATCAATTCATTTGTAGGAGTTGTTGTTATCTTTTTAATATATTCTGAAATATTATTATATTTAGAGACTTGCTCATCTATAAATTCTTTATCAAGACTATTTAGAGAATTTAAAAGAGTAGTAACAAGTTTATCTTCAATTAATTTTAAAAGGTTTAAAAAAATATCAGGTTTATCTACATTAGCTCTTTGATAAATATAATGAATATTTTGATTCTTTAGTCTATCTTCAAAATAGAGTTCTAAATATTTTAATAAATTTGTTTTTCCATTTCCATAGTCAGAGTATATTAAACTTCGGTGAAAATATCCTTCATCAATCTCTTTAAGATATTTACCTATTTTTTCTTTTACTCCGTCTTGTCCAACTATAAAATAAGGAAGATCAGGTGTTATACCTCGTTCATAATCTTTTTTTAATTGTGTAAGGCTTTCTCGTCTAGGTGTTAAATTATCCCATAAATTTGGTAAAGTCATTTTAGCTCCTCTTTTATCCTAATATTTAATACCAATGTATTTTTTACATTATATCTTTTTCTATTATCAACAGCTGATATAATATTATTAAAAAATACTTTTTTTCGATTACTCTCATCTGTAGTTAAACGATTAAGCATAGCTTCTAAATCATTAAATGACATATTTAATTTCTCTTTTATATCATATAGATTGACATAACCAATATTATCAAAGAACATATCATTTTTAATTATTTGGTATGCCTGATAAAGGTAAAGTTTAAAATTTCTGTAATTGCCTAATGTTTTAAATAAACTGTTTTCAAAATTTATCATAATCTTAAAAATTTTATTATAAATAAATTTTGATTCTGTATTTGATTGAATTAGTTTTAAATAATTTGCTTTAAGTGTATAAGAAGATTGAGAAAGTAATTCTAAATCTTCTATCCAACTTTCACGAACTTTTATATAGTTTAACCAACTACTTTGTTTATATCTAAATTCTCTAATTCCTAAAAATGAATCTAGTAGCTTTAAAAATTCATTGTTTGTTTCGCTTAGTTCAGTATGAGTTAGTTGATATTCTTTTTTTAAATGATAATACTTGATACTAAAAAGAAAAGGAACAGAATCATTTTCAAGAATTCTTTGGATTAGAAATTCTTTTTCTTTTGATGTTAAACTTATAAAACCTATAGAAGAACTTCTTAATTTTGAAAATTTTAGTCCATCATCAGTTAATGAATATTTAGAATCAATTAAAGCTAATTTTTTAGATAGAGTAATGTAGTAGGAAACAGCTTTTAAATTTGAAAATAACTTTTTATCAATATCTGTATAATTTTTTTTTGATGGATTCCCAAATCTAGTAAGGTCTGTGTCTATATTAGGATGTTTTAGAATATATTCATATAAAATTTCAACCGTTTTTTTTGAGGGAAGTCCATTTATACCTTCTTTTTTATTTGTATAGTGTTTATATAAAAATTTAATAGTATGAATAAAAAAATCATTTTTAAAATTTGAACCATCATATTCTTCTGCAAAGGTACAAACCCATTTACAAGTTTTTAATCTTGTATTAAATGGTCGATGAAGACTACCTATAAATTTCTTATTTTCCATAATAAATAATCACTTGTTTCAGGATATGAAATGATATCATAAAATACTTTGATAGAAAAAATGCTCAGAATAAACTTATAAACTTTATTCTTCTTAAATCAAATATTATATATAATCAAAACATCTTAATACCTTATAAGGCTCTCGCATGATACAAGCAATAATTAACGGTAAAATTATTTATAAAGATGCTATTTTAGAAAATAAAATACTGCTTTTTCATACGACTATTATTGGGATAGTTGATGCACTTCCACAAGGGTGTGCGGTGATTGATGCTTGTGGGCTTTATATCTCTGCTGGGTTTATAGATATGCATATTCATGGCAGTGGTGGGGCGGATGTGATGGATGGTACTCCTGAAGCTTTGGAGACTATTTCTAGGTCACTTTTGCACACAGGGACAACTTCTATTATTGCTACAACTATGACCATGGCAACCCAATATATTATACAAGCCCTTGATAATCTTATGCAACATGCCAAAAGTGTCTCAGGGACTAAGATAGAAGGGATACACCTAGAGGGTCCTTTTATTAATCCTCAAAAAGCAGGAGCCCAAGATGCTAGATTGGCTCAAAATCTTACTCGTGAATGGATAGAACCCTATTTGGACGCTGTTCGTATCATTACTCTTGCCCCTGAACTTGTGGGTGCTAAGGAGTTTATTCGTTCTCTTAGAGCTTCTCATCCTCATATTATATTAAGTGTGGGTCATAGTAATAGTAGCTACGAAGAGGCATATCAGAGCTTTGAGTGGGGAGTGAGCCATGCGACACATCTTTTTAATGCTATGCCCTCTTTGCATCATCGTGATGTAGGATTAGTTGGGGCGATTTTGGAGAGTGATATTACTGCTGATATTATTGCTGATTTGATACATACACACCCAACTATGCTCAAAATGGCTTATAGTATGAAAAAAGATAAACTAATTCTTATTACCGATGCTATGAGAGCTGGGTGTATGTGTGCAGGAGAGTATAGCTTAGGGGGACAAAAAGTCACAGTCTCTAATGACAAAGCTACACTTGATAATGGCGTACTAGCAGGAAGTGTATTACAGCTCAATCATGCAATCAAAAACTTTCAACAGCATACCAATTGCACCCTACCCCAAGCCATTGCTATGGTTACTACAGCTCCTGCTTCTAAATTAGGTCTCCCTATAGGAGAACTTAGCAGAGGAAAAGATGCAAATATAGTCTTATTTGATAGTGATATTACTCTTTATAGCGTTTATATTGATGGTAAAATAAAGTATAATATCTAAAAACAAGGATATATATGTTTGGACTATTTAAAGCAAAATCTATAGAAGTTTTAGCACCTGTATCAGGAAAAGTTATTCCACTAGAAGAAGTTAATGATGCTGTCTTTTCACAAAAAATGGTTGGAGATGGCATAGCTATTATCCCAAGCCAAGAGACTTTTGTAGCTCCTTTTGATGGGAAACTAACTAAGCTATTTCCCACACTCCATGCCTACTCTTTACAACATAGTAGTGGTGTTGAGGTGATTATTCATATAGGTATAGATACAGTAGAACTAGCAGGAGATGGGTTTGAAGCACTTGCCACAGAGGGTACTATGCTCAAAGCAGGAGACCCCATTATCAAAGCAGACCTCAAAAAGATACAAGCCTTAGGCAAAGAAATAGTTACACCTATTGTTATTAGCAATATGGCAAAATATACAAAACTTATTAAAAAAGATGGTTCTATAGAAACATCTCAAACTCTTATGGAGGTAAAATAATGCAATCATCAGGAGATGAACTTATCACTTATGTAGTGTATGCTCTTATTTTGGTAGTTTTCTTTGTAGTTCTCAAAGCACCCAAAAGTAAAAAATAAAAAGGAGTAACAGTGCAAAACCTTTATGAGTCCTGCTACCATTTAGACCAAAGATGCTATCAAGAGTATAGTCTTACAGAAGATATTCTTATGGAACATGCAAGTTTGGGTATGGCAAACTATATCAAAGCCAATTTTCCACAAGAATCTTCAGTACTTATTGTAGCAGGAGTGGGAAATAATGGAGCAGATGGGATTGCATTGGCTCGATTACTTTTTGGGTACTATCAAGTAAAACTCTTTTTGCCTTTTGGAGTCAAATCCAATATGGCAAAAAATCAATACAAAAGAGTACAACAGCTAGGTATTGAGACCATAGATACTCTTATAGAATCTGATATTATTGTTGATGCCCTCTTTGGGGCTGGACTAACTCGTAAGCTTGATAGTGCTACAGAAGATATTATCCAAAAAATCAATCATCTTAAGGGTTTTAAAATAGCCTGTGATATTCCTTCAGGCATAAGCCAAAA
>JADGER010000268.1 GCA_016744315.1 Sulfurovaceae bacterium
TGGGTTATGATGACTCCTACTCAGGATATTATTAATTTTCAATATGCCTTAGCCAATGCCAAAGCCTCATGCGAACGCATAAATACTCTTTTTGAGATGGAACAAGAACCCACTATTTTAGACCCTATTGATCCTTTTCAAAAGCAACGAAGTGTAAGCATAGAGATAGAAAATCTAAACTTTTCATACTTTAAAGACAAACCTATACTCAAAGATATTTCTCTAACCATTCCACAAGGTTCTCATGTGGCATTAGTAGGTGCAAGTGGAAGTGGTAAAACAACTCTTGCCAATATATTAGTAGGTTTTTATCCTAGCAAAGAAGGGAAAATACTTTATAATAATACCGATCACGACACAATAGAAATGGCAACCCTGAGAGATAATATTCATCTTATCCTCCAGCACCCTAAACTCTTTAATGATAGTATGAAATTTAATATCACTTTAGGAGAAGAGTATAGTGATGCAACTATTAACAATGCTATCTCTATTGCTCAATTAGATGAAGTAATAGCGTATTTGGAAGATGGACTAGAAACAATAGTAGGAAAAGATGGTATCAAACTAAGTGGAGGACAACGCCAAAGAGTAGCAATTGCTAGAATGGTTTTAAGCAACCCAAAAATAGTAATTTTTGATGAGTCTACCTCTGCTCTTGATGTGCATACAGAACTCAAATTATTTAAGGCATTAGAGCAGTTTCTAGCACCCAAAACCGTTATTACTATTGCACACAGACTCAGCACAATTAAAAATGCCCAATTAATATTTGTTTTAGAAAATGGCAAGCTTGTTGATAGTGGAACACCACAATCATTACTACAAAAAGATAGTAGTTATTTTAATACTATGATATAAGGAACACAATGGATATTTTTCAGGCTATAATTATTGGAATTATAGAAGGTTTTACAGAGTTTTTACCCATCTCATCTACGGGACATATGATTATTGCAAGTAACTTTTTTGGGCTACAAGAGAGTGAACTAATTAAAGCATATCAGGTGATTATTCAATTTGCAGCTATTCTTGCTGTGATGCTTATTTACCGTGATAAAATTTCTCTTTCTAAAATAGAGTTATGGGAAAAACTACTTGTAGCTTTTCTTCCACTTGCTATTATTGGATTTATATTTAAAGACTCTATTAAAGCCCTTTTTTCTGTAGAGATAGTTGCTATTATGTTTATAATTGGCGGATTTATCTTTTTGATTGTTGAAAAATTTTATAAAGAAGACCAAAGCCATACCACTAATGTAGAAGAAGTTAGCTATAGCCAAGCGTTATGGATAGGTATTGCACAAGTTTTTTCTCTTATTCCGGGAACAAGTCGTGCAGGTGCAACTATTATTGGTGGTATGCTTACAGGTATGGATAGAAAAAGTAGTGCTGAGTTTTCATTTTTACTTGCTATTCCTGTGATGGGAGCAGTAAGTGCGTATGATTTGCTCAAACACTACAAAGAGTTTGCAGATGCTAATTGGATGGCATTTATTATAGGATTTATTGTAGCTTTTGTGGTGGCATACATCACTATCAAACTCTTCCTTGCTTTTTTACAACGATTTACTTTTGTAGCTTTTGGTATATATAGAATTATATTAGGTATTATCTTACTCTTGATTATATAATTTATGATAAATCCAAAGTTTTTAGCTTTAATTAGCACTTTTAACGCAAGAGTAAGCAAGAAGTAACTAAAATATTTCTATTCTCAAATATAGGTGAACTCATGAAAAAAAATACATTTACA
>JADGER010000269.1 GCA_016744315.1 Sulfurovaceae bacterium
TTTGTAGCAAATAAGATAGAAAATAAAAGAAAAAATTGGCAAGAGATAGGAACTATGACTTTTGATAAGTCTGTTGTATCCAAATCTTGTGACCATCAATTGCATTTTCATCATCCAAAATGGAGAGATAATCTCTAATCTATAGGAGAGATTCTTTTAAAAGCTCTTGCATCTCTTCTGCTGGGAGTGCTTTGCTATAGAGGTATCCTTGGATATTTGCACAACCATTCTCTAGTAAAAATTCTTCTTGTTCTTTGGTATTAACACCCTCTGCAAGAATTGTAAGGTTAAGACTTTTGGCTATAGTAATAATTGCTTTTGTAATAGCTACATCTTCATTGTTATATGGAAGTTCTTTTATAAAAGATTGATCAATTTTTAGTTTGTATATAGGGAGCCTTTTTATATACGACAAAGAAGAGTAGCCTACACCAAAATCATCAATAGCTAATTTAATACCTATATCATTGAGTTTTTGAAGAGTTTTTATACTTTTTTGTGGATTAGTCATAATATGACCTTCTGTAATCTCTAATTCAATCCACTCTATTTTACAGTTTGTTTCTTCTAATAATTGCATAAAAGTTTCAATAAAATCTTTCTTTTCAAGATATTTAATAGCAAGATTTAATGCTACTGGGCTTGGATTAAATCCTTGTTTATGCCATTTGACTATCTGTTTCATAGCACTCTTCATAATAAACTTATCAAGCTCAACAATAAATCCTGTAGATTCAGCTATAGAAATAAATGCATCAGGAGAGAGTAATCCCATCTCTGGGTGATTCCATCTGGCCAAAACTTCTATTCCTACAATTTTTTGAGTATATCCATTAAATTGTGGTTGATAATAAGGAACAAACTCTTCATTCTTTACACCTTTTCTAATACTCGCTTCCATTATAATTTTTTGATAGGCTATTTTTGTCAGATCTTTATTATAAAATTTAAAATTATTGCGTCCAACACTTTTTGCTTTGTACATAGCTGTATCAGCAAATTTAATCAAATCCTGAGAATAGTTTGCATCTTGGGGATAGAGACTAATACCTATACTACATGAGATATAGAGCATATTATTATCAATATTAATAGGTAAAGAGAGTATATTAAGAATCTCTTTTGAGAGTGTAGAGATATATTTTTTGTCTTTGAGTTCTTGTATTACAATTGTAAATTCATCACTACCTAATCGAGAGAGAGTATCCTGAGTACTTATAGTTTGATTAAGTCTTTTTGTGACTTCTTTCAAAACTTCATCACCTACTTTATGACCTAGGGAATCATTTATTTCTTTGAAGTAGTCTAAGTCTATAAAGAGTAGAGCCATTTCTTTGTTGTGTTCTTTGGAATCTTTAATAGTCTGAGAGAGATTTTTATGAAATAATAGACGATTAGGAAGTCCTGTGAGCTTATCATGATGGGCTTGATTATATAATATATTCTTTTGTTCTTTCAATGCTTCTTCTGCTTCTTTGCGTTGAGTTATATCCTGAGCATAGCCAATCATCCCTATAGTTTCACCCTTTTGGTCTCGTAATAATGAAAGAGATAAATCAGCATATATAATTTCTTGAGATTTTTTCACTAATCTTACTATAGAGTGGTACTCTCCTTGTTTGATAAGAAGTTTAATATTTTGTGATAATAGCTCTAAGTCATCATCTGGATATATTTTGGATATATGTTGTCCTATAGCTTCATTATCGGTATATTGTAATAAGATTTCTGAGCCACTATTCCAGCTTTGA
>JADGER010000134.1 GCA_016744315.1 Sulfurovaceae bacterium
GGTTGTTATGGGAATAATGAACGGAACACAAAAAGAGTTCAAAGAGCGACTTTTTGTGATGAATTATCCACTTACTATTATTCCTATGCAACAAAATGCTACAGATGATACACTTATAAACAAGCTCAAAACTCAATTCCCCAAACTCAAATTTAGCCCTTATTATACAACTCAAGTTATTACAAAAAATGATGGTTTTATTCAGGGTAGTATGCTTTTTGGTGTAGATTTTGCCAAAGAGAGTTCTCTTAATCCTGTATTTCAAAAAGCATCTCCCTCTTTGGTAGAAAGTAAGTTTAGTATTATTGTTGGTGATGGATTAGCTGAGGAGATGAATATCAATACAAAAGAGAAATTAACTCTCTATTTTTCAGAACAACAAGCCATAGGTTTTGGGACTATGCCTCTGCAAAAAAAGATGCTAGTGGATGGTATCTTTGATTCTGGATTACAAGCATATGATAAAGCTATTATTTATACAACCCTTGAAGCATTTGAGAAGTTACTCAAAAGGACTAAAGGAGTGTATGATGGGATACATATCCATAGTGATAATCCTATCAAAGAGATAGAAGCCATCCAAAAAGTACTTCCAGAGAGTGTAATGATAGAAGGATGGTGGCAACAAAATGGAAGTTTCTTTGCAGCTATGGAAATGGAAAAAAAGGCACTTTTTTTGGTTTTACTTCTTATTATCCTTGTAGCCTCTCTTAATATTATCTCTTCATTACTTATGACTGTAATGAGTAGGCGTAGTGAGATAGCACTTCTACGAACTCTGGGTGCTACAAAAATAGAGATAAAACAAATTTTCTTTCGCTTGGGTCTTATTATTGGTTCAGCAGGAATCATTATAGGGACATTCCTAGGTCTACTAGGAATATGGGTACTCAAAACATTTGATATTATCTCTTTACCTGCTGATGTCTATGGCACAAGTAAATTACCTGTGGAATTAACTTTGAGTGATTTTAGTTTTATTATTGTAGGAACTTCTATTATTATACTCTTATCATCTTTGTATCCTGCAAGAAAAGCATCACAAACAGACCCACTAAGAGTACTCAGAAATGAATAAGAAGAATTAGAAAAGATCTAGCTCTTCTTCTTTCATTTTGGCTTTTTCTTTTTGCTTTTTATAGATATATTCTGGTGTGGTAAGTGTTCTTTTGAGTATTTCAAGAGGCACAAGAAGCGTATCTTTAATAGCACTATTTTTGACAATAGGTTTATTAAGTGTACCTGTGACTTTGAGTCCTACGGTTACACTCTTGTTATCACCCATAAGTATATATCCGACAATAGGGATTGCCCCTATAATTTTCCCTACTTCTCTCGCTGTCATTATCAAAACATCTACTTGAAGCGTCTTAGTCGCTATATTTACCACTCCACTCCCTGAGATACTAGAAGAGAGTCCTTCTATAAGAATAGAATCAAGTGTAAGTATATTTTTATCTAATCGAAACTTGATAGTTCCTTTTTTTATATCAAAACCTTTGTTACTAAACCCTGGTTTATTAAGTGTAGCAAGAGAAGGAATAGTATTAATAAAAGCCATAATATTATTATATGTTTTAAAATCACGCATCACCCCTCCATAGATATTAATCTCACCTGTAGACACACCTTCTTTATTTTTGAGAATCTTCATAGAGTATTTACCCTTTTGTAAGCCTGTAAAATTGATGAGTGGATGCAACATTTTATCTGTTACTTTAGTAGCTTTAATACTCATATAATTTTCATTTTGAGTTACCATTACTCTATCATGACCTAATACTCCCAAAAAAGAGAAATCACCCTTTGAACTTAGGTTAATATCGTATTTATCTGTTAGAAGTTGATGACTTTTATAGCCTATAATACTATTTTTTCCTCGAATAAAAATTTTGGATAAAGTATCTTTTTTGGCTTTTTCCTTCATTTTCTTTTTTTTATTTTCAAGAAGCTTTAATAAATCAAGATGAAGCTCTTTAACCTTGATAGTAGAAGTATTAGAGTTATAAAAGAGCCGTTTATCAAAAGCATGTAACTCTAATCCTTTATCTGAAAATGTTCCCTTCATTGGTAAAACAGTTAAACAAGTACTATTATTTTCATAAAAAAAACACTCTTTATTATCTATTACTCCAGTAAAAGTATATTTTAAAAAATCTTTTGTTTTTATTTTTATATTTCCACCATCAATATTCATAGGTATATTTGTAAGATAGGGTTTTATTTTGTTTATATCTGGAATATCCATAACAACTATACTATCTTTTGTAAACATTTTAACACCACTATTGAGTTTGGGTAGAGTAAATTTAATATTATTAGAGTAGTCAATAAGTAGTGGTTGTATACTATCTTTTATCACAAAGTAATCTCTATCTTTTTTCCCAAATTTAAGATTTTTAATATCAAGTAAAAGCTTTATTTTTCGCTTTTTTATATTAATGTCTCCATTGAGTGCTAGTTCATACCAACTACTATAGAGAATAAAATTCGAGAGCTTCACATTTTTTTCTTTTAGTTTAATAGTGCCTTTTTTAATAGAAAGAGGGATATTTCCTATTTTTATTTTAGATTTATTGAGTTTTATACTTGCATCAACTTTTACTTTTTTTGTCTTTAATACTATATCTATAAGCAATTTTGCCTCTGCCATTCCACTTGTTTGTATAATAGGAATAGTAATTTTATACGCTTTTAAAATTTTATTTACTGCTGTATCATAAAGTGTTTTTACAGTGAGGTCTAATTTTAAGATAGCTTTTTTTTGCAATAATCCTTCTATAGAAACTTTACTTCCTTCAAGTGAACGATCTAAAAAATAGGGTTTTGTAATGTTAAAATCTAAGGAATCATCAAAAGATATTACCATCGCTTTCGCTCGTACAGGGTCTAGTGTTGGATGAAAAATAACACTTACATCTTTGGTAGATAATTTTGCTTTAATTGTTTTTGGAATAAGGGTTACACCTCTTTTATTAATACTAGCAACACCTTGAAGAGAATCTATTTTATAACTTTTGGCTTTAAGGTACTCTGTAGCCCATTTATTAATTTTGGGAGGAAGATTAAACTGGTCTACCATAGATTTAAACTCTGTGAACTCTTTGCTTTTTAGCACATAATAGAGATGGTCTTGTTTTTTGTTTAGGATAAAAGTGCTATCAATATCTTTGTAAAAAGCTTTCCCTTCTATCAAAACCCTATCATGCCTTATATCATAACTTAAATCTCCACTCAAACGAATATCATACTTTTTGAGATATATTAATTCAATACGAGCATTAAGTGTATCACCCAGATAGTCCACATTCATAGCTGCCATCTCAAACTCATTATTTGTCATATAAAGAACTTTATTTGTATACAAGAGTTGGTACTTATTATTTTTAAACTCTACTTCTTTAAGCTCTATAGATTGAAAATAACGAAGAATCTTTTTGACTTTACTTAAAGTCTTTTCCAAGTTAGGCAAAGGTGTATTTCTATTTTTTTTGGGAATTATTACCTTGTCTACACTAATGATAAGTTTCTTATCAAGTTTTAGATATAATTTTTCTACATAAAAAGAGCCTATTTTTAGATTATCAATCCAAAATCCTCCCTTTAAAAAAAGAAACAAAGTAGTAATAATGATGAAAAAAATTAGAAGAATATTCCGAATTGTTGAGTGGGTAGCAAGTATCATTTTACTCATGCTTATCTCTTTTATTTTCTATACTAGCATTCCTATAAAGACTACAAAAACACTCTTTATACCCCAAGGATCAGTTGGTAGCATTATAACACATCTGAGTAAAAAGGGCTTTATGCTCAGTCCAATTGATAAATATATTTTGGTTTTATTGGGGAAACCACAATCAGGATGGATATCCATTGAGCAAAGTAATTTAAACCGTATAGATTTTTTATATAAACTAGTCACAGCAAAAGCAAAGATGCAAACCATAACTCTTATACCAGGAGAAACAACACATATATTCTTTAAGGATATTGCAAAAAAGCTTTCTCTTGATAATTCCAAACTCCAAGAGAATATTACTTTACTCTCTCCTTATAAAGAAGCAGGAATATATGCAGATACATATAGCGTACCTCTTGGCATTAATGAAAAAAATCTTATTTCTTTTCTGACAAATCAAACAAATAAAAAATATGAAAAATTTTCTAAAAAAGTATATGGGAATTACAAAATAAAACAATGGAATAGAATACTAACTATAGCATCCATTATCCAAAAAGAAGCAGCAAATAATCAAGAAATGCCTTTAGTCTCTTCGGTTATTTATAATAGGCTTCAAAAGAATATGCGACTTCAGATGGATGGAACACTTAATTATGGTAAATACTCCCATACCAAAGTTACTCCTCATAGAATCAAAAATGATACGAGCCATTTTAATACCTATAAATATAGAGGTCTTCCACCTTATCCTATCTGTGCAGTATCCATTCATGCGATCAAATCAGCTATTAAACCAGCAAAAACGAAGTATCTCTATTTTATGAAAAATGCCAAGGGAGTCCATGACTTTAGCACAAACTACAAAAAGCATAGAGCCTTTATCAAAAATGCAAAGAGTTTACAAAAGTAAACTCTTAGGGAATATATGAAATTACTGGTATACCCAAGCCTTCATCATAGCCACACATCAAGTTTGCAGCAACAAGTGCTTGTGAACTTGCTCCTCGTAAAAGATTATCTATAGCAGAGTTTACAAAGAGTGCATTCCCATTTGTCATAGCAAATATATCACAAAAGTGTGTGCCTGCTGTGCTTTTTATATCTACAGGCTTTGTTCTAATACGAATAAATTTATCATCTTTATAATACTCTTGCAGAATTTGTAGTGGGTCTATATCCAAAAACTCTTCTTTGAGCGTACCATATACACTCACCAACTCCCCACGCGTAGCAGGAATAAGATGAGGCACAAAATTAACGCTCATCTTTACACCACAAATTTTTTCTATCTTTTCACTAATCTCAGGAGCATGACGATGTTTTAGCGGATTATAGGCAAAAATATTATCATTGACAGTCACAAAATGAGCTGTCTCAGAAAGTTTTTTCCCTGCTCCACTTACACCTGACTTAGCATCTACAAAAAGTGGTGAATCTGCTTGCATATAAGGAATAAAAGGCAAAATTCCCAAAAGTGTAGCCGTAGGATAACACCCCGGCCCAGCCACAAGAGATGCTTTTTTGATCTCTTCTTTATACAACTCAATAAGACCATATACAGCCATATCTAAATGCTCTTTATCTTCATGCTCACAATAGTGAGCTTGGTATGTTTCTAAATCCAAACGATAATCAGCAGAAAGATCTACTACTTTTATTCCATATTCTAGCAACTCTTTGGCAAGTCCCATAGAGGCTTTATGAGGCAATGCCAAAAATACTAATTCACAAGAAGAAACTACAGTGGCAATATCTACTTTCTCAACAGGAGCAGAAATTACACCCACAAGTGATGGATGTAACTGCTCTATAAGCGTATCTCCTGAGGTTGTTGCTAGGTAAGAGAGTTCAAATCCATTATGATTAATAAGCATTTTAACAAGCTCTAAGCCTGTATATCCACTTGCTCCTATAATACCTACTTTTATCATAGAACTATCTCTTTATAAAATACCTCTTCTATATCGAAGTTCTTTTTACCAGCTGGTAAATTAGCCTGAACTGCATCACCCTCTTCTTTACCTACTAATGCACGCGCTAATGGTGATTGTATAGAGATAAGTCCTTTATCAGGATTAGACTCTTGCCCTCCAACTATAGTATAAGTTAACTCTTCATCCGTTCCAACATCTGTAAGTGTTACAGTAGAACCAAAACTAACTCTTTGATGTGCTAACTTAGATGGGTCTACCACCTGAGCTCTTCCTACTAGATCCCCTACTTCATTAATCCGTGCTTCCATTAATCCTTGTTTATCTTTGGCTGCGTGATACTCTGCATTTTCTTTTAAATCACCTAGTTCTCTGGCCTCATCAATAATTTTGGCAATAATAGCTCGTTCTTTATTTTTGAGATAATCTAATTCTAATGATAATTTCTCATAAGTTACCCTTAACATTGGTTCAGCTTGCATAATACAGCTCCTTAAATTTTCTTATATTTTTTATTATTTATGTATTATACTCCTCTTTGATAAAAAATCTCTTTTTAAAATCAATTTGTACTTTAAGAGTGCTGTAAAGTTCTTTTTGGCATTATTTGCATATACTACATTACTCTCTTTTAAGGAATACAATAGATGAACCCAGAACATTCAAATAATCCCCTCCATGGTATAAAACTCGTAGATATGTTAGATTCTCTCGTAGAAAAACTTGGTTGGGAAGAGTTAAGTAACAGAATAAATATTAACTGCTTTTTCTCTAATCCATCTATCAAATCATGCCTAACATTTTTGCGAAAAACTCCTTGGGCTAGAAGCAAAGTAGAGAAGCTTTATATCAAGGAATGTTTATAATGAGTACTATCGTAATTACAGGATGTAGCACAGGTATTGGTTTAGCTACAGCAAAATATCTTAAAGAACAAAATATTAGGGTTTATCCCACTGCTAGAGACCCCAAAGATGTCACAATGCTCAAAGAGCTTGGATTTGAACATGCTATGATACTTGATGTTAGAAACTCCCAAGATATTAGCCAAGTTATAGCTACTGTGATGCAAAAAGAGGATGCTATTGATGTGTGGTTTAATAATGCAGGATTTGGGCAACCAGGAGCTATAGAAGATATAACAACTGCTGTGCTTAAAGAGCAGTTTGAAACAAATGTATTTGGATTGCATGAATGTACACGACAAATACTCCCTATTATGAGAAAACAAGGTTTCGGAAAGATTATCCAACATAGTTC
>JADGER010000135.1 GCA_016744315.1 Sulfurovaceae bacterium
CCTATACAGGAACAGCGACAAATGGTACTGATTATGCAACAGGTGCTACTTCATTTAGTATAGCTAGTGGAAGTTCCACAGCAGTTATTACTTTAGATACAACAGAAGATACTTTAGTAGAGGGAATAGAGACAATTACTCCTATAATATCTAACCCATCAATAGGTTCTATAGGTACTGCTTCTGTGAGTGCTAATATGACTGATGATGATAGTTACTCTTTAGCAATAGCTAAAACAACAGATGGAGCAGAGGATACAACAAACACTGTATTTACGGTCACAGTCACACCACAAAATAATAGTGGTTCAGCAATCACAGGAAATATAGCCTATTCAGGAACAGCAACAAATGGGACTGATTATGCAACAGGTGCCACTATATTTAATATTCCTAATGGAAGTTCAACAGCTACTATTACTTTGACGACTACAACGGATACATTAGTTGAAGGAACAGAGACAGCAATAGCTACTATTTCTGGTGCTTCAGAAGGATCTATAAGTACTTCTGTAGCTACAGCTAATATAATAGATAATGACAGTTACTCAATCTCAATAGAAAAAACCACAGATGCATTAGAAAATAATACAGGAAGTCCAACTGACGCAGTCTTCACAGTGAGAGTTGCTCCTGCTAATACAACTGGTTCAGCAATCACAGGAAATATAGCCTATACAGGAACAGCGACAAATGGTACTGATTATGCAACAGGTGCTACTTCATTTAGTATAGCTAGTGGAAGTTCCACAGCAGTTATTACTTTAGATATAACAGAGGATACTTTGGTAGAGGGAATAGAAACTATTAGTGCTACTATCTCTAGCCCATCAATAGGTTCTATAGGTACTGCTTCTGTAAGTGCTAATATTACTGATGATGAAAGTTACTCTTTAGCAATAGCCAAAACAACAGATGGTGCAGAGGATACAACAAACACTGTATTTACTGTAACAGTCACACCACAAAATGATAGTGGTTCAGCAATCACAGGAAATATAGCCTATACAGGAACAGCAACAAATGGTACTGATTATGCAACAGGTGCTACTATATTTAATATTCCTAATGGAAGTGCAACAGCTACTATTACTTTGCTTACTACAACTGATACATTAGTTGAAGGAACAGAGACAGCAATAGCTACTATTTCTGGTGCTTCAGAAGGATCTATAAGTACTTCTGTAGCTACAGCTAATATAATAGATAATGACAGTTACTCAATCTCAATAGAAAAAACCACAGATGCATTAGAAAATAATACAGGAAGTCCAACTGACGCAGTCTTCACAGTGAGAGTTGCTCCTGCTAATACAACTGGTTCAGCAATCACAGGAAATATAGCCTATACAGGAACAGCGACAAATGGTACTGATTATGCAACAGGTGCTACTTCATTTAGTATAGCTAGTGGAAGTTCCACAGCAGTTATTACTTTAGATATAACAGAGGATACTTTGGTAGAGGGAATAGAAACTATTAGTGCTACTATCTCTAGCCCATCAATAGGTTCTATAGGTACTGCTTCTGTAAGTGCTAATATTACTGATGATGAAAGTTACTCTTTAGCAATAGCCAAAACAACAGATGGTGCAGAGGATACAACAAACACTGTATTTACTGTAACAGTCACACCACAAAATGATAGTGGTTCAGCAATCACAGGAAATATAGCCTATACAGGAACAGCAACAAATGGTACTGATTATGCAACAGGTGCTACTATATTTAATATTCCTAATGGAAGTGCAACAGCTACTATTACTTTGCTTACTACAACTGATACATTAGTTGAAGGAACAGAGACAGCAATAGCTACTATTTCTGGTGCTTCAGAAGGATCTATAAGTACTTCTGTAGCTACAGCTAATATAATAGATAATGATACAGCTCCTACTGTAACCCCTCCATCTACTGGTGGAGGTTCAACATCTACACCTACTACTCCAACTCCTGAACCTGAAGAAGAAGAGGAAGAGGAAGAAGAAAAAGTTGTTGTGCAACCTATTACTGAACCTATTGTTGTAGAAAGACAAACAGGTAATGCAGAGCAGACAGGGACGAAACCAGAGTTAGATAATGTAACAAAACTTTATATTGCTACATTTGGAAGAGCTCCAGAGAGTGCAGGGAGTGTGTATTGGTTGTATGAATCTAAACTAAATTTAGAAGATATTGCACGAAGCTTTTTTGACCAAGAAGAGACAAAAGAAAAGTATCCTGAAGGATATAGCAATTATGATTTTATTGTATCTACTTACAATCATGTCTATGATAGAGACCCAGACCAAGAGGGTGGGGATTATTGGCTAGAAGAGTTAGAGAGTGGCAAAGTTGAAAAAGGTTTATTTATCTTGGCTGTTATTAATGGAGGAATAGGTGAGGATGCTTTAATGCTAGAGAAACAGACTATAGCAGGAGTTAATTTTGTAAAAAGTGGTGTTCAAAATCTTGATATGGCTAAGAAAGTTATAGATGATGTAACACCATAAAAACTAAGAGACTATAAGTATAGTCTCTTTCCATTTCTGCTAGAATTTATCAAAAAGTGGCTATGATAAATT
This sequence comes from Sulfurovaceae bacterium, assembly GCA_016744315.1. Lineage (GTDB taxonomy): Bacteria > Campylobacterota > Campylobacteria > Campylobacterales > Sulfurovaceae > SZUA-451. Next base: position 2,565 of record JADGER010000135.1, read on the forward strand.
TTTAATTTTATAGCATTGCAGAGTATCTTTTCAGCCCTAGAGCCTTTGGTTGTTTAGGTCTTTTTGTTCCTTATTATATTTAGAATTATAACTAAACTCTATCTACTTCTTAAAAAATATCTCAAACACCACCCCATCTTCACTATTATTTACACGAATCTTTCCATCCAATCGCTCTTCTACTAGCATTTTGACCATAGCAAGTCCAATACCATGTCCTTGTGATTCTCCTTTGGAACTTACAAAATAATCAAAGACTTTTTCAATGGGTTCAATTTTAATCCCTCCTGCATTGTCTTTATAAATAAGGATATTGTTCTTTCCATCACTGATAATAGAGATATGTATTTGATTGTCATTTTGATAGTTAAACGCATCTAAAGAGTTATCAATAAGTACAATAATAATATTTGAGAAAATATGTTCATAATTGATTATTTCTAAATCTTTGGGAATATCCATCGTTATTTTGGCATTTTTAAGAGTACTTTTGGCAGACAATAATGCAATGCTATTGTTTATAGTTTCTCTAGGTGAAAAAGCAATTCGTTCAAGCTTTCCAGAATAATAGTTAGAGAGTTCTATCATAGTTTTTTTCATGTGTTCTATGGAGTGCGTCATACTTGGTAACTCTTTTTCAAGGTGCATGATTGTATTCTTTTTATCGTGCCGTAGTACAGTTTCTAAAAGTGAGACAGAAGTCCCCATAAGTGTAAGAGGATGTTTCCATTGATGAGTAATATGCCCTATCGCTTGTCCCATAGAAGCAAAACGAGACTGTTCCATAAGCATTATTTTGGCTTGATAAAGTTTGTTAAGATCTCTTTTAGTTTTGAGTGATTGTGCAAGAAAGAGTAAAATAATATCTATGAGTACGGATAGTGTGACAATATAACGATAAAAAGCATGAAATTCAATAATATTAAATAAAGCCAGTCCATGAATAATCAATGCGAAGAACATAAAAACTTGTCCGATAATATAATATTGATACCCTATTTCTTTTATATAAAATCCTATTGTTATCATAAAAAGAATAGTAACCGTATATAAAAATCCGAATAAAGGTGTTAATGGAAGAAAATATTTTTCTTCTATAAGTAAAGCATAAATAGTAGCTAATATAAGGAGTATATTTAGAAAAATTAAGAAGTTAAAAACATAAGTTGATTTCTTATATTTTTCTTTCATATCAAAAAAGTAATAAGAAAAAAGTAAAAGTAAAATAGCACCTAATTGAGAACCAGCCCATGGGATAAAGGTATTAAACTTTAAGTTTATTCCTATATCCAAACTATAAAAAATACCTTGTACTGAGAATTGATATAAAAATGAGATTATTATGTAAATAGAGATGATTAAGTAAGTAATTTCTTTATGAAAGAGATAATAGACAAAGGAGGTAAGAATAAAAAAAATAAATATACCTGCTACCAAAGAAAAAAGTGTTAAAAACTTGGATTCATCTTCAATAAATACCTTACTATCCTTTATTATCCATCCTATATATACAAGACTAAAGTTATCTAATTTAGAAATAATCGTTATCTGCTCGTTTGGAGCAAGTAAAAGCTCAAATGCTGAGAACCGATTAATAAAAATCCTATTTTTCTGCTCACGCATATCACCTAGTAAAATACTCTTTTTTAAAATACTTTTTTTATAAAGATACACATCTATATAATTTGTTCCTGCAAGAGGATTGTATAAGATAAGTGTACGACTTTTGTTTGAATCATTTTTAAGCTTTAACTTAGACCAAAAAGGACCTTGTTTATTACCTTGATTCCCATCTTTTGTAGAGCGTTGAAGCGTAGAGGAATTGAGAATATCATTAGCATTCAATTTTGAGTTTTTATCTTGCACAAAATAGGTAAAAGAAGATGAATTGACTGTTTTGACATCTTCTTTGAGCATCAAAATATCAGAAGCAAAGAGCATCCATGGGAACATCAATAAAATAAAAATTTTAAAAATAATTTTCTCCTAGACTTTAAACATATATCCATAGGCAGGAATATTCAAAATAACATCTTTACCTACTTTTTTGCGTAAACGATAGATAAGACTTTTTACAGCTTGTTTACTTTTCATTTCAAGAGAGTTAAGACAAAGGTTAATCTCTTCCATTGTGACAATTTGATTATTCTTCATAATAAAGAGTTCAAGTAGGCTAATTTCATTGCTCGAAAGATTAATTTCTTCTCCTTGATCTATCAATATTTTATTAAATCTATTATAGGAAATAAAGTTATTAATCACAATAATATCCAAGCCATTAACTTCAATTTGTTCAATCATAGAAAGTAAAGTAGCAGTAAGTGAGGCATAATCTATAGGCTTAATAAGATACTGTGCTAGTGCTAGAGGTATAACGCTCAGTAGCTTTTCTTTGTCAGAATAATTACTCATAATCACAAGAGGAATATACTTGTCTTCTTGGCGTATGGCTTTACACAATCCATAGCCATCAAGCACGGGCATAGCGTAATCACTAATCACCATATCTATATTTTGCGTATGATAAATATCAAGGGCTTCTTGACCATCTTTTGCCAGTATAACTTCTTTAAAAAATATGGATAAGACTGTATGGAGTTTATCCAATAACGCCTCTTCATCATCTACAAGTAAAAGTGTAAAGTTCTTTAATCTGTTGAGTTTTTCTTCATTCATTTTTAGCCCTAAATTTATAATTTTTTTTCTGATTTAACATCATAACATATCAGAGTGGCAACAGAGTAGCAAAAGAATTTTTACCTTGATACTACTTTGCTATTTTGATTTGGTATACTTTTTTTAGATTTAAAATAAAGGAAGAGTATGAAAATAAAACAGACCGTAAAAGCAATTTTACTAGCACCGTACTATGAAAATAGTATTTATATGAAAACAAAAAAAGGAGTTATATTATGTTAAAACAACTATTAAAAGGGGTTTTTATCCTCTTGTTGGGGTTAAGTAGCCAAAATCTTTTTGCAGAAGATATTCCCTTTCTAATTGAGGGAACATCAACACCATTTCCAAGAGGAACAACTGTTATTATAGGTAATCAAAGTGTAGTAATTACTGATTCATCTGCTTTATTTGTTTATAATATTTCTAATTCACAATTATTCAAAATTTCTACTGGAGGAACTAAATTTACGCAAAGTATGGAGTATGAGCCAGAGGATGGAACTTGGCAGTTGGAAATTCCCAATAATCTTGCAGATGGAGTATATAGTGTTACATGGGATTCAACATTTGATGATACTACTATATATAAAACTACATTTTCATTTTCTATTGGAGTGCCTATAGCAACTGTAACAGCAGGAACAGGAGTAGTAGAACCTATCAGTTTATCATCAGTAGCTGATACTATAGGAGAAGCAGTAGATTTATTTGACTTTACTATAGGTGACGGTATCGTTGCAGACAAAAAGAGTACAGATGTTACTCAGATAGTGATACACACTTCAGGAACTGGGGATTTTTCTAAAGTAACTTGGAGACTCAATGGAGCAGATGCCTCTAATGTCGTAGGCGTTTATGATAGTGGAGCAAATACCCTTTCGTTTAGTGGTCTAGCTATTTCTGTAGCAGATATTACATCTGAAACTTATACCATTAATGGATACTTTAATGATACTGCCAATCTTACTGATAATTCTACTTATATATTGAGTTTAGATGGAGATACAGATTTGACTCTTGATGCTACAAAAACACAGATGGGTGCTACAGAAGTGGTTGATAATGGTACTGGTACGAGAGTAGTGATTTCAGATAACCCGCCAACTGCCTCATCCGTCATATTGACAGGCACAGTTGAAGTAGGACAAACACTTACAGGGTCTTATACCTATGCAGATGCAGATGGTGATGCTGAATCAGGTACGAGCTTTGTATGGTATCGTTCTGATAATGCGAGTGGAACAAACAAGAAGATTGTTGGAACAGGGAGTAGTAATACTTATCCCTTGACATCAGCAGATACAGGTAAATATATGAGCTTTGCTGTTATTCCTAGCAATGCCAATGGTACAGGTAGTGTAGTTGAAAGTGTTATTAATGGGAGTGTTGTGGTTGTTGCACCTACTGTAACCCCTCCATCTACTGGTGGAGGTTCAACATATACACCACCTACTCAACCTGAAGAAGAAGAGGAAGAAGAAAAAGTTATTTCTGAACCTATTGTTGTAGAAAGACAAACAGGTAATGCAGAGCAGACAGGGACGAAACCAGAGTTAGATAATGTAACAAAACTTTATATTGCTACATTTGGAAGAGCTCCAGAGAGTGCA
>JADGER010000136.1 GCA_016744315.1 Sulfurovaceae bacterium
CGAACCCCGGACCACTCGGTTATGAGCCGAGTGCTCTAACCAGCTGAGCTAAAGACCCATATTTTTAGCTGGTTTCAAACTTCGCGATGTCTTCTTTTTGGACTTCATCGTTATTTTTGAATCAGAATTATACAATAATTCTTTTTTAAAAGCAAGTAAATTTTGCAAAATACCGAAAATAACTGCAAAAATAATAAAAGAGGTCCCTCCATGGCTAAAAATTGGCAATGGAAGCCCCACCACAGGGGCAAGTCCGATAATCATGTAAATATTGACTCCCATGTAAATAAAGAACAAAAATGCGAGTCCAGAGGAGAATGTGACGATAAGATAGTCTGTAGCATTGCGTGTAGTGATGTACATAAGGTGAAAAATGAGTAAAATGTAAAGTCCAAGTACAGTCATCATCCCTACAAATCCAAATCTTTCGCCCAAATAAGCAAAAATAAAATCACTTGAAGAAATAGGAAGGAATTTGAGTTGTGTTTGTGTTGCATCATCTTTGTCTTTGCCTTTGAGTCCACCTGAACCAATAGCAATAAGTGCTTGCTGTACATGGTAGCTAGGTTTCCCAACAAAATCAGAAACACGCTTTTTTTGATAGTCATGAAGATTAGAATAGAGTAATGGGGCACTTAGTCCTAAAGCTACAGTAAGAAAAACCCAAATTTTCCAATTAATACCAACAATAAAAAGTGTTCCATATCCTGTGATTAATAAAACCAAAGCTGTCCCTAAATCTGGTTCTTTGGCAATAAGTATAAAAGGGATAAGAATAATAATAGATAGCTTTATAAACCTTGCTATACTATACCCTTCTATAGGAGGAGGGGTTTTACTAATAATATACGCTAGCATAAGTAAAACACTTACTTTAATAAATTCTGAAGGCTGTATAGTTAGACCTACACCAGGAATCTCTATCCATCTTTGAGCACCTAATATTTTTTTACCTACAAACTCTACAGCAATAAGTAAAAAAAGATTAAGGATATAGAATATAGGGACAAACCACCATAGAATCTTACGCCAAGGGATAAAACAAGAGATAATAAACACAATAAGAGCTACAGTATAGTAGAGCATTTGCTTTTGAAATAGATGTGGGCTAATCTCATATATCAGTAAAGAGGAGATAACTAATAGAGGTATAATTTGGATCATTAATATATAATTAAAATATTTAAATAGACTTTTACTATGCTCAAACCACTCTCTCATCTTATCTTACACCTTTTATTTTTTTGGTATTATATCAAATAATAAGGAGAATATAGATGAAGCGACAATATCAATTTGAGTCTCTACTCCAAGAGAACTCTCTCGTGCATGGAGTAAGTCAAAAAGCAATAGATGAGAATTTATTCTTTAGTTTAGCTCTGCATACAAAGGAAAACAAAGAGGCTATTGTTTCTAATAGAAAAAAACTAGCTTCTAGTTTTGGAGATAAAGATTATTACTTTGTAGTGGCAAATCAAACACATAGTAGTACTATCAAAATAATAGAAGAGAGTGCCTTTAGAGGCTGGAATAGTTTGGATGATGCAATAGAAGATTGTGATGCTTTACTTACAAAACAAAGAGGCGTGATACTAACAGTGCTTACAGCTGATTGTGTGCCTATTTTATTGTATGATAGGGGTCAAGAGGTAGTAGGAGTCATTCACGCAGGATGGAGGGGTACAGAGGAGCAAATAGCTTCAAAAACTATTGCTATGATACAAAAGAAGTTTAATAGTAACCCTAAAGATATAATTGTAGGTATTGCTCCTGCTATTGGTGCCTGTTGTTATGAGGTAGAAGAAGATGTAGCTTCACACTTTTTTGAATATCCTCAAGCTTTGAATAAAAGAAAAAATAAATATGATTTGGATTTAAGGCTGATAAATCAACTACAGCTTCTTGCTTCAGGTATACCAAAAGAGAATATTCAAATGAGTGGTATCTGTACGGCATGTAGTGTAGAGAGTTATTTTTCGTATCGTAGAGAGGGAGGATGTAGTGGTAGATTTATGAGTATGATAGGTTTACAGTAAAGCAGAAGGGTCTTACCAACCCTCTGCAATATTTATAATATAAAAACCATTTTTCCAACGACGCAATATCTCATCATTAAGATCAGACCAATCTCTTGTTGCGATATAACCTTGTTCTTTATAAATTGTATTTTTTGCAAAAATAGAAATCCATCTTCCATAACCATATTCTAGATTAATAAGACGGTTATCAAGTTTCCAATTTTTTTCAGTAGCTTCCATGACTTTTGCAAACTGTTTAGTATTGCTAAATCTTTGATCGCTATATCCTGTACCTTTGGCAAAGAGTGCTGTCCAGCTACCTTTTCCATGTTCTATATCTATAAGGTCATAGCCTTCTTTCCATTTATCTCGTATCATTACATGAATATCTTCCCAAGTTCTTACTTGGGCTATAGTTTGAGTAGTTTGCGTATTAGTTTTGCCAAAGAGTACAACCCAATTGCCATTGCCATACTCTATATCTACAATCTTATAACCATTTTTTTTGTTTGACTCATACAAAGAAACAAGAGTATCCCAATTTTTGGCTTTTGCTAGGTAACTATTGCTATACGGAGTTCCTTTGGAGAAAACCATAAACCATAATCCACCACCATACTCAAAAGAGCTAATATTATATCCCTGAGATTTGCGTTTGCGTACTACACTCATAAGCTCACGCCAATCACCACGGCTATCATACGCTTGTGCGGTATATCCTGTATTTTTGGCAAAAAAAGCAACCCATTTATGATTGGCAGCCTGAGAAAAACTCGTAAATATAAAAATAAGAAGAATAAAACGAGTTTTTACTTGCATATTACGCAACATCACATTTTTTTGTAATAATACAGGCAGGACAAAAGTTTGCTAAACCAGCAATAAGAGGAAGAACACCTAAATAAAACCAAGGGTTTTCTAAATATACTCCTGTTCCAATAAGAGCCAATCCAAGAACTATTCTAATAGGTCTACATACTTTTCTAAGTTTATTAACATCCATTACTATCACTCCTTTTAATTTTTTATTTCTAAAATTATACTTCTAAAAGAGAGTTATATGATTTGAATTCTGTTTGAATAGGTTTTAGGCTACTATCAGAAATCCATTTCTCTCCATCTATATTATATCCAAATTCATAAGAGTTATTGAGTTTTAGTATTTTTACAATACGAAACTCTCCATTCTTTTTAAGTTTCATGGGTTCTTTTTTCCATCCACTCCATGAACCTGATAATTCTACAGTTTCACCGATACTTGCAGGCAATGTAAATACTACCCATGCACGGTACCTCTCTTTTGTAATTTCGATCATACTTATCTCAATTAATCAAGTAAATTAATTGCGTCAAGGTAACGCTTAGGTATCTCATATTTTTTAGATACAACTTCTTCAATCTCTATAAGTTTAAATTCACCTTGCTGAAAGACAACAACTTTATTAGAGTTATCAGAAGAGAGTAGGTAATCAATGGCTATTATTGTAAAGTCAAATGCCATTAGTCTATCACGCACAGTTGGGTTTCCCCCTCTTTGAATATGACCTAGTATACTAACTCTAGTTTCTAGTCCTACACTCTCTTGAAGCCATTCATAGACTTCTTGTGTTCTTTTTGTTCCTTCTGCAACTATTGCCAAAGCATAACAGCGTCCAGAGTCTACTTCTTTTTTGAGTCGCCTGCCTAATTCTTCTGGCTTAAACTCTACTTCTGGTACAACACAAACCTCTGCACCACTTGTCATAGCTGAGACAATAGCCAAATGACCACAATCACGACCCATAACTTCAACTAAAAAGGCACGATTAAAAGAAGAGGCTGTATCACGAATTTTGTCAAGAGCATCACGAATAACATTTAATGCTGTATCAAATCCTAAACAATACTCTGTACCATGAATATCATTATCAATAGTTGCTGGAATACCTACAAAGTTGAGTTTAAACTCAGAACTAAATCTATCCATTGCACGAAATGATCCATCACCACCTAAAACAACTAATCCCGTAATATTATGAGCTTGTAAATTTTGAAATGCTTTTTCTCTATATTCATACTCAAAAAATCTTTTTGACCGAGAAGATTGAATAATCGTTCCTCCACGGTGTAGTATTCCTGCTACATCTTTGTGTTGTGCTAGACGAATTTCATCATCTATTAACCCTTCCAAACCATTAAAAATTAAAAATGGTTCTTCTCCTGATTTAAAGGCATAATCTACAAATTTTTTGATAGCAGGATTCATTCCTGCTGCATCTCCACCAGAACACATAATAGCTATTGCCATTAATTTTCCTCGTCTCTACGGTTTAGTTCTTTAAATCCTGGTAAGGTTTTGCCCTCTAGGAGTTCGAGACTAGCACCACCACCTGTAGATATAAAGCTAAAGTTTTCTGCTTCTCTAGCTTTATCTACCGCATCAGCAGTATCTCCACCACCTACAATAGTATATGCATAGCTATCAGCTATACTATTTGCTATTTTGAAAGTTCCACGAGAAAATTTATCTACTTCATAAATTCCCATAGGACCATTCCAAATAATTGTATTACAAAGACCTAAAGCTTCACTAAAAAGTTTTACTGTAGCAGGACCAATATCAACAGCTCCAAAGCCTTCTAATATATCCTGAGAAGGTACTATTTTAATATCTATTGGATGATCTACAGAGTCTGTAATAACAACATCAACAGGTAAATAGAGTTTCACTCCTTGTTGGCGTGTTTGTTCTATAATATCTTTTGCAGTCTCTATAAAATCATCTTCATAGAGAGAATTTTGCATATCATATCCTAAGGCTTTTAGGAATGTATTACTCATAGCCCCACCAATAATAAGCTTATCTATCTTCTGGAGTACAGAAGATAAAAGAGTAATCTTACTAGATATTTTTGCTCCACCAATAACCAAAGCTATAGGTCGCACAGGCTCTTCTAAAGCTTTTCTAAATGCTTCTATCTCTTTCATCATCAAAAATCCAGCTACTTTGGTATCTATAAACTCTGTAATACCAAATGTAGATGAGTGTTCACGGTGAGATGTTCCAAAAGCATCATTTACATAAACATCACAAATAGAAGCAAGTCTTTTTGAGAGTTCAGGGCTATTTTTTTTCTCACCTGCTTCAAAGCGAATATTTTCTAATAAAAATACTCTTTCTAAAGAACAAGTAGCTATCTCATCACGAGACGCAGAAAAGTCTTCTATAAATTCTACATTTCTATGCAGAAGTCGCTCTAATCTTTTGACAATATGTCGCAAAGAGTATTTTTCTTCATAGCCATTTTTTGGTCTTCCAAAGTGAGAAACTAGTGTAATAGAACAAGCATTATGATCTATACAATAATTAATAGTTGGAAGAGCCATACGAATACGGCGGTCATCAGAAATATTATTATGAGAATCCATAGGAACATTAAAGTCTACCCTAATAAGAACTCTCTTTCCTGTAACATCTACATCTCTAAGACCTTGTACACCACTCATTATATTTATATTTGAATTCATTTTATTATACTTTTATTTGTTAAACATTCGTTCATAATATTCATGAACCATTCTTCCTGAGTCAAACTCTACTTCTATTTCAGACATAGCCGATTTCATTATTTTTACCCATTCTTTTGGTTTATCATAATAAAGAGGGATTATTTTATTCTCTAATACATCCATCATATTTGCATTATCTTGACGGTCTTGATCTTCTATTGAAAGATCTGGATTTGCATGAGGAATAGTAAAGGCATTTTTTCCATCTCGTGCAAATTCAGGATGCCAGCCATCATCTATAGAGAAGTGTATAGAACCATTCATACTTGCAGTCATTCCACTTGTACCACTTGCTTCACGAGTAATTCTTGGAGTATTGAGCCAAATATCACTACCATGTTTAAGACAACGAGAAAGTTCTAGCTCATATCCTGTAAGAATCGCCATTTTAGGATAATGGTGACTTACACGAATAAGTTCATTAAATGTTGCTATTGCACCATGGTCAAATGGATATGGTTTTCCAGCCCAAATAATTTGTATAGGTTTATCTATATCTGTAATTAATCTAGCAAATCTTTTTAAATCATAAAGCAATAAGTCAGGTCTTTTATATTCAGCAAATCTTCTAGCCCATACAATAGTCAATACTTCAGGGTCAAACATTTTTCCTGTTTGATCAGCAACTATTTCAAAGAGAGCTTTTTTCAAATGCTTCTTTCTAGCCATTACTTCATAATCTTCATGCTCATCTAATGCACGGATGAGTGTTTTGTCTGTCCAATATTTTTTGTTTTGAGCATTGGTAATAGAGATTATTTCACATCTATCCTCAACCCCTTCCCACATTTCATTGGCTACCTGACCATGAATTTTGGAAACAGCATTTGCTATTTTTGCTATACGCAATGCACCTATAGTAAGACTAAATGTATCTTCGTCACTATAGCCTGTAAGTTCACGCACTGTTTCTAATGAATGACCATTAAAAAAGCCCATTTCATGAAGGAAATTAATATCATGTTCTTCATTTCCAGCAGCTTCAGGAGTATGTGTAGTAAAGACTACATGTTCTCGTAATGCTTCTTTTGTTTGATAATGCTTGCCATAGAGTTCATATACAAGAGGAAGGGCATGCCCTTCATTCATATGATATATATCTACTTTATGGTTAAGAGCTTCAAGAACCTTTGTTCCACCAATACCCAAAACAATCTCTTGAGCAACACGGGTACGATCATTTGCATCATAAAGTTTATGCGTAATTGTTCGTGAAAGGTAATCATTTTCATCTATATCTGTAGAGAGTAAAATCATTGGAGCAGTACCA
>JADGER010000270.1 GCA_016744315.1 Sulfurovaceae bacterium
CTCAGGAAAACAAAGAATGCTTTCGCAAAGATTAGGAAGTCTTTATATGCTTAAAGTATGGGATGTAGGAATAGATGAGAGTAAACTTCAAGATGCAATCAAAGAGTTTAGTACAGCTCAAGAGAAGTTATTAGCATTTCCTAAAAATAGTGAAGATATAAAGAATGGATTACTAGCAGTCAACAAAGATTTTATGTTTTTTAAAATATTAGGTGCATCAAAGTCAAAAAAGTATATACCTAGCCTTATTGCCCGTTCTTCTAATAAAATTACTAAAAAGATGAACGATGTCACACAACTCTATGTAGATGTAAAATAAGGAAAAATCATGATAAATAAAACAATCAAACTTATAGTAGTAAGTATTTTATGCTTTGGAACTTTAGCTCTTGCTAATCCAAAGAACACAAAAGCAGAACTTATTAATCTTGCAGGAAAACAGCGAATGCTTTCACAAAGAATGGCAAAAGATTATTTTTATGCAGGTCAAAAGGTCAACAAAAGTAAAGCTCTCAAACAACTTACAAAAAGTCTTATAGACTTTAAAACTACACAGAAAAGACTTAATAAGGATATTAAAGATGAAGATATTAAAAATCTTATTACCTTTGTTGATATGAGTTTAGAAGAGTTTAATATGCTTTCACAAGAGCAGTATACTATAGATAATGGTACTATTATTTTAGATTTAAGTGAATCTTTATTGGAAGGAAGTGATTATATTGTACAAGCGCTTACCAAAGAAGATGTCTCTAATGAAATTATTGATATAGCGGGAAAACAAAGAATGTTATCTCAAAGAATTGGAAAATACTATATAGCCTATCAAGCAGGAATTAAAGATGACAATACTATTATTCAAATGCAAGAGAGCGTTAAAGAGTTTGATACTATACTCCAAAAGCTTTTAGCAAACAAAAATAACTCCAAAGAGATTCAAGAAGAACTGCAAAAAGTAAATAAAATGTGGAAAATCGTTTACAAATTTTATCTTAATATCAAAAAGGGTGGCTTGCCTAAAATAGTCTTCTCTACTACAGATGATATTACCACTAAAATGAATGCCATTGTTACTCTTTATGTTACGAGTGAGAAATAATATGAGAATATTATATTTTGTACTTATACTCTCGTATACATCTCTTTTTTCTGCCTCAATTAGAACCCAAGTCTCTCTTTTGGAAGCATCAGAAAATATCCGTTTACATAGTCAAGAAATTGTAAAAAATTATCTTTATTATTATGATAATCCTGCCAAAAAGAGTCAAAAAGATCTTATCCAAAATAGTATATATAAACTTGACGAGCAATTTAGGCTTATTGCACGATCCACAAAAGATGAAGATTCCAAAGATATTCTTACATTTTTAGATTATAGCAAAGAGAAAATCGAAGAGGTATTAAAAGATCCATTCAACAAAGATAATCCAGCACTAATGTTAGACTATAGTGAGGTGCTATTAGAAGGTGCTCAAATGATAAGTATGAATCTCAACTATGTTCCATCAAATGAAGAAAAAATGCTTATCAAAATGAAAAATATATCTTTTTTGATAGAGAGAATGACAAAATACTATTTTGCTACGATAATAGAAGAAGATAATAGTGTTTATAAAGAGATGTTAGAAGAAGGCATTGTAGATATGGATAAAGATCTTGTATACATTAGTAAATATAAATACCAAAATCAAAATATCAATGATTTAAAA
>JADGER010000137.1:0-1167 GCA_016744315.1 Sulfurovaceae bacterium
CTCATTTTATCGTAAGGTTACTTTGAAATTTATATATTTATAAACTAAAAGTTATTTAATTGAATCGTGTGGGAATATAAGGAAGATTTATAGAAGTAAGTTCTGATAAAAATGAACTATGGGAATACACAAACACCTACACCACCTCAACACTAAACGGTGATGGAAATAGTGTATTTAAGATTAGGAAGTATCCGAGTTATTAGTGGGAGTTTTGTTTTAAGTGAAGTATCTGTTCCCACAAAATTGTGGGAACTAAAGAACTATTTTATACAAATATTTTCTATTGATTTATTCATGGCATTCCAGCTATTTTTTATCCAAGTTGATAGTAGATTTGGATTATTATTGATTCTATTCTGTATACATTTAGATAATTTACATTTTTTTTCTGAAAAATTTTCTATATCAGATTTACAATTACGAGTAAGTCTTTTTTTGAAAAAAATTATTTTTTCATCTTCTGTTAAATTTACTTTCAAAGTATATAAATTTGTTTTAATATCTTCAAGAAGTGAATCAGGTAAAATACTTATAGGTTTACCATATCCTTGAATTTTAGACGAAGGAAATATTAATCTTAAAGCCACAGATGATGGAAATTTAATATTAATATTTCCATACTTATATGGCTGAATCTTAATTATTTCAGGATAAGGCAATTTTTTTTCATTTATTTCTATTTCAAAATAATTAATTTGAATTTTTTTTGATGACTTGTTAAAAATCAGTAAATCAATATTTCCATTTCCATTTCCATCTTGTGGAATATTAATTGTACCTCCAATTATTTTTACCTGAATATCTTCTGCATTTGCTAAATTTATAAAAACTACAAAACTACAAAAAACAATAAGTATATTTGTTAAAGCTCTCATTGAATACCTTTTTAAGTATTATAATATAAGTATCCTTTCTTTCTCGTTCCATAATTGTATTATGGAATGAATATTTAGTATCCACTCCCAAATACAATTTGGGAACAAGAAATCATAGACCCCTCTAAGACAATATAAATTCTAATTTGATAAAATACAACTATTATTTCAGTAGTTGTCAAAAAATAAAATTAAAGAACTTTTAATATGAATAAACCAATTTTTTTTTCAACGCAAACACTATTTAGAGAATGGTTAATCAATAATCATCATAAAGAAACAGAGTTAT
>JADGER010000137.1:1177-6699 GCA_016744315.1 Sulfurovaceae bacterium
ATTGTGTAGTATGTGTAATAAAAAAAAATATAATTCTAATTCAGAAGCTGGAAATAATAAACATATATTTTGGTAGAAGGACTATACTTGTGAAATATAAGCACCAACAGGGAATAGTTAGTATATTAAGTGTTATTTTGTATAATAAAATTAATTAAATAGTTATTTAGGAACTAAAGAACAGATTACAAAGCTCACTAAAAAAAGTCAAAAAGCTTTTAATAAAATTAAAGAATTTTTAATATGAATGAACCAATTTTTTTTTCAACGCAAACACTATTTAGAGAATGGTTAATCAATAATCATCATAAAGAAACAGAGTTATTTGTTGGTTATTATAAAATAAAAAGTGGATACCCAAGCATGACTTGGTCACAATCAGTTGATCAAGCACTTTGTTTCGGATGGATTGACGGTGTACGAAAATCTATAGATGAGTATTCTTATCAAATTCGATTTACTCCACGAAAAATAGAGAGTGTTTGGAGTCCTGTTAATATTGATAAAATCAACAAATTAACAGAACAAGGCTTAATGCAACAAGCTGGAATTGAAATTTTTAAAAATAGAGCAGAAAGTAAACCTTATGATTATGCTTTCAAAAAAGATTTAAAACTACCAACTAATTTTGAAAATCAATTTAAGGAAAATTCAAAAGCTTGGGATTATTTTCAATCCCTTGCACCGTCTTATAAGAAACATTCAATACATTGGGTAATTTCTGCAGTGCAAGAAAAGACTAAATTAAAACGGCTTCAAGAGTTAATAACTGCGAGTGCATTAGGCACAAACAAATGGAAAGATAATAAGTATAAAAAAACTAAAAAAGAACGACGAAATATAGTTACATAACAAAATGTAGAAGCTATGTAACGAGTAAAATCTCCTCTAGCATACAGCAAAACTTTTCTGATAATTCACTATTTAATGCTATAACTTATATCTCATTAATTATATATTTAGTAATAAATTTTTAGACTTTTCTTTTAAAAATATCTTAAAATGTTTTTCCAATAGCAATTTCATTATTAAAATAAATATTATGATTCACAGAAATTTCTTGACTCATTTTAGAAAATATTTTTTTATTAGATAATAGAGAGCCTGTTGCTATGATGGCACTTACACCCATATTTTGTTTTATCTCATCAAGTTCATTTGCTAGAAATTCTAAAAAGCTTTCTATCACACCATAACAAAGAGACAATTCATCTACTCCTGCAAGTCTAAAACTCATAGCCGTTCTAATGGTCATTAATGGATTGAAGTAAACTTTTCCTTTTTTATTAAAAAGTTTATAGTCTATTCTAGGACCTTTGTCTCCCAAAAATAAAAGAGCATTTTCTTCTAATACTTTTGCACCTTCTATAGGATTAGACGATGGTGTCATATCTAATATAATAGCAATAACACCCCATAATTTATAGAGATTAAAATAGGTATTATCAAAAGATATAGTAGAAATTTTATCATAATGTTTAGGGAATTTATTTTGATAATTTTCTAATAATTTTTGACCTTCTGAATCATTTGCTTTTATTTGTGTAAAAATATCTGCTATTGATTCAAACTCAAACTCAAAAGACAAATATTCTATCAAACCATATTTTTCTCCATAAACTACAATATTATTAGAGTACTCTTTTGCAAGATTTATACTTGCTATATTTTCATATTTTGCTTTAAGATTATGTTCTTGTTCTACAGAATTAAAAGCATTTAATATCGGATTTTTTTCTTTTGTATTTAGAGTGATTGGTGCGAGTCCTCTATTGCCTTTGACAATCAAAACATTATTTGGAGCAGTTACTACTTCAATGGGTTCAAATTCTTCTTCTATATCAAATAGAGAAAAATCTTGATTCGTTTCTATAGTATCTTTACTTATAAATATAGCGTCTATACCAATTTTATGTAACTCTTCCATTAGAAGTACTAAAACAGCATCATCTGGAAGTCTAAAATGGATTAGATCAGCTTCAATCTCTTCAAAGTCCATAACAAATTTCATATTTTTTTTGAGTTTAATTGTAGGTTTTTCAATAGCACCGAGAGCTGTTATTTCATGAGGCTGTATATTTGCCGTATATTTTTCTACTGTTGCTAAATCATACGCTAATATATCAAATTTTATGTTATTACACTGCTTGGTTAGAATGCCAATAGAGTATTTTCCATAAAAGGTTTGTATACTTATAATCTTTTCATCTTGTATGCTTTTGGCAAGAGTTTCAAATTCATTTTGATAGCTTTTATTTTTACCTTCAATTTCATAACCACATACATTACAATGAGTAAATACATTGTAACTCTCTTTTATCTTAGGTAAACACTTTGGACAAGGAGGAGAGGGGAGGGGAGTATGCTTGGGTAGAATATAACTCTCTTGGGGCATTGATTCTACGATTGAGGCTTGACTATCATATAAAAATATAGAATGAGGTAAATTTAGGGAAAAATTAGTTGCAAAATCTTCTAACTCTTGGGGGCTTTCTGATTGGACAAAAAGTTTGAGATTAAAATGATTTTTACTTATATTTCCTTGTAAATTTGACTCTTTTAATTGTTCTAAAAATATCTTTTCATAAATCAAAGAGCTTGAACGATAATCAAGAGTGAATTTAAGTATCATATTGTGTACCTTTGAGATATGTATTTGCACAAACATCTGATATTGTAAGATCACTATTTTTAATAGTAACTTCTATATCAAAAGATTTAATATAATCAATAATAACTTGCTCCATTGTTACACTTCCCTTTATTACCTCATCAGTAAGTTCAAAAGTACTATTTTCTCCTATAACAAAAGGAATAACACCAACTATTTTAATAGGAGGCAAATCACCCATCATCTCTATCATTTGAAGTGTCTGAAGCATCTCTACTTCGTGGGCAGAGCCATTCCATGTAATAAAGTCAGGTACTTTGTTGAAATCAAAACTATATACATCTCCGATATTTCCATCATCTACATTGACACAATCGATAAGTATCACTCTCTCATACTCTACAATAATAGGTATAAGTCTTTGTGCAAGTGTACCACCATCGAGTATCTCTATAGTATGTTCTTGTGAACTAAATTCATATTTTTGTTCAATAAAATTTGCTAGATGAGGACCTATGCCCTCATCACCAAAGATGATATTACCAATGCCTAATAGTAAAATTTTCAACTGACTTCCTTAATTTGACTTTTGGCTTAGTGTTTTTTATGCCATTTCATACCACTAAAGATAGCATCAATTGCACCTTCTTTAACAAATACTGCATTATAAATAGCCATATAAACATGACCTAATATAAATAAAATAACACCCCACATAGCAATATGATGAATCTCTCTAACCATTGCTAATCCACCCATCATAGCTTCCACAGCTCTCATTGGCTCATACATAAATGCACCTAGTCCATTGTGATAAACATGCACATAGAGTACAAAACCTGTGAGAATAAGTAAAAACATCATAAGATAAAATGTAAAATATGCCATAAACTGTAATGGATTATAGACACCTTTTAGTTTTGGATGTTTTGAAATTAATAAATAATATCCTATCTGTTGCAACCAAACCTTTATATTAAATACATCTTTAATTGCTTCTCGCTCCATTTGATTTTTTGATACAAACAGAAAACGATAACTTTTAATTAAAATAAGAGAAGTTAATACAAATCCAAAAATAATATGCCAACTTCTAAAGAGCGCATACATAAAATTATCAGGTTGTGCGCTTGGTATAGGTGTGATAATTGGCTCAGCAATATAAAATCCTGTGATTATCAAAACTACAATAGACAAAGCTCTTATCCAGTGTTGCCATCTATAAATAACACCAAACTCTATCTCTTGTTCTATATTACACTCTTGTGTTTGTGCCTCTATAGCAGAAGCATCTTTATGATTTTCTTTCATCTTAGCCTCCTAAACGCTACATACTCCACCATAGAGTGGATCAACTTTATATTCACTTAGTTTATTACCTCTAGTATCCATCACATGTACAGCACAAGCAATACAAGGGTCATACGAGTGAATAATTCTAATAATCTCTAGTGGTTTAGTAATATCTTCAATTTTTAGTCCTACTAAGTCTGCTTCATACGGACCTTTTTGACCTGTTGCATCCATTGGACCTGCATTCCAAGTTGATGGAACAACTGCTTGATAATTCTCTACTACACCATTTTTGATTCTAACCCAGTGAGAAAGCATACCTCGTGGTACATCACCAATACCTACACCTTTGTACTCTTTATCTTTATCAATAGTATAAGTAGCACAAGTCTCTTGATCAACTTTTAGATTCTCTATTAGATTGTCAAATGCTGTTAATCCATGGTCTGCAATTAGTTTTGCTTGGAGCATTCTAGCTGCTGTTCTTCCTAGAGTTGAGAAGAGTGCTGTTGTAGGAATACCTGTTTTTTCCAAGAATTCATTTACAATTTTTACAACTCTTTTATTGCCTTTGACATAACTTACTAAAATACCTGCTAAGGGTCCAACTTCCATAGATTTTCCATCATATCTAGGAGACTTAATCCAGCTATATTTTCCTTCTGGGTCAATATTTTTGGTATGAATTATCTTGCCGTCAGAACCAACACTTTCTCCATCTACAAATCCAGTATAATTTCCATCTGTTTCACCATCATAAGGATGCAATGCTTTATCATTTTTATACCATGAGTGTGTTGCTTCTTCGGTAATTTTACTTATATCAATATCCAAGACTTTTGAAATATCACCATCCATAATAATACCACTATCAAAAAGATAATCATTTTTCCCGACTTTCATACTCTCAAATGCCATAAAGTTTTTGACACCCATCGGTTTCATAACAGATGCTTCACCTTTGTACATCTCTGCAGCCATAGCAATATCTGCATAGTAGGCATTGTTAACAAAGTTAGCAATCTTTTTAAACTTAACCATATACTCTGCCATTCTAGCAGGGTCTAACATATCCATAACACAAGTAACACCACCAATAACCAAGCTTTGAGGATGAGGATTTTTCCCACCAAATATTGCTTGCATCTGTGCTACTAATCTTTGCATTTCCAAAGCTTTAAGATAATGAGATAAAGCAATAATATTTTGTTCTGGTGTAAGTCTGTATGTACCATGACCCCAATACGCATTTGCAAATGGTCCAAGTCCCTGAGGATGTGTAGCAAATTTAGTTACTGTCTCTTTGACTTTTTTGAGTTCATTTACACCTGTACCAATAGGATTATCACTATATTTAAAGGCTAATTTACTAGCTTTTTCCAAATCAGCATCAAGAGCAGAAACAATATCTACCCAATCCACGCCATGGAGATGATAAAAATGTACCACATGGTCATGTAAAAAGAGTGCTGCATCCATAAGTGTTCTTACAAGTTCGGCATTATATGGAATCTTGATACCTAGAGCATCTTCCATAGCCATTGTACTTTTGAGATAGTGAGAATATGTACAAACACCACAAATTCTTTGCATAATTAAAGGTACATTTCTAGGGTCT
>JADGER010000007.1 GCA_016744315.1 Sulfurovaceae bacterium
TAAAATTTCATTTCTACAAGATGGGGAATTAGCTCAGCTGGGAGAGCGCTTCGCTGGCAGCGAAGAGGTCGACGGTTCGATCCCGTTATTCTCCACCATTGTAACTTCACAAAATTATCTTAAAAAAATCAAAATATATTATTAGAAATAAGAAAAGACTTAGAATACTATTAAAATTATGGACATTAAGCTCTGTATTATATAGTGCCTAAATTTTTTAGATAAACCTCATTCTACTAGATAGCAATTAATACTATAAACAAAAAGGACACAAATGCCATATATAGATTGGATGGGTAAAGAAGATGTACAAAATCATCATAAAAATATTACTTATAAGACGATTGAGTGTAAAGAAGAGATAGGCGATAAAGATAGTGAGAATATGATTATCAAGGGCGATAACCTCTTAGCACTTAAATCACTTTTGCCTTATTATGCCTCTAGTGTCAAGATGATATACATTGACCCACCTTATAATACGGGGAATACTTCGTGGGTTTATAATGATAATATGGATAGTCCTCTTATCAAAAAATGGCTAAACGATACAGTCAATGCCGATGATTTGAGCAGAAGCGACAAATGGCTTTGTATGATGTATCCACGACTTAAACTTTTGAGAGAACTACTTAAAGATGATGGGGTGATTTTTATCTCTATTGATGATGCAGAAGTAGCACATCTTAGAATGATATGTGATGAGATTTTTGGTTCTGAAAATTTTATAACAGAAGTGATATGGGAAAGAGCTTTTGCCCCAAAGAATGATGCTAAATATTTTTCAGTCAGTCATGATTATATTTTAGTTTATGCTAAAAAAATTGATAAATGTAAAATAAATAGATTGGCTAGAACAGAAGAAGCAAATAGCCGATATAAAAATCTTGATAATGACCCTAGAGGTATATGGATTTCTGATAATTTAACAGTAAAGACTTATTCTGAAAAATATGATTATCCAATAGAAACACCTAGTGGTAAATTAATTAATCCATCAATAGGTTTGTGTTGGCGTGTATCACAAGAAAAACTTAAAGAGTTAGTTGATGATAATAGGATTTGGTTTGGTAAAGAAGGTTCAAATGTACCTCGTCTAAAAAGATTTTTATCCGATGTTCAAGATGGAATGGTGCCGATTAGTCTTTGGAAACATGGAGAAGTTGGACATAATCAAGAAGCAAAACAAGAAAGTAACAAAATTTTATTTGATAAAACTCTTTTTGAAACTCCTAAACCAGTAAGGCTAATTCAAAGAATATTACAACTTTCAACATCAAAAGATGACATAATCCTAGACTCATTCGCAGGAAGTGGTACAACTGCTCATGCTGTATTGGAACAAAATAAAGAAGATGGTGGAAATCGTAAATTTATATTGATAGAAACTTTGGATTATGCCAAAGATATAACAGCTGAACGAGTAAAAAGAGTGATACAAGGGTATGATTTTACGGGGAAAGATAAAACTACTTTGTATGAAAATAAACTCACAACGACACAAATATTAAAGCCTGAGACTATGGAAAAAGTATCTAAAGAAGTAAGTAAAATAGTGGAAGATGAAAAGCTAAATTATACAAAGATAGAAAAGACTTTTAAAGATAATATACTTAAAGTTGAGGGTATTAAAAATATAAAAAGCTTTAAAGATGGCATTGGTGGAGGGTTTAAATATTGTGAATTAAGTTATGATATTTTTGATGAGTTTGGAGAGCTAAACGCTAATCTTAGCTTTGAGCAAATCGCAAAACATATCTATTTTGTAGAGTTTAAAAAGCCTATAGATAAAAGAGAGAGAGAAGCTCCTTTTGTAGGTTCATTTAAAGATACTCATATCTATTTTTATGAAAATAAGTTTCTCAATAAAGATTTGACACAAGTGCTAAAAAGAGATAAAGTCTATAAAAATATTATTATTTATACTACCAAAACCACGGTATCAGACGATATATTAAAAGAGAAAAATATTATCATAAGATATATCCCTTATGACATAAAGGATAATTAATGCTAAAAAGATACCAAAAAAAATCATTAGAAACTTTAGATGCTTTTTGTCAAAAATCACTTAATAGTACACCTACGGAAGCTTTTAGAGAGATGACTTCAAATCAATATCTTGAAGTAGATGATTATACAAATCCTTATGTATGCCTAAGAGTGCCTACTGGTGGTGGCAAGACACTGATAGCCACAAAAAGTTTGAGGATTTTGGTTAATGAATATCTAGATAAAAAGTATCATCTTGTTTTTTGGTTAGCCCCAAGTGATAAGATAGTAAGCCAAACACTTGAAGCACTCAAAGACAAAAGGCATTTTTACAGACAATCTTTGGATAGGGATTTTGACAATATAAATGTAATGAGTGTCAAAGAGAGTTATAAACAAAAGTTTGACCCTCAAAATGAATTGGTGATTATTATTGGTACTATTCAAAGCTTTAGAACAAAGAATAAAGAGGGTAGAAAGTTTTATGATGAAAATGGACATTATTATGAATTACTAAAATCTTATGATATTAAACCCTCTTTAGACAATGCGATGAAGCATTTTAAACCTATTATTATTCTTGATGAAGCCCATAAGTCTAGCACAGGACTTAGTCTCACAAATTTACTTGCGTTAAAGCCCTCATTTATATTGGAGTTTACGGCTACACCAGTGACCAAAACGAGTAAGGCAAAGAGTATCTATGCTAGTAATATTTTATACAGTGTCAATGCCTCACAACTCAAAAAAGAGAATATGATAAAACTACCTATACTACTAAAAACTATTGATGATACAAAGTTGATATTAAAAGAGAGTATTGAAAAAAGAGATTATTTAGAACAGTTGGCAAAGTTGGAGATGATAGTAACAGATAAATATATACGACCTATCAACCTCATAAGAGCAGATGAAAATAGAGGTAGTGACTCTATGACTTATGATAAAATCAAAGCTATCTTAATGGAAGACTTTAATATAGCAGAAGAGCAGATAGCCATCCAAACTGGGAACTTAAAAGAGATAGATAGCGTTGATTTATTAAGTGATAGTTGTAAGATAAGATATATTATCACAGTAGATGCACTCAAAGAGGGGTGGGATTGTCCTTTTGCGTATATCCTTAGTGTCGTATCTAATATGCAATCAAAAACAGCAATAGAACAGCTTATCGGTAGAGTGCTAAGAATGCCCTATATAGAAGAGAAAAATAAAAAAGAGTTGGGTTATAGTTTTGTTTATGTAAAAAGTGAAAACTTTGAAGAGGTGGCTTCTAGTATCGGAGATACACTTATAAAGAGTGGATTTGAAGAGTTTGAAGCTAAGGTAAGTATAAATAATACAGACGATACCAATGAGTTTATGGGAGAATTAGGTGGTATATTTGGAGCAGATTTATATGAAGATAGACAAATAGAAGTAGATGATATAGATTTAGAAGAATTAAACAAACCATCTATCTCTCCTTATATAAATTATAATAATGAGACTAAAGAATTAACTATTATTAAAATGCCTACAGCTTCAAAAAGAGAAGCATTTATTAAAAGTGTTCAAAAAATTGTACCTGATAATAAAAGAGATGAAGTTGAAAAAATAGTTAGAGATTTAGAAAAACTAAACAGTGATAAATTAGATTTGATTACAGATATAGTATTACCTAGACTATTGATAAATAAAGGTGGTGAAGAGATAGAATTTGAAGAGAGTTTAATATTAGAGTATATTGATATAACAGATAAAGAGTTGATACAAAATGCTTCTTTGACACTTGACGAATTTAGTGTAAATATAGAAGAGCATATAGGACAAATTGATATAACTCAAAGTAATAAACTCTCAATAATAGAAGTAACAACAAAAAATTCTCTTTTTGATGCACAAGAAAATAGTTATATATCAGATGTAATCAATGAATATGGTATCAAAGTAGATGATAAATCAAATATAGCTAAATTATCAGTGGGTATATCCAAACTTATTAGAGATGAAAATAGTGATATATTAAAAATAATAAGTTCAGAGCAACTTAATCAGTTTGTCTCTTTAGTCATAATTAATTTAATAGATGAGAGAGAAGATATAAATATTTATATCTGTGAAAATCATCAATATCAGCTAAAAAGAGCCATATTAATTAAATTAAATAAAATGATATTTGAATCTAAAAATCTAAGTTTTAATAATCTTTTAAATATTAATAGTTTTACTACAAATATAGAAAGTGTATTTACACTCAATAACTATAAACCAAATGAAGATTCAAGAAGTTCAAGCTTTAATAAACATCAATATAAATATGCTGATAAATTTGATAGTAATGAAGAGTATATCTGTGCAAAATATATTGATAATTTACCACAAGTGACAACATGGATTAAAAATATATCTGGAAATTATGGAAACTCTTTTTGGTTACAAACTTCGACAGATAAGTTTTATCCTGATTTTATTATTAAACTAGATAATGGCAAGACAATAGTTGCAGAGTACAAAGGTGAGCATCTTAAAACCAATAATGATAGCAAAGAGAAAGAGATTATTGGTAATGCCTTTGCTTCATTAACTGATAATATTGAGTTTTTGATGTTATATAAAGATGACTATAAGAATAAATTGGATGAGGTAATTAAGGCTAAAACCAAGCATTGATATAAGGTAAGTAAAGTACTGTATATAAAAGAAAGATTCTAGCTAGAAAAAACTCTTCTAGCTAGAGATGTAAAAATTAATAACCGCTTGCACTTACCATATAGAAGATATATGAGATAAGAGGTTGCATAAAGAAGACTGAACCAACGGTTGCAGCGACTGCTATACCAATAATTGTCATCAATGGTTTAGATGCATTATAATAAACTGTATTATCATTTTCAACAGGGTCATATAAGAACATATAGACAATTAGTTTCAAGTAATAAAATGCAGCTATCGCAGAGTTAAGACCCATAACAACAGCTAACCAAATATATCCTGCATCAACTGCTGCACTCATAATATAGATTTTACCCCAAAATATAGAGAATGGAGGAACACCTGCAAGTGAAAGCATAAAGAGTCCCATTACAACTGCACCCATTGGCATAATTTTAACTAATCCTGCAAATTTCTCGTAAGGGTGGTCATATCTTTCATGGAAAATTCTGTTTTTGTGACGACTAATCCATAACATTGCAAATGCACCAAGGTTTGTGAACATAAAGAGTCCATAATAGAGGAATATCCCTGTATTTCCTTTGGTTGTATCAAGTGCCAAAGCAGCCATTACAAAACCTGCATGAGAGATAGAACTATATGCTAACATTCTTTTAACATCTTGCTGTACTAATGCCATCATATTTGAAAGAGTCATAGTAAGTACTGCGAGTATTAAAATCAAAATTCTAACCCACTCAACACCTAAATCAATATACATACCAAAGATACGCATAGCTACTACAAATACTGCTATCTTAGGTACTATAGACATATAACCTGCTAAAGGAGCAGACGCACCCTCGTAAACATCAGGAGTCCAAGTATGGAAAGGGAAAAGAGAGAGTTTAAATGCAAATGCTGCAAGTAAAAATATTGACCCACCCAAAATTGTACCCATAACCGCAGGTTCATTAATTCTATCTTGGAGAACATCTGCAACTTGGTATAACTCAATACTTCCTGTAAGTGCATAAATAATAGCAGAACCCATAACAAAGAAACCTGCTGCTAATGCACCCATTGTAAAGTACTTCACTGCTGCTTCATACGAGTTGTTTCTATTATGAAGAGCAATAAGTGTATAAAGAGACAAAGATGCTGTTTCGATACCAACAAAAATAAGAACAAGATTATCACTTGCAACCATAAACTGGAATCCTGCAATCATAAACAAAAAGAGTGCAAAAAATTCAGGATATGAATACTCATGAAACCTTTTAGATGTTAATGCTAATGGGATAAACAGTATAGATGCTGCTAATATAAGAAGCTGTGAAATAATAGCAACACCATCAATAAGCATTACATCAAAAAAACCTCGTTCATTGACATTGAGTCCCATTACAGAACCAAAGTCAACAAATAGTATCAATATAGTCATCATAACATACAAAGACTTATGTAGGCCATCTTTGAATAGATCAATAATTAAAATAATCAATCCACCTGCTATAGCAATTAACATTGGTGATAAAGTTACCAAGTTTAGGGAAGCTAAACTTACATTAATAGGTTCTAACATTATTCTGCCTCCTTCGTTTGTTTGCTGAGAATTATTGTCTCTTTGGCTTCAGGTGTCTGAGCCTTCTCTTCCATAAAGTTTAGTAGTGCTTTAACACTTGTATCAATAGGTGCTAACACTGGTTTAGGATATACACCTAACCATACAACAATTATAACAAGAGGAACTAATGCAGTCATTTCTCTAGCATTTAAATCTGGAAGATTTCTATTTGCTTCATTTGTTATAGGACCAAAGAATGTTCTCTTAAAGAGTCTAAGCATATACATAGCCCCAATAATAATTGTTGTTCCTGCAAGAACTGTTGCTACTGGAGATACTTGATAGAATCCAAGAAGTACCAAAAACTCTCCAACAAATCCTATAGTAAGTGGTAAACCAACCGATGCCATTAGCATAATCCCGAAGATTACAGCATATTTTGGCATCACCGCAGCCAAGCCACCAAACTCGCTCATCTCTTTGGTATGTCGTCTATCATAGATAACACCAACTAACATAAACAAAGCCCCTGATACAATACCGTGAGAGAGCATCAAAAAGACAGAACCACTAATACCTTCTGCATTCATAGCAAATGTACCTAGAACGATAACACCCATATGTGATACAGATGAGTATGCAATAACTTGTTTCATATCTTCTTGAGCATATGCTACCATAGCGGTATAGATAATCATAATAACTGCTAAGACTGTCATAAATGGTATCATCATTACTGACGCATCAGGAAATAGCGGTAATGAAAATCTAATAAAACCATAAGTACCCATTTTAAGAAGTACCGCTGCAAGAATTACAGAACCTATTGTTGGTGCTTGACCGTGAGCGTACGGCAACCAAGTATGGAATGGAAACATTGGAACTTTGATAGCAAAGCCAGCAAAGAATGCCATAAAGAGCCAAATTTGGTAATTAACAGGTAACACAAGTGCATACCAATCAGTAATAGAGAAACTCCACACACCAGAAACACTATAATAAAGATATGCAATAAAGAGCATACCTACAAGCATTATAAGGGAACCTGTAAATGTATATAAGAAGAATTTAATTGACGCATAGATTCTTCTTGGTCCACCCCAAGCACCAATAATATAAAGCATTGGTACCAAAGAGAGTTCCCAAAAGAGGTAAAATACAATAGCATCAAGAGCAACAAAAACACCTATCATCGTCATCTCTAAAAAGAGAAGAGAGATAATCATGTTTTTAACATCTTTTTCTATATTCATACCAATCATACCAAGAAGTGTCATCAAGGCAGCCATAATCACAATAAAGAGACTAATACCATCAACACCAACATAATAATTGATACCAAAATCAGGAACCAAAGGAATCAGTTCAACAAACTGCATTCCTGCATTAGTTCCATCAAAACTCATCCAGAGCCAAATAGCAAGTAGTAACTCCACTGTAGCTACACTAATACCATAGACCCTAGCACTACTTTTATCAACTACAAATCCTAGCAATCCTGCGACTGCGGGGAAGAATATTAATACACTTAAAATATTATCCATTTATACTTCTCCTTAAGCTATTAACGCAGTAACTGCTGCGACGAGTAGCATCAAGACTAAACCTACTGCCATCCAATTAAGATAGTTAGAGAGGTTACCTGTCTGCATTTTTCTTGTTTGATCTCCACCTTTGAAGAAGAGATACGCAATTGCATCAACGCTAGCATCGATAATTTTCATATCTACTGATTTCCACATGATGTGTGATAAGAGGTAGTATGGTTTAGAAATAAACTCAGCATAAAATTGTGGAATATAGTATTGGTTTTTCAAGAGTTGATATATGAAACTATTTTCACATTTTTCATCTCTTTTAAGACCATTTCCATATTTTTTCCAAGCAAGTACAATACCACCAACTGCAAAAATAAGAACTAATATACCCAAATAAATTGCTAGATGATGAGTATGTTCACTCATTACATAGTCTGGCATAAGAGGTGAACTTGTAACAAACTCTTGAAATGCTCCTTGGAAGAATCCAGCAATAATTGCAAGTAATGCCAAAGGACTCATTGCAACTAATACAAATTTATACATTTCATGTGGATGAATATCAAACTCTTTATATCTTTCATCACCATCAAATGTTAAGAATACTTGTCTAAAGCTATAGAATGCTGTCATACCAGCAGTTACTACAAGCATAGCCCATAAAAAGAGTGTACCTTCATTGAATGCTGTTTCAATAATTGCATCTTTTGAGAAGAAACCAGCAAGTGGTGGAATACCAGCAAGAGCAATAGAAGCGATACCCATATAAAGATAAGTACCTCTCATCACTTTTTTAAGTCCACCCATTTTGAAGATGTCAAGCTCATCATGCATAGCATGCATAACATTACCTGCACCCAAGAATAACAATGCCTTAAAGAATGCGTGTGCTGCAAGGTGGAAAAGTGCTATCCAATACGCACCAAGTCCAGCCGCTGCAAACATATACCCTAACTGTGAAAGTGTAGAATACGCAATAATTCGTTTAAGGTCTCTATTAACCAATGCCATAGATGCAGCAAAAAATGCCACAAATGTACCAAGAGCTGCAATAAAGAAACTTACTTCAGAAACTTCAGGCATAGAATAAAGAGGATTTGCACGAATAACAAGGAAAACCCCTGCTGTTACCATTGTAGCTGCGTGAATCAATGCAGATACTGGTGTAGGACCTTCCATTGCATCTGTAAGCCAAGTATGCAGTGGAAACTGTGCTGATTTACCCATAGCACCAATAAAGAGTGCAATGGCTGCAAGTGTTAAGACAGACTCATCTAAATATGGCAATGCTGCAAATACAACATCATACTGAAGTGACCCTGTGTTCCAATAAAGAACAAAAATACCAACTAGCATCGCAAGGTCAGCTATACGGTTAACAATAAATGCTTCGTTTGCTGCCCAAGATGGAGAGATAGATGGATTAACTTCTGGAGACTCATCTTTTTTGTGATACCAAAAACCAATAAGTAACCAAGAACAAACACCAACACCTTCCCAACCAATAAAGAGTCCAGCAAAGTTATCACTCATAACAAGTACTAACATTGAGAAAACAAATGCTGATAGGTAAGAGAAGAATCTATTAAAACTCTTGTCGTGATCCATATATCCTATAGAATAAATATGAACAACTGTTGATACCAAAGTAACAACAACCATCATAGTTACACTTACATGGTCAACCACAAATCCAAATGGAATAGCTAAATCACCTGCAGAAATCCAATCCATCATGGTTACATGAATACCATGCCCAGTTTGGACAACATAGGCTGCTAAAATAGCTGAAGCAACAAAAGAGGTTGCTAAAAGTAAAGAGGCAATAACTCCAACAAAGGTCTTTTTAGGACTCATCCCAAAAAGAGCAGCAAAAAGAGAACTCACTAACGGTGCAAAAAGTGCAATATATACAAACTTTTCCATTACTACCCTTTCATTGAAGCTAAATCATCAAGATCAAGCGTTCCAAATTTTTTGTAAAGGACTATAAGTAGTCCCAATCCAACCGCAACTTCACTTGCAGCAACTGCAATAATAAAGAATGCAAACATCTGCCCTGTTAAATCATGGTAATAATATGATGCTGCTGCAAAAGCTATATTTGCAGAATTTAACATTATCTCTGTAGCAAAGAAGAGCATCAAAAGATTTCTTCTTCTAATAACTCCTACAAAACCAATTGCAAAAAGCAAACCTGAGAGTATAAGGTAATGACTAAGACCTATCATTTTGTATCCTCCTGTGAGATGACTTTGTCATCGTTTGTAGTTAAACTATGATCCATCTTTTTACCTGCAAGAATAATACCTGCAATCATAGCAACCAAAAGCATCACCGCAGCTACCTCAAAAGGAACAAGATATTTAGTAAAGAGTACTAAACCAACTGCTTGTGCATTTCCTACTCCCTCTACAACAGGATACATAGCTTGAATATTTTCAGAAAATACAGGAGCAGCAAAAATAATTACTAGCATAAGTGCTACCATACCACCCAAGAAAAATACTAAAGCATCATTTGTTGTTTTTTCTTTGATATCTCTTGTTGCATCAAAAAACATCATGGCAAATGCATATAGAGCCATTACAGCTCCTACATAAACAATAAGTTGAACAACTCCTAAAAAATCTGCTCCTAACATGAAGAAGAAACCTGAAATCAAAACCATTCCTGCTGCCAATGAAGTCATCGCATACAGTATATTTTTACTTAAAACCGTCACTAAAAAAAGTCCTATTGTAAGGACTGAAAATAGATAAAAGGCTATTTGCTCATACATTCTTTCTCCTTTTAGTATGCAAGTGGTGTTTGCTTGATAGTATCATCAGCATTTGGACTTACTGCACCAAATCCATCATACTCTTTTTGTTGTTTAAGGGCATCAATAGGTGTTAACATATCTTCAAACAAAGAGAAACTTGCTCTTTGTTCTGAAGCTGTCTCATACCGTCCGCCATGCACAATTGCAAGTTCAGGACATACTTCTGCACAATATCCACAAAAGATACATCGACCAAAGTTAATGGTATATTCAGTAACCTCTTTTCTTTGATTTTCATCATATTTTGTATCCATTTTAATACAATCAGAGATACAAATTTTTTCACAAAGACCACAACCAATACATCTATAATGACCACTCTCTAGGAGTCGTAACATATCATGTATTGCACGGTATCGTGGAGAAATAGGTAACTTCTCTAAAGGATATTTAATAGTATGCATATTATCTTTAAAGAGTGCATTTCCCATTTCTCTAAGTGTAACCCATAAGCCTACAAAGAGTTCCCCTTTTACTGTTCTCTCTACAACTTGACCAAACTTTCCTATACCACTTTGAGGGGTATGTTTAATGTCAAGCATTTTGTAAGACTGCTGTCCTGTATTTCTATTTTTAAATTCTTCTAAACTCATCTTGACTCCTTATATCATTACTACAATAGCGGTAATAAGAATATTTACCATCGCTAAAGGCATGAGTACTTTCCAACATAACCACATCAACTGATCAGGTCTAATATGTGGCCAAGAGGCTCTAACCCATAACATCAAGAAGAAGAAGAATGCAATTTTACCAATGATAATAAACCAACCAGCGATAAATCCTAAATCATTATATCCCCCAAGGAACATTACAGATGCCAAAATAGCTACAGTAATCATATTGGCATATTCACCAATAAAGAACATACCCCATCTCATACCTGAATACTCTGTTGCATATCCAGAGACAACCTCTGCTTCATGCTCCAAAAGGTCAAAAGGTGTTCTGTTTGTCTCTGCAAATCCTGCTATTAGGAATAATACAAATGCTACTGGCTGTTGCCAAATAAGCCATGATGTAAATCCACCAGCTTGATACTCATTGAAATCAACCAATGAAAGAGAACCAACTAGCATAATAGGTGCAAGAATAGAAAGACCTGTTACAACTTCATAACTCAAAAATTGTATAGCTGTTCTTGCACTTCCTATAATACCCCATTTATTTGCCTGTGCCATACCAGCAAGAAGTGGTCCATAAAGACCCGCTGCCATCATACCAAGAACAAAAAGAATACCTACATTAATATCTGCTGCTATGGATGGTACAAATGTGCCACCCAAGAGAGGTATAAATTCAGGAATTGTAAAATCAGGAAAGACAGGAACTGCAGCTAAAGCAATAAATGCTGTAGCTGCGGTAATCGCTGGTGCAATCTGAAAAATAAATTTATTTGCATTTTGTGGGATAATATCCTCTTGTGTAAAGAGTTTGATACCATCTGCCGCAATTTGCAAAAGTCCAAAAGGACCAACATGCATAGGTCCTAATCTTCGTTGCATAAATGCCAATATTTTACGCTCTATATAAGTACCAAATCCAGCAACGGCTGAGATTATTGCGAGAATAATAATCCCTTTTATAATCACACCCAGACTGGTTACTTCAGGTAATACTGTTGCTTCCATATTTATACCTTCCTTATTGTTACGGTTTTATATCTATCACTACCAAAGAGTGTATAAATATCATTTGCACTTTTGAAATCAGGGATAGAAACAATATCACCCTCCATTCTCTCATCTGCAACCACATCAAAGAGCAGTGTACTTTTACCAAAGTCTACTTCTACTTTTTCACCCAATGCTTTTGCTTTTGCTGTACTAGCCGAGAGAGAGAATGTCTCAAAGATTTGATGTGCTTTATCAGAGAAATCATTAAACTGTCGCTGAGGATTACATCTGTACGCTATTTCACCTTCGATAACAAACTTTTCACTAAATGGTTTTGGCTCATTTTTACCTGATCTTCTTCCAAGATTTTTCAGCAAATATCCACGATTTTCTTGACCTTCATTTGTATAACCATTTGGAAGATCATCAAAAGCCAAGGCTTGGAAACCTCTTTTAGACGCAAGTCTAGGAGTCCAATCTATAGTCAATAGTTCTCCACACTCTAAAGCATTCATAAGATCATTTAACTCATATCCCTCATACTCTAATGCTGCATTTGTTGGAGTTACTCTTTTGTGCATATTAGTCAGTGTTCCCTCTTGCTGGTTCATAGCTGGCATATCCAAATCACCATCACCCAACGCAGAAAGTCTAAAGTCACCATTTTCATTATAACCTACAGTATAGCCTTCTACTTTTTCATCAAGCTCACACAAAAGTGCAACACCTAATGAATTAGTTTTAGGTGGAATCATAGCTACTTTCATATTACAACTTTTTTCTATCAAAGCAACAAGATGTGCCAAGTTTTCGGCTTTTGGATGATAATAAAGATCTTCTCCAACGATAAGAGAGAATGACTCTTTTTTCTTCATCATTTTTTCAAATGTTTCAGCAAATTTATCATTACCACCAAGAAGTGTTACCAGAGAATTTCTCTCTACCTCTACCTCTTTTTCTACCATTTTAGGAACTTTTTTACTTACTTCTTTGCTCTCACCTGTTGCTTCATCTACAACAGTTTCAGTTACTGTTTCCATCACTTTTTCTTTGATAGTAATAGTTTCTGTAAAGTGGAAAGAGTCAAGATAGCTTTTTGTACTCTCTTCTAACTTCTCTTTGTCGGCAAATAAATCAAGAATCAAATAGAGTGCTGCTTCTTCTAGTCCTACTTTATGTGTAAAGGATACTACATTTTTTCCCATATCTGCAATAAGACTATCAGCAATAGGATGGAAATAAAGACCTGCACCTTTATTCATTTTTTGGATATTATTAAAGGCATATCTTGCATTGGGATTATCATTTCGTAATGATGCTCCAACAGAAATAACAAAATCTGTTGTCATAATCTCTTTGAAATCACTACCATACAAAAGATGACCAGATGGTTTTCCATAATATTTAAGAAATTTTTGGAAAGCATACGCATCAGAGTTTACTAACTTTTTGCCATACTTCTCTTTGAGCGTTTGAAGCATAAGTGCTTCTTCATTGCTAATAAGAGAATTAAATCGTATAGTATCTGCTTTTGTAAGTGCATCCACAGCATTATTAAAGGCTATTTCATCTTTACCGTTTACACGATTTTCAAAATCATATCCAAATCGCCCTGCTCCACAAAGTGATACATAGTTCCACTCATTTGTTACACGGAATATTTTTTCTGTATTATCTTCTATAGAAGCTGGTTTTGTCTCATAATATATCTGACATCCACTACTACAGTGCGCACAAGTAGCAGGAATCCGTTTAAGATCCCAAGCATTTGTAGTATATACAAAATCTCGACTTACTAATGCACCCACAGGACATACAGCAATACATTCACCACAATCACTACAATTTGTCTCTGCTGTTCCATTGCTAGGAATAATCACAGATTTCTGAAGCTTATTCCACATAG
Source organism: Sulfurovaceae bacterium (assembly GCA_016744315.1). Taxonomy (GTDB): domain Bacteria; phylum Campylobacterota; class Campylobacteria; order Campylobacterales; family Sulfurovaceae; genus SZUA-451. Next base: position 14,078 of record JADGER010000007.1, read on the forward strand.
CATAGGCATCTTTAGGCATAGAATCTTTTAACTCTTTGCCTAATTTTTCTCCGCCTCTTGGCCCTGTTTTGATAGCTGCATCACCCATCATATCTTTACAAACTGTTACACATCTTTCACATACAATACAAAGACCTGCATCATAATGAAGAATGCTACTCCAATCTACAGATTCTCTTTTAGTATCAGGAATCATATAACTTTGTGAATCTACAGCTAATTCAAGTGTGTAGTTTTGTAACTCACACTCACCACTTTGATCACAAACACCACATTGAAGAGGATGGTTCACATCATAAACTTCCATAATAGCTCTACGCTCTTCGAGAATCTCTTCAGTACTAGTTGTAACTTCCATTCCATCTTTGGCTTTTGCATTACATGCATACACTCTTTTTCCATCAGCTTCTACTAGACAGATACGACAAGCAAGTGTTGGCGAACATCGTGTCAAGTAGCAGATAGCAGGAACAAAGATATTATTAGCACGAGCAGCATTTAGAATATATTCACCCTCTTGGGTTTTATACTCAACACCATCAATCTTAATCGTTATTTCATTACTCATCTTAACTATCCATTGTTTCTAATTTGGGTTGATTAAATCTATAAGAGGATACCGTAGAGCTACTTAAGCCCATATCGAAGCTAGGGTTAATAGCTACAGTTCCTTTCATTAATGTATCAATCATAAACACTCGTTCATATACTACGCCATCTAGTTCAAATTTAACTTTCGCACCATCTTGGAGCTTTGCAATGCTTGCAAACTGTGCAGATCCTCTCAAAAGAGCTTCAGTTTGTAACTGTTCACAATTATTAGTAAAAGCAGAAAATTGAGTATTTGTGTTACAGTGATAGATAACACTTCCATCATAAGTAGGAAGTGTACTTACTTCATCCAATTTACCATTCTTTTTATAACGAGACTGTGTTAATAAATACCCACGGTGTTCCTCTCCTACACTATTATAGTAATCAGGCAAGTCATCAAACTCTATTGCTTGATAGCCATTTTCTATAGGAAGTTTTACTGTGTAATCTATTGTATTTGTAGCATTAATATCTAAGGCATTGGCTATATCATTAAGTGTATATCCACCATAAGGGAGTCCTGCATTTGTAGGAACTACTCTTTTATCCAAAGAAGTAAACGACCCTTCTTGTTGATTAAGTGCTGGCATATCTAAATCACCATTACCCAAAGCACTTAAGACAAAATCAGCCTTTGTGTTATATCCTACGCTATATCCTTCTACCTCATCATCTAAATCACAAACTAATGCAACACCTAAAGAATTTGTTGCAGGTGGAACAAGAAGCACTTCAAAATCACTATATGCTTGGATAAGACCCAAAATTTTAGCAATATTTTCAGCTTTAGGATGCGTATAAATATCTGCACCCACAACCAAAGTAAATCCTGATTTTTTATCAAAAGAGTGAAGAAGAGCATCAAGTTCTTCTTCTCCAATATTACTCTCAGCACTTAAATTACCAATATCTAAATCATCCAAATATGCTTGTACTACTTTTGTTGGTTTTTGAGCATCAAGCAATGTATACGCAAGCAACGCAGCCACACCCTCTTCGCTTCCAACTTCGTACTTTATAAATTGTGTAATAATAGCTTGAAGAGAAGAATCTTCTATTGGATGCATATACGCAACTCTTGCTCTTTGTCGTCTACTTGCCATAGTAATATGATATTTAACCATAGGATTATCATCATTAATGCGTGTACCAAAAACAATAATACCTCTTGATGTTGAAAGGTTTTGAAGATTTCCACTATAAAGAGATTTCCCTGTCATACTAGAAAATGCATGTAAAAATTTCTGATAGCCTCTTGCTTCATCACAAATAAGCTTTGTTTGATACTTCTGCTTAATACTTTGAAGTATCATCGCTTCTTCGTTAGTAATAGTAGCCGTAAAAGAAATACTCTCTGCTTTTTTTACAGCCTCTACAGCTTTGGCAAAGGCATCACTATCTTTGCTTACTGATTCATTAGCATAATCAAAACCAAATCGTCCAGCACCACAAAGAGAAGAGAATTCAAAATTATTCGTTACTCTATATATCTTCTTTTGTGTATTTCCAATAGCTGTATCTTTTATCTCATAATTCATTTGACATGCCGCACTACAATGAGAACAACTTGCAGGAATTTTTTCTAACTCCCAAGCATTGGAAGAGTATTTAAAATCTGTACTCACTAATGCCCCTACAGGACAAACAGACATACACTCACCACAATTACTACATACTTCATCTTGTTTGGTATTAATAATAGTAGAGTTATATCCTCCAGCTGAAATAGCTAAAACATCATCACCTACAATCTGTGTACATACATGCACACATTTTTCACACATAATACACAGGCTAGGGTCATACGAAATAAAACCCCAATCTTGCACAGGTCTATGAGGCTCTTTAGCAGAAAAACTCTGCCCAGCTACATCAAATTCCATAGTCTTATTTTGTAAGTCACACTCACCACTCTTATCACAAACACCACATTCAAGTGGATGGTTTACATCATAGAGTTTCATAATACTTTGTCTTTGTTTATGAATTGCGTCTGTAGTTGTTGTAATAACAGCACCATCAACAGCTTTCTCCTGACAAGAGAGAATCATACCATCAACACCCTCCACATCAACCACACACATTCTACAAGATGCTATTGGTTCTACTTTTGTGAGGTAACACATTGTTGGGATATAAATATCATTAGCTCTAGCAATATTTAAAATAGTATCACCTTTGCTTCCTTGACAACTCTTTCCGTCTATAGTAAGTGTTATACTATTTGTATCTATTTTTTTTGCTGTCATACTACACCGCCACCATAGAGATATAATAACAACGCATACATCGTTCAGACTCTGCAAGTGCTTCTTCACCTGTAAAACCTAGATTAACTTCTTTATTGTTATCTCTTCGCTCGTCTACCCCAAGTTTTTCACTCTCTGCTCGTGGTAAACCTGGCATCCAGCCTGTAACTTTCTCTTTTTTATCATAAACTCTCAACTTATTAAGATGATCTTCCATAATCTCATCATCAGTAAGTGATATTTTGCCATCATAAATATAACGACTCATTACTGAAGCTGCTCTTTTGGCTTGTCCTACTGCATTTACAATAGTCATAGGACCATATTCACAATCTCCACTCGCAAAAAGCCCTGCTCTACTTGTCATATAATCTTTACCATTTGTAAGGATAGTATTCCACGAAGTAAGTTTGATTTCCCATTCTTCAGGCAGAAGTTGTAAATCAGCAGCTTGTGAAACAGCAGGAATAAGATAATCTGTTTCTATTTCAAAATCACCATCTTCAATCTTCAATAATTGTGCTCTTCCACCATTTGGATCAGGAACAAGTTCAAACTTATTGATAAGTAATTTTGTTAATTTATTATTTTCATCATAAATTTTCTCTACAGCTGAGTGGAAGATAAACTCTACACCCTCTTCTACTGCTTCGTGATACTCTTCGTAAGTAGTATTACGGATAATAGTCTTCTCATCACGACGATAAATCATCACAACTTTTTTGGCTCCCTCACGAATAGAACATCGTACAACATCCATAGAGGTAAATCCACCACCAACACATACAACAGTTTTGTCTTTGAGATCTTCAGAAGCAGAAGAACCAATACCATATTTGCTCCATAGATTTACTTTATCAAGCATATCTATCGCACCCCAATATCCATCCATATCTGGTCGTTCATTTTCTGCACGAACCTTTTTGGAAAGACGAGTACCAAAAGCAAGCATTGTAGCATCATACTCTGCGTCAATCTCTTTGAGTCTAGTAGCGTCAACACGATGATTAGAATAAACAGTAACTGATTCCATAGAAGTTACGAGTTCAATATCTTTATTATACTTATCTATTGGCATACGATATTCAGGTACACCTACAGCAACTTCACCACCAAGTACTGGTAGCTCTTCAAAAATATCAACTTGGATACCTTCTAAAGCCAAATAGTAAGCCGTAGTCAAACCAGCAGGACCAGCTCCAATAATAGCAACTTTCTTACCATCATTTTTCAAAGGCTTTGGCTCAAAAGGGTGCATCCACCCTAAACCATGATCTGTCTCATAATCTGCACCTAATCTTTTGAGTTCCATAATAGCTATAGGCTCATCAAGATTAGTTCGTCTACACGCATCTTCACATGGATGAGGACAAACTCGTCCACAAGTATGTGCCAAAGGCATAGTTCCTCTTGTAGCAGCAAGTGACTCAGAGAAAACCATATCTCGAACACCCTCTATATATGCAGGAATATCTACATGTGCAGGACACATATCTGTACACGGTGCAGTAACTTTGGCTATATAATTAACATCTGCATTATAATGTTTAGAAGGTGTTTGATTATCTATAACATAATCAAACTGATCTTTATAATGCTCCATCAAATCTAATATTGGCTTTGGTACAGTTCGTCCTATCTCACATTTGGAAGTAAGCATCATAGTCTCACTTACCTCTTTAAGGTGATCTATATCTGCTGTAGTACCCTCGCCTCTAGCTATTTTATCAAGAAGGTCAAAAAGTATTCGTCCACCCCATCGTCCAGGTGCACATCTACCGCATGCTTCTGAATAAACTTGATATTGAGCTGCGTACTCTGTTGCAAGTCTTATAGCATCTATATCCTCTTGGAATATTGCTACACCGTCCCATCCGATAAAAGCTTTAGAGCGTCTATCGGCAGTGTAATCCTCAGGAAGTTTAAATGCTGACTGTCCCCACTCATCAGATGATTTACCACGATTATCGATAAACTCATCTTGCCAAGTGGAGAAAACAACTTCTGACATTACTCAGCCTTCTCTTCATCAGTCAGGGAAGACTCTTCATTTTTTTGTGCATTAATTCTTGCTTGAGCTATAGTTTTATCAACTTTTTTAACTACAATTGTCCAGTCAACTTCATTGAATTTTAGGGAATTCATAAGGTCATTTCCTGATGCTTTAATAAAGTCTGCACTTTTTTGAATAGAAGAAAAATCGCCTACTTCAAAAAGGAAAATACCAACTTCACCACTCTTTAACTCTTTGTCAATCAATTCACCCATTCTATCATAGAATTCATTTTTCAAATGTCTTAAATCATATCTTTGCATTGTGCCTCCTTAGCGGTCAACTTCACCAAATACGATATTGGTTGTACCAATAATCGTAACAACATCTGCGATATATGTCCCCACCAAAATCTCTTGTAACAATCCTGTATGGAAGAAACTAGGTGCGCGACACTTCAATCTATATGCATACGGCTCACCTTCAGACTTGATATAGAATCCAAGCTCACCTTTTGGTGATTCAGTAGGTGCATATACTTCACCTACTGGTGGTCTCATACCCTGAGTAACCAACACAAAGTGTTGCATCAAAGCATAGTTTTGTGTCATTATCTCTTCTTTTGGAGCTGAGATATATTGCGGTGCATGTGCCATAAGTTTTGGTTCAGTCTTATCATACATAGGGATAAGTTGTCTTAAAATTCTTACTGATTGACGCATCTCTTCCATATAAAGAGAATACCGTCCATAACTATCACACTTATCAGAAATAGGAACATCAAAATCAAGCTCACCATAAAGCTCATATGGTTCTTCTTTACGAATATCATATTTGATACCAGAACCTCTAATCATAACTCCAGAACAACCCCAAGAGAGAGCCTCTTCTGCTGAAAGAACTCCTACATCTTCAAGACGCATTTTCCAGATTCTATTTTCTGTCAAGAGTGCTTCATAAGTATGCTCTAGCTCATAATTTACCTTTGTACAAAACTTAGATAAATCTGTTAACCAGTTTTTTGGAAGATCCAAAGGGACACCACCAATACGAACAGCTGAGTGAGTCAATCTTGCACCACAATAGTCTTCCATTAAGTCCATAGCAAACTCTCGTTCACGGAATGCATACAAGAATACAGACATAGCTCCAACATCAAGTGCATGTGTTGCTACAAAGAAAAGGTGAGAGATAATACGGTTAAGCTCTAGTAGCATTGTACGAATTACTTTTGCTCTTCTAGGGACTTCTAAACCTATCAATCGTTCTACACTCAAAGCATACGCATAGTTATTAGAAGTAGATGCAATATAGTCTAGTCTATCTGTTGTTGGCAAAAACTCATTATAAGTCATATTCTCTGCCATTTTTTCAATACCACGGTGAAGATACCCAATATCTGGATATGCTTTTTTGACAAGCTCACCCTCTAATTCTAGCACCAATCGTAACTGACCATGTGCAGATGGGTGTTGTGGTCCAAAGTTGATTACCATTGTATTGTCATCTCGTTCAAAATTGAGGTTTTCAAAGAATGGGGTTAATTTATTGGTTACTTGCATGTTCTCTCCCTACTTTCTTTTCTTCAGCGTTGTTGTACCTGTAGTGTAGTCAACCATAAATGTTTTACTATACTCTATTGGACTCTCTTCTTCTTTACCCTCTTCAAGTTCAGCACCAAATGGAACTTCATATCCAACTCTTGAGAATCTTTGAGAATCATAACGCTCTACACTAGCGGGGTCTCTATTTTCTGGACCTACAACATCACGATACTCTTTACCAAATATTTTATCTACTTCATACCAAGATGCAAATTCATCTCCTTGAAGAGGATAAGTTTTAAGAAGAGGATGTCCTTCCCAATCATCAGGCATAAGTATTCTTTTCATAAAGGGATGATTATTGGCTTTAATACCAAACATATCAAACATTTCTCGTTCTGCAAAGTTTGCACTTTTAAACAAAGGAACAATACTTTCTACTGCTTCACCCTCTTTGATACGGCATACAATTCTTACTCGTTTGGCTTCGTTGAGATTGAGCATTTGATAAAATACTTCAAACTCTCCATCTTGTGCAAGATAATCTACAGCACTTAGCTCTGAACACATAGCATAGCCACACTCATCACGAAGTATTTGCAACGCTTTAAAGTTATCTGTAGCATTAATAACAATACGGAGCTGACCTATCTGAACGCCAGCTTCTTTGATAGTAACTGCATTAGAAATAGTATCTACAACACTCTCAAAATGAGAGCCTGCTTCTACTTCTAAAGTAGGTACTCGTGGAGCAACCCAAAATCTATCAGTATAGTAAGATTTTTTTTGTACATTGTCTTTTGGTGTATATTTTCTCATTTTATACTATCCTCTGCTTCACATTTTTTTTCATATCCGCAGACTCTCTTCTAATCTTCTTTTGCAACATCATCATAGCATATTGCAATGTTTCAGGTCGTGGAGCACAGCCTGGAAGATAAATATCTACAGGAACTATTCTATCAACCCCTTGCACTGTTGCATAAGTATTAAACATACCACCTGTATTTGCACAAGACCCCATAGAAATAACCCATTTTGGCTCAGACATTTGGTCATAGAGTCTGCGTGCAAACTCTGCATGTTTTTTAGAAAGTGTTCCTGCAAGTATCATAACATCTGCTTGTCTTGGTGACGCTCTAAATATTGTACCCATTCTATCAAAGTCATAACGACTCGCTCCAGATGCCATCATCTCAATCGCACAACAAGCCAAACCATAAGTAAGTGGCCAGAGTGAATTAGATCGTCCCCAGTTGACTAGTTTGTCTACTGATGTTAGTGCTATTGGTAACCCTGCTGATGAGGCGTAGTTTACTTGATGCTGTGCCATTCAAGTGCTCCTTTTTTCCATGCGTAGACGAATCCAATCGTCAAAAGTAATATAAACAGAACCATCTCTGCAAAACCGAACCATCCAAGCAACTTAAAGTCAATCGCCCATGGAAACATAAATATGATCTCTACATCAAAAAGAATAAAGAGTAGTGCAATCAAATAAAACTGTATTGATATTGTATTTGGTTGCTTTGTTACTTCTGGTCCGCATTCATATATCGATAGTTTTAACTTTTGCGTATCAAGTTTTGCAAGCTTCCTACTAACAAATCTAGCTGCTGCTAGAGTTGCAGGGAAGGCAATAGCCGTCAATGCAAACAGAAAAAAGATACCGAAGTACGGGTGTTCTGTTACCACATGAGTCATTATAACCCCTTTCCTATAACGAGAATAATCTCAGAGAATTTGAACTAATCATAACAAAAAAGAGGTTAAAGGGGTTTTAGTAAATTATTATCAAATCATTACTTTTTTGAATGTAACTATGTGAAACAAGCTTTTAAAAGAAAAAGGCGTTACAATACGAAAAAACTAAGGTTTAGGAAATTATGAAAGATAAACATATGAATATTCTCTACTGGATTGCCATGGCTCTCTTGCTTGGATACTTTGCTTATATTAGAGGATGGATTCTTACAGACTTTGAATCTCTAACTCCCAAAGAGATAGCCAGCCTAATCCAAAAGGAAGAGAACAATATTTCGCTATTAGATGTTAGGACTCTTTTGGAATTTGATCGAGAACATATTGAAAATGCAGAAGTTATTCCACTTAATTTACTCCCAGATTCTCTGAATAAACTAGAGAATATCAAAAATAAAAAGATTATTGTCTACTGTCATAGTGGAAGTAGAAGTATCAAAGCTTCTCGTATTCTTAAAGCCCAAGGCTTCACACCTATAAATATGCAAGGTGGATTGATAGATTACAAAAAAGCAGGGTTTGAGGTAATTAGAGTAGTTAAGTAACATATTTTTAATAGACTTTTGGTAATATTACCATATATTTATAATAATTAGTAACAAAGGATATATATTGTCAATTGATTATAGAGCAGAAATAGAACGAATGAAACAAGAACATAATATTACAGTTGTAGCTCATTTCTACCAACGAGATGAAGTGTTTGAAATGGGAGATATTACAGGTGATAGCCTAGAACTTGCACGAAGATGTCAAGCAGATGAGAATCCTTGGGTAGTCTTTTGTGGTGTTGGATTTATGGGACAAAGTGTTAAAGTAATTGCACCACACAAACGCGTTTTAATGCCCAAAATTGCTTGCTGTGCAATGGCTAGAATGATTGATGGAAGCTATTTTGATGAGAGTGTTGAATATATGGTACAAAGAGGTATTCCCAAAGAGGATATTCTCCCTATAACTTATATCAATTCAGATGCTACTGTTAAGTCAAAAGTTGGAGAGATGGGTGGGCTTGTTTGTACAAGCTCAAATGCCTTTAAAATTATTGAAAAAGGGCTAGAGAGTGGGAAAAAGATACTTTTTGTTCCTGATAGATGTTTGGGACAAAACTTTGCCAACTCTATGGGGCTAAAGTCTTGTGTTATTGGTGTGCAAGAAGATGGCAAAGAGTGTGACCCAAAAGAAGCAGATGTTATCTGTTTTAATGGTTTTTGTTCTGTTCATCAACTTTTTACACTTGATGATATTAGCTTTTATCGTGAAAAGTATCCTGATATTCTAATAGCTGTACACCCAGAATGTGACCCTGCAATAGTCCAAGCATCAGATTTTTCGGGTTCTACCTCACAACTTATCAAGTATGTCAATGACCTTGACCCAGAACAAAAAGTAGCAGTAGGGACAGAGTATAATCTTGTAAATCGTATGAGAGAGAAAAATACTTTTGTACTTTCATCTACCAAGCCAGAGTGTCCAACAATGAATGAAACTACCCTAGAAGATGTATATCTTACACTCAAATCAATAGAAGATGGGAAACCCATCAACGAGATTGTTGTAGACGAACACACGGCAAAATGGGCAAATATTGCCCTAGAGCGGATGCTAGCAATAAAGTAGGGATCTAATCCCTACACCGTCTTAGAAAAGCTCTTCTTATTGCCACCGTATTTACCCATATAGGCATCAAACGGCATGGCTATATTTCTAATAAGAAGTGTGCCTGTGTCTGATACAGAGATTTTATTTTCTGTAATAGTTACTAAGTCACCCTCTACAAATTCTATCAAAGCGTCCATAGCATCCGCAAAATATTCTCTAAAATTTATATTATGTTCAGCTTCTACTCGTTTGATGTCTATAGAGAAATTTGCCATAAGTTCCATAATAACAGCTTGACGAATCATATCATCGTCTGTAAGGTTGATACCTCTTTCAAATGGAAGTTTTCCAGCGTCTAACGCTTCTTCATATTTACTCATCTCTTTTGTATTTTGAGCATAATACCCAACACCCTCACCAATACTTGTAAGACCGATACCCACAAGATTAGCACCACCTTTGGTTGTGTAGCCTTGGAAGTTACGGTGGAGTTCCCCTTTTTCTATTGCTGTAAAGAGTTCATCTTCTGGTTTGGCAAAGTGATCCATCCCAACCATTCTATAGCCATTATTTTCAAAAAATTCTATGGTATAACTAAAAATAGCTAGTTTTACATCTGGACTAGGCAAAGTAGTTTCATCAAATTTTCGCATAGTCTTTTTGAGCCATGGAACATGTGCATAGTTAAACACTGCCAAACGGTCAGGGTCTAATTGATATGCCATCTCTAAAGTCTTTTTAAAGCTCTCAAAGGTTTGGTATGGAAGTCCGTAAATTAAATCTACATTAATACTTTCTATACCATATCTTCTTGCCAAATCAACGGCTTCTTTTGTTAGGTCAAAAGGCTGAATACGATGTATCTCTTGTTGGACTTTTGGGTCAAAATCTTGAACACCAAAACTAATACGATTAAAACCATGTTTTTGAAATACTTTCATCTGTTCTTCATTAAAAAAACGAGGGTCTATCTCGCAACTAATTTCTGCTTTTTTATTCCAATTAGGAAATTTTGACTTAACATAACTTACAATCTCATCAAGTTCAAAAGCTTTATAAAAAGTTGGTGTACCTCCACCAAAATGAAACTGTATAACTTCACGATTTGTATCAATATGCATAGCCAAAATATCTATCTCTTTTTTGAGATATTCTATATATGAGCTAAGTTTCTCTTCTTTAGAAGTAAAAACCACATTACATCCACAAAAATAACATGCAGAGCGACAAAATGGTAAATGTATATAGAGTGAAATTTGGTTAGTACCTTTATCTAAATAACCCAAATATTCATCATAAGTAAAATCTTCGCTAAACTCCAAAGCTGTAGGATAGCTTGTATATCTAGGACCTGGTTTGGAGTATTTACTATATTTATCTAAGTCAATGCTACTCATATTTATCTCTCTTTTCTATGTTGATCTAACCATACCATTACCCCTTTTTGGGCGTGGAGGCGATTTTCTGCTTCTGTAAATATCTCATTGGCATGTTTTTCAAAAGTCTCTTCACTCACTTCATACTCACGGTACGCAGGCAAGCAGTGCAAGAAGATAGCATCCGCATCAGCAAGGCTCATCAATGCTTCATCCACCATATAACCGCTAAAGTCTTCAAGTCGTTTGGCTTTTTCTTCTTCTTGCCCCATAGAAACCCATGTATCTGTAGTTACAACAGTAGCTCCCCTAACTGCTTCTTTAGGGTCATCACCAATCGTAATTACTGCTCCACTCTCTTTGGCAAAAGCAAGAGCATCAGCTATGATAGAATCATCACACTCATATCCCTTAGGTGTAGCAATTCGTAACTCAAAGCCCAATTTACTCGCAAGCATAAGCCACGAATGAGCCATATTATTCCCATCACCAATATACGCACAAATAGGATTTGTATCTTTTCCAAATTCCATCATTGTAAGATAATCTGCCATCAACTGTACAGGATGATACTCATCTGTTAGTCCATTAATTACAGGAACTTTTGAGTGTTTAGCAAATTCCAAAAGCTTTTCTTGAGAAAAAGTACGAATCATTACCATATCAACCATTCGCGAAATAACGCGTGCAGTATCTTTCATGGGTTCCCCACGCCCTAATTGTATATCATTAGAAGAGAGAAAAAGCCCAATACCACCAAGCTGATAAATTCCCGTTTCAAAGCTTACACGCGTTCGTGTTGAACTCTTTTCAAAAATCATCCCAAGTGTTTGATGTTCCAAATAAGGTACATACTGTTTTTTGTTCGTTTGTTGTTTGATTTTATGTGCAAGTGCTATCATCTCCAAGATTTCATCTTTTGTGAAATCTTTGAGTGTTAAAAAATGTTTCATCTGAGTTATCCTCATGTGGCATTTGGAATATTGCCAAAATTAAAAAGTAATCAGTGTACCATAAAAGGATTTGAACTAAGAGTTTTTAATCAATTTCTTAGAAAAAAATAATCTTATGACTCTTTATTACTTATAAACTCAATTGCCTTTGCAATTCTACTAATTGTTTCATCTACACCAACAATAGCCATAATCTCATCAAGTCCAGAACCTGTCATACTTCCTAAAAGAGCTACTCTTAGAGGCTGTCCTATTTTACCAAAACCTATCTCTTTGGTCTCCACAAACTTCTCTAGTACTGCATGGTACTCACTTGGCAAATGCAAAGGAGTCTCCCACTCTTTGAGCATCACAGCAAAACCTTGTATAATATCTGAAGCATCACCCTTAAACGCTTTTTTGGCATTTTTTGGATTATATTCACTAGGAGCATTTAGGATAATATTCACTTGTTCAGCCAATTCCACCATAGTTTTTCCGCGTTCTCTTGTAGCATCTAATAAAATCTCTAATCTATCATGCCCTTCAACCTCAACACCATAACTCACAAGTAATTTTGCTAATTTATCATGAGGCATGTTTTTAATATAATGAGCATTGAGCCATAAGAGTTTATCCATGTTATAATTGGACGCACTTTTATTTATATTCTTAGGATCAAAAAGTTCTATCATTTCTGCAAGAGAAAATATTTCTTGGTCTCCATGACTCCATCCCAAACGAACCAAAAAGTTCAAGAGTGCTTCAGGCAAAAATCCTAATTTTTGATACTCCATCACATCTGTAGCACCATCTCTTTTAGAAAGCTTCTTCCCCTCTTCATTGTTAATCATAGCTACATGATAAAACTCTGGCAAAGCAAAACCAAGAGCCTTATAAACTACAATTTGTTTAGGTGTATTATAAAGGTGGTCATCTCCACGAATCACTTGTGTAAGTCCCATAAGTGCATCATCAATAGCCACAACAAAATTATAAGTAGGTACGCCATCCGCTCTAGCTATAACAAAATCATCCACCTCACTACTAGCAATACATATCTCACCTTTGACTCCATCACTAAAGATTATATCACCCTCTAATGGTGCTTTAATACGAATTACAGGTGCTACACCCTCTGGTGGAGTTCCATCAAAATCACGGTATCTTCCATCATATCTAGCTCTTTGCTTATTAGCCATTTGCTCTTCTCTGAGAGCTGTTAATTCTTCTTTGGACATATAGCATTTATACGCTTTACCCTCATCTAAGAGCTGATTAATATACTTGGTATAAAGCTCAAATCTCTGAGACTGATACACAACTTCACCATCATAATGCAACCCTACCCAATCAAAAGCACGAATAATAGCATCTAATGCCTCATCACTATTACGAGAAAGATCCGTATCTTCTATACGCAGTAAAAATTTACCACCATTATGCTGAGCTGTAAGCCAAGAAAAGAGAGCTGTACGAAGACCTCCTATATGTAAATACCCTGTAGGAGATGGAGCAAAACGAGTAACTGTCATAATAAAACCTTAAAATAAATTAATCGTATTGTAGCAAAGATGTAGTTAAAGAGATACCTTTGAGGTATAATACTATTTATGATAGATAACGCATCCATAGAGTCACTCAAAAGTACCATTGATATTGTTGATGTAGTTGGCAACTATATAGAACTACGAAAAGCAGGAGCTAATTATAAAGCTAATTGCCCCTTTCATGGAGAAAAAACTCCAAGCTTTGTAGTAAGCCCAAATAAGCAGATATATCACTGTTTTGGATGTTTAGCTCCTACCGAAGAGATTAGAACCAAGAATGGCTTAAAACAGATTCAAAATATTCAAGTTGATGATGAGGTTTTTAGCTCTAGTGGAAAACTCACTAAGGTTATTGAAAAACTCAAACATAAGCCTCAATATAAGATGTTGCAATTTAAAACTGATTTAATCAATAGTTGGTCTACTTTTACAGCCAACCATGATATGTTGATTGTCTCCAAAGAGGAGGCTTTTGAAAAGTTACCTTATATTCGTGTGGAAAAAAATAGACCCCAAAAGTTTTATGCTGTAATCAAAAAACGAAAACATCTAAAACCAATTACACTAGAGAGTAAAATTGCTTTTGCCCAAGATGTAAAAAAGGGAGATTACTTTTTATATCCTGTAGATAGAGATACTTTAGAAATAGACACAATAGAGCTAGACTCTTTTTGGGAAAATAAAAAATTTGGTCCATCTCCTATTAAAATTAAATCTGTAAATATAACTTCTGATTTAATGTGGATGTTTGGACTCTTTGTTGCTGAGGGTAGTACATATAGAGGTGGTATTAAATTTTCTTTACACTCTAAAGAGTTAAATTATGCAAAAAGAGTTATTAAGATTTTAAAAAAGAGCTTTTCTAAGAATGCTTCTCTTTTTTATCCTAGAAATAGAAAAAACTCTTTGGAGGTAACTTGTTCTAGCACTAATTTAGAATATATTTTTAAAGAACTTTTTTCTAAGGGTGCAGAGAATAAGAGCTATCCTTATTACTTTAATTACTTAAAAAAAGAGTATAGAGAAGCTCTCTTTTGTGGTTTAATGGATGGAGATGGCTATTATGCAAGAGATAGCTATACAACTATTAGCCAAACACTAGCATACTCTTTGATTGATTTATCTATTAGCTTAGAGAAGATACCTGCTCTTTATAGATACTCTGCCTATCAAGATAAACATGGAGTCAATCATAAAAAAAGTTATGAAATACTATTTAAAAAAAGAGAATCATTAAAGAGCTTTTTTGAAGAAATTTATGGTGTAAAATATCTTTTTATGAGAGTAAAAGAGATTAAAAATGCACCTAAAGAAGAGTTTGTTTATGATATTACCGTTGATGACTCTAGTCACACATTTTTAACCAAAAACTTTTTGGTAGGAAATTGTGGGGTTGGCGGTGATAGCATAAAATTTGTGATGGAAATAGAAAAACTTAGCTATCCTGAAGCGATAGAAAAATTAGCCTCTACTTATAATTTTAGTCTGCAATATACCCAAGGAAGTAGTGATTATAGTGAGTCTAAACGCATCTTAGAATCACTTCAAAAATGGTATGTTAAGAATTTAGACTTTAATAAATCTGCTAGAGAATATCTTTATGATAGAGGCATTAGCAATAATTCTATAGAAGCATTTGAAATAGGATTTGTGGGTGGAGGTGGAGAGGTTATGAAATTTCTTTCATCTAACCTTTTTCCTCTTCCTCAAGCACATGAAGCAGGAGTTATAGCCCAAGGGGAGAAAAAAGAATTTTATGCAAGACTCACCCAAAGAGTTACCTTTCCTATTTATTCTTCTAATGGTTCTATTGTAGGCTTTGGGGGAAGAACGCTAGGGAATCATCCCGCCAAATATATCAATTCCCCACAAACAAAATTATTTAATAAATCTCGTTTACTCTATGGGTATCATAGAGCTAAAGAGAGTATTTATGCTCATAAAAAGATTATTATATGTGAAGGGTATTTGGATGTAGTGATGTTCCATCAAGCAGGATTTACACAAGCTGTAGCTACGCTTGGTACTGCTCTTACCCTAGAACATCTTCCTCTTTTGAGAAAAGGCTCACCTGAGATTATATTAGCGTATGATGGAGATGGTGCAGGAGTTACAGCTGCATTAAAAGCTGCACAAATCCTTACCACAGGAGGTTTTGATGGAGGTGTAGTACTTTTTCCTAATGGTCAAGACCCAGCAGATATGATAGCTAATGGACAAAGTGAACTTGTGGCAAAACTCCTAAGAGAAGCCAAACCTCTTATTCCTTTTATATTAGAAACCATAGCCAATAGCTATAATCTCTCTGACCCAAGAGCCAAAGAGAGTGCTTTTGCTGATATTAAAAAGTTTTTGGAAACATTGAGTACAATTATGCAAGATGCCTATATTCCTACAGCAGCTAGCTATTTGGGTATATCACCCAACCTCTTTGGTAAATCTACCACTATAGCCCAAGCCCATGATAACTTAACAATAGCCAGAGAAGATATAGCACAACTAAGTATTCTAAAGACTCTTTTGGAAAATCCTTATCTTATAGATGATGTGCTAAATGTAATGGATGGGAGTATGTTTGGTTCTTACCAAAATCTTTTTACTCTGCTTCTTGATAATCAAAAAGACCATCCTGCCCTTATGGGATTAGCCGTAGATGATACACTTCAGGTACTCAGCAAAGAAGAACTCAAAGTTTCATTACGAAGTTTTTTAATCCGTCAATACAATCTTATGCTCAAAGAGATTGTGACTGATGGTAATATTAATTTTGCTAAAAAAAGCTTTTTGATGCGAAAAATAAAAAGTGATATACTCCCAAGACTCAAACGAGGAGAATTAGTAGTGTTTAAAAAACTGCTTTAGAGTAATTGTATCTTAAATCAAAAAACTAACTTAGCATATATACTTTAGAAATAGTTAGACTCGCCTATAATGAATCAACAACAAAAAGGTAAAGCATGAAGTCTGCAAAGATAGGGGTACTACTATTTGTATTATCATTTTCTGCACTCCATGACATTTTTATCTCTACTGTAGATACTAAACATCCCAATATTTCTCATTATATAATGGAGAATGATACTCTACCTCAATGTACACAAATTAATGAAGTACATAATCTACTACATTTTATTGCTATATTAGATTTTAGCCATATCTCTTTTGCTATTTCCAAAAATTTTACACTTTTATCAGAACAAACACTCCCTAATACAGCCCCCGATATAGAAAATTCATATAAACCGCCTATAGTCTAAAACTACATTATTCAAATAATTTTCCATCCATAGTTTTGTTAGACAATGAGCCTAACATACTTTTATACATCATAAAGGACGACAATGAAATATATCATTCTATTGAGTATACTTATAGAACTAAGTTATGCCAATACAATAACCCTAGAGAATATTATCACATCGAGTAAAAAACATAATAAGTTTATAAAATCACTTGATCAAAAGAGTATTGCCCAAGAAGCAAAAAACCAAGCAGACACTGCTTCAGATCCTATGGAACTTTTTGTAGTAGGAACAAAAGCTTATCCTACTAATGCACCTCATGATTATGAGTATGGTGCAGGTCTCTCCAAAAAGATTCTCCTTGATACTATTCAAGCCAAAGAGCAGATGATAACACGACTCAACAACCAAGCAGGACAACTAGAAGAAGAGTTACAGATACGCAATTTTCACCAAAATATCAAAAACCTCTACCATCAACACTGTGTTGACCTCAATGATTATCAAAGCTTTATAGAAAATTATAATGACTTTGATAAACTCTATAGCAAAAAAGAAAAAGCCTATAACTATCAAGAGATTTCAAAAACAGAACTTATGCAATTAGCCATAGAAAAAAACACTCTTTTTGCACAGCTCCAACAGAGTAAAAGAAGACAAGAACAATCCAAAAAATCCCTACTCCTACAGGCTCATATACCCTATAGTCCAAAAAGTAAGCTCTCTTGTTCTGATAGATTCCCTATAAAAGAGAGTGTTACTCTTCCTAAAGAGCAATTTAAACTCTCTACACAAGCCTATCAAAAGCGTATAGAAAGTACAAAAGAAACTATGCAGAGATATAGTTCTGTGATAGATTCTGTAGACTTAAATGTACAATATGACAAAGAAATAGATATGGAAAAATATAGCATAGGTTTTTCACTACCACTTAATTTTACAAGTAAACGCTCAGAAAAAGAACGGGTGGCAGCCTTGTATCAAGAGCGTGCTACAAGCCTAAAACACGAAGAAAATATACACCAAAAAAAGAGTCAAATACTCTATCTTAAAGAAAAAATTAGAAGCAAAGCTATAATGATAAACTCTATAAAAAAGAATATCCAAGAGTATCATACTCAACTACTCCCACTTATCAAAAAAAGTTATGCCTTGGGTGAGAGTTCGGTTATTGAATATCTTCTTAATAGACAAAAATTCTACCAACTTAAACAAGAACTTTATATGACCCAAAGAGAGTACTATCAAACTCTTTTTATACTCTATTCAATAAGCGAAACAAAGGAATAAATTATGAAAAATATTATCACACCTATCACACTCTTAACTTTTTTTATCTACTCTCTTCAAGCACAAGAGATTATACTTAGCAAAAAACAACTAGATAATTGGCAAATTAAAACAGCCAAAGCTATTACTGCAACACAACTTCCTCTAGGTAAGTTTATCGTAGAAGTCTCTACGCCACCATCCCTGCTCTCTACTATCTCTTTGCCTTTTGAAGCTAATGTAAAAAAGCTCTTTGTAGCGAACTACCAAAAGGTAAAAAAAGGGCAAATATTAGCTGAGGTAACAGGAACACAATGGATAGCAACCCAACAAAAAGCAATTTCTGATGCCATAGAACTTCGCCATCATACACACTTAGCCAAAAGAAAAGCAATACTTTGCAAAGAGAATATCATACCAAAAAAAGAGTGTGTAGCTGCCAATGCCGAACTCAAAGCAGACCAAATTAAAATAGTAGCATCCAAAGCTCTATTACAAAGTTATGGAGCAAGCAAAGAGACTATAAATACTCTGATAAATGATCTTGTACTCTCTCCTACTATCGCACTCAAAAGCCCAGTTGAAGGTCATATTATAACACTCAACGCATCAGCAGGCAAAAGTACAAGCCCCTCTGATGCTCTCTTTATCATAAAAAAAGAGGGTGAATTATGGCTAGAATCTGATATAGAAGCGACTAGGACAACCCAACTCAAAGAGGGACAAAAAGTCCATATCACACTAGCTAATCAGAGTTTTGATACTACTATTTTACAACTCTCACCCACTGTTAATCCTCGTAACCAAACACGCCATGTACGGTTTTTAGTTCCCAATGGCGTAGAACTCCTTTCTGGATTACGAAGTAGTGCTAATATTAATCAAACTCTTCCTAGTCTTAAAATTGCAAAAACGTCTATTATCAATCATGAATCAAACTCTATACTTTTTATCAAAACAGAGAAGGGATTTAATTCTGTAATTGTAAAGGTTTTAGGTGAAAAAGTAGGTTACTATTTTATTGCCAAAACTCCTGAACTAGAAGGTGAAATAGCCACAACTTCTGTAGCTATACTCAAAAACCTTTTAGGAGGAGATGATGAATAAGCTTATAGGTTTTGCTCTTGCTCAGAGACTCTTTTTCTCTTTGCTTGCCATAGTAATATTGGGATTTGGTATCAAGTCATACAATGAACTCCCCATAGATGCATTCCCTGACATCTCACCTACACAGGTCAAAATTATTATTAAATCAAGTGGTATGACTCCTGAAGAAATAGAGTCTCGTATCACTATTCCTATAGAAATGAAAATGGTAGGTATTCCTTATGAAACTGTAATGCGGTCTACTTCCAAATATGGACTCTGTGACATCACCATAGATTTTGAAGATGGCACAGATATATACTGGGCAAGACAACAAGTTTCAGAGAGGTTAGCAGATATAAAAGAGTCTTTGCCTAGTAATATAGAAGGAGGACTCGCGCCTATCTCTACTCCCCTTAGTGATATTTTGATGTTTACCATCGAATCAAAGACCCTTTCTCTTAGTGAAAAACGAAGTCTCTTAGATTGGATTATCTCGCCAAAAATTCGTTCTGTCGCAGGTGTAGCAGAAGTAAATGCTCTTGGTGGAAAAGTCAAGACTTATGAAGTCATACCAAACCTAGATAAAATGCGTACTATGGGTATTACCCTTGACCAACTCTTTGAAGCTCTCCATGAGAATAACCAAAATGACGGTACAGGACGCGTTTCACAAGGAGTAGAAAGTATACTTGTACGAAGCGTAGGCAGACTTAAATCATTAGAAGAAATAGCCTCTTTGCCCGTTACCAAAAAAGATAATAAAGTTATTACTATAGCCGAAATAGCCAGAGTAGAAATAGGGCATCTTACTCGTGCTGGATTTGTAAGTAAAAATGGTGAGGGGGAAGCAGTTCAAGGATTAGTCTTAGGACTCAAAGGCTCTAATACAGCTAAAGTTTTGGAAAATGTTAAAGTTGAATTAGCAAAACTAGAACCAATGCTTCCAGAAAATACAAAAATAGATATTTTTTATGATCGTTCCGATTTAGTTAATTTAGCCACA
>JADGER010000138.1 GCA_016744315.1 Sulfurovaceae bacterium
TCACTAGAATTTTTAGTAGCTTATATCCTGCTCTCATTAGGAGCGATAAGAAGTAAAATACTTTTTATCTTAACACTCCTAGTTTCTTTTTTGTATTTAGGATATATTTTTATAAGCTAAAGAGCAATATTTTTATACCTCTGTGCTATTATCATCTTCAGACTCAACTACTTCAACAGTTTCATTATCGTCTTCACTCTCTACTACTGGCAAAGTCACCTCATCACCTTTTTTAGGTTTTTTTGGCTTTTTAGCTATATCTTTCATACTTTTATCTTTGGAGACAATAGTCCCATTCTCATCTAAGCTATAGTTATTTTCAAATGCATTCTCATTTGCATGGGCTAAGTGAGCATAGAGTTTATTTAAAGACCCCAAAATACTTCCACGGTCTGAAGAAATATCCACCATTAACTCTTTGGCTAACTCTGTATCACTATTATTTGACTCTGCAAAAGCTAAACCTACATCTTTTTTATTATTTAGTAACTCCGCATCATCATCTGTTGCACCATTAAGTACAGCAAGGATAAACTGTTGTTTAGTAAGACTCCCATCTTTAAGCCCTTTTCTCCAATAATCAACACCAGCTTCATCACCCTCTCTATCTAAAGTATTCTCATAAACTTTACCAATAAAATCAGTCTCATCAAGTCCTTCAGGATACTTTGCTTGAGTCTCTGGTTGGTCGAAGAAACTTTCTGCAACACCTTCAAGACTAAGATTAGACTCATCTACCCAATAATCTAATCCTGCACTATCAGGAGCTCTATCAAATGTAGCTACATAAAGACCTGTTACACTATCAAAAGTAGCATTCTCTTCTGCTAGTAATACATTACCCGAAAGTAAAAATGCCATTGTTGACGCTAAAATAATTTTTTTCATAAAAGACTCCTTCATTAATCTACTTCTATTCTAACACAAAGTAGAGCTAATATTATAATTTTATATAAATAAAGTCCTTTATACTCTTTTATATCTTTATATAAAAATATTTTAAAGACATTTGACTAAGACTTTATATCTTAGTTATCTCCACACCTTTATCTAAAAGATAACAAAATCGTAAACCATGTAAAAATATAGCCCAAGAGATGTAAATCCAAAGGAAAAAGAAAAGTAAAATACTAATACCTCCATAAATACTCGCATAAGTTTGATTATGTACTACATAAAAGACAAAACCACTCTTTGCAAGATACCATATAAGTGAAGCAATAAAAGAGCTTGTGAGGGCTGCTCGTTTGGAAATTTTTTTGTGTGCAGAGAATTGATAGGCAATATAAAATACTCCCCAAACCATAAGAAAAGGTAAAAAATAATCAAAATAGCCTTGGACTACAAATGAGAGATAAAATGATATACCAAGCATTAAAGGTATAATAATAACAAGTTCAAGATAAGTTCTAAGTGCTTGCAAGGCTGTTCTTTTGGGAGTTTCAAAAATATCATTAACAACAAAATCATAATTTTTGAAAAACATCATAGCTGCAAAAACTACATAAAAAAAGCCAACAACTCCAAGCTTACCAGCATTGGCTACAAAGCTATCTATATGAATCATAATCTCTTTAGAGTCTGTAGGCATAAGATTAGCAAAAATCATATCATGTGTTTTGGTATACACCAAATCAAACATAGGAAGATAAGTAAAAACCGAAAGAAGAATAACAAAAAGTGGAATAATAGAAAAAATACTATTCCAACTCAAACTAGATGCATAATACCCTAATCTATCATCCAAAAGATCTAAAAAAAAATCTCGGATAAATAGATAATAGTTTCGCAACATTATTTTAGTTTCTCTCGAAAGGTTTATCAAGAAGGCAATCCCATTTTTCCTGGGTTTAAAATATTATTGGGGTCAAAAGCATGTTTGAGATCTCTAAAGAGCGTCAACTCTTCATCATTAAATGCAATACTCATAAAAGGTGCTTTACTTGTGCCTATGCCATGCTCTCCACTAAGTGTTCCACCCATGGATACAACAAGTTCAAATATCTCTTTGATAGCATCATGTCCTTTGACTAATTCTTCGGAATTACTTCCATCAACCATTACATTTACATGGATATTTCCATCACCTGCATGACCAAAACAAGGGACTTTAAATCCATATTTATCACCAATCTCATAAATATTTTTGAGTGCTTTTGGTAAAAGGCTTCTTGGTACAGATATATCTTCATTCAGCTTTTTAGAACCAAATATTGTAATAGAAGGAGAAGCATTTCGTCTTGCGTACCAAAGCTTTTCTCTATGCTTTTCATCATCTGCGACTATAAAATCTACAGCTCCATTTTCTCTAAAAGAGTTTTCTAATATTTCCAATTGAAATGCTACTTCTTGGGAAACATTTCCATCTACATCACCAATTAATAATGCACCAGCATCTTCTGGGAGTTCTACGCCTAGCTTCTCTTTGAGTGCTTGTACAACCAAACTATCAAGAAATTCCATAGCCACAGGATTAGCCCCTGATGCCAAAGATTTAAATACAGCATTCATAGCACTCTCTACAGATGGGAAGATTCCCATATAACCTTTAGTAAACTTAGGATAAGGAATAAGCTTAAGTGTAATCTCTGTGATTACTGCCAAAGTTCCCTCACTTGCAATAAGAATACCTGCTATATTGTATCCTGCCACATCTTTGATAGTTCGTTTTCCTGCACGGATAATATCACCATTAGGGCGAACTGCACGAAGAGCCATTACAAAATCTTTGGTAATACCATATTTGGCAGCTCTCATACCACCAGCATTTTCACTTACATTACCACCTAAAGTAGAATACTCTTCACTTGCTGGATCAGGCGGATAAAATAATCCTACCTCTTTGGCTGCTCTTTGCAAATCCATATTGATAACCCCTGGTTGTACCACGGCTACCATATTTTCAAAATCTATTTCTAAAATCTTATTCATATACTTTTCTAAACCAAGAATAATACCACCATTTGCAGGCAAAGCACCACCTGTAAAGCCAGAACCTGCACCTCTAGGAGTAATAACTATTTTATGTTCATTACAATATTTCAAAACTGCACTTACATCCTCTTCATGTCGAGGAAATACTACAGCTTCAGGCTCATAGCGTGTTCTTGTAGCATCATAACTATAAGCTATTAGATGTGCTTTATCACTATAAACATTCTCTTTGCCTACAATAGCTTCAAGTCCCTCTATGTGTCTACTCTTTATCATCGAAGATTTCCTGCCATATTATAATAAGTACCTGTAGCTTCTCTGCTAAACCACCCACTATCTATCTTGCCCAAACGCATATAAAAAGGGAACTGTCCTTTTTTTGGTAATCCAGTTAATGTAGTTTTGCCTACATATTTACGACTAATAGGATCATAAAGCATCCCCTTGCCTTTTGTTACTATATAGACCAAACCTATTTGATATTCACTAGCAAATTTTTCTAAATTATCTTTGGTAGGAATTTGATCTCCTTCTTTGGATAAAAACATAGCATACAAATCAGGATGTACCCAATTTTTATCTGTAGTTGAGGTGATTTTGGAATATGTTGCACTGTCTGGTGCTAAAAGAAGAATAGTTCTATATAAATAGCCCGCTATGACTCTATCCCCTACTTTGAGGTTTGGTTTAACTGCGGGGAGTTCTCCATGGATAATTGGTTCGTGCTGACGCAGTGAAGCTTTTGAAGCCCCATCATACACCAAGTAACTACTGATAGCTTTAAGTTCACTTCCATAATTATGTATAACAACACCACTCATACCAACCTTGGGAAGGGGCTTTGTTAATGTTACTTTATTTCCTTTAATCTGCTTAATTTCACTACTAAATGTAGGAGGATAAAATTGTGCCATCAAAGATATGGTAGTTAGAATAAGAGAAAAAGTTACTGCTACTGTGCGCATATAAATCCTTTTAAATTGAAAATTAGTTCGTATGATTATACTAAGTTTTGTCTTATTTATATAGCCTTTTTGTAAGTTTTGTGTTACAATGCCAAAAATCCAGCCAATAAGTAGTGAATGAATGAAAAACTTAATTATCGTCGAGTCACCAGCAAAAGCAAGAACAATTAGTAATTTTTTAGGCAAAGAGTATAAAGTGGTAGCCTCCAAGGGGCATATCAGGGACTTACCAAAAAGTAATTTTGGAATTACTGTAGATGAAAATGGTATATTTATACCAAAATACTCTATTCCTAGAGAAGCTAATCCCATAGTCAAAGAACTAAGAAAACTTGCCAAAGAAGCCCAACAAGTCTATATCGCAACCGATGAAGACCGCGAAGGTGAAGCTATTGGATACCATATTGCTATGGCAATCAAAAAAGATCCACAAAGTCTACCAAGAATAGTTTTTCATGAGATTACCAAAAGTGCTATAGAGCATGCACTAGCTAATCCACGCAAACTCGATACCAATAATATTAATGCCCAACAAACACGAAGACTTCTTGATAGAATAGTAGGCTACAAACTCTCTCCACTTTTGGGAAGTAAAATCCAAAAAGGCTTATCAGCAGGAAGAGTACAGAGTTCATCACTCAAAATAGTTGTGGATAGAGAACGAGAAATTAGCTCATTTAATCCTATAGAGTATTGGAGTATTGATGCTCTCTTTGAAAAAAATATAGAAGCAGTTATTTATTCATTTGCAGGAGCTAAGTTTGATAAACTAAGCGTTAGCAATGAAAGTATGGCTACAGAGATTGTTGCATCTGCCAAAACTGAAAGCTTTTTCGTTGAGTCTATAGAAACAACCAAAAGAAAAACCAAAACTTCACCACCATTTATGACCTCTACTCTGCAACAATCTGCTTCTACGCAACTAGGATTTTCTCCTAAAAAAACAATGATGGTTGCTCAAAAACTTTATGAAGGTGTAAAAACAGATGAAGGAGTTATGGGAGTTATTACCTATATGAGAACCGATAGTCTTAACCTTGCCAAAGAAGCTGTAAACTCTGTGCGAGAACACATTACAGCAACTTATGGAGATAAGTACCTCCCAAGTAAAGTCAAAAATTATGTTACCAAAACAAAATCAGCACAAGAAGCTCACGAGGCTATACGCCCCACAATGGTAGGATTTACTCCACAAATTGCAGGAGATTATCTCTCTAATGATGAGTTAAAACTGTATCGTTTAATTTATAATAGATTTTTGACATGTCAGATGGTAGATGCAGAATTTGAGTCACAAACTATTCTTTTCAAAGGTGATAAAACAATATTTAAAGCTAGTGGTAGAAAACTTTTGTTTAATGGTTTTTATATTGTTACAGGATATAACGAAAAAGATAAACTTTTACCATCTCTTGATAAAGACCAAGCTGTATCTTTGGATAAAATTACTCCTCTACAGCATTTTACAGAACCACCACCACGATATAATGAAGCAAGTCTTATCAAAAAATTAGAATCTTTAGGAATAGGTCGTCCAAGTACTTATGCACCAACTATTACTATATTACAAACGCGTAAATATATTGAACTAGAAAAAAAGCGTATCCAACCTACAGAGATAGCTTATACGGTAACAACAATGCTCGAAGAAAATTTCTCGGATATTGTTGATAGTAGTTTTACTTCTAATATGGAAGAGACTCTTGATAAAGTTGGTGAGGGTGAAGTAGATTGGCAAAGTGTTTTACATGATTTTTATGAACCATTTATGAAAAAAATTGCTGATGGCAAAGAGAATATTAAAAGCCTTAAAGTAGCTATTCCCACTGGTGAGGCCTGTCCCAAATGTGAGGGAGAACTTCTGTTAAGAAAAGGGCGTTATGGTGAATTTATTGCTTGTAGTACTTTCCCTAAATGTAAATATACCAAAAATACAGATGGTACAGAACCTGAACAGCCTGAAGAGACAGATGAAATATGTGAAAAATGTGGTAAAGGTATGGTGATTAAAAACTCAAAACGAGGGAAGTTTTTGGCCTGTTCTGGCTATCCTAAATGTAAAAATGCCAAATCACTTACACCACCAAAAGAGATTGCTATCCCTTGTCCTGAATGTGGGAAAAAACTCCATGAACGAGAAGGAAAAAGAGGAAAATTCTTTGGCTGTGAAGACTATCCTAAATGTAAATTTATAGCCAACTTTGAACCTGTAGACAAAAAATGTCCTGAATGTGATTACCAAATGGGTAAAAAAACTCTTAGAGGCAAAGATGTTTATGAATGCTTTAAATGTAAACATAAAGTAGATGTGTAACTATGATAAAAATTGGTATATTATCTGATAGCCACCAAAAGACAAAACTTCACAAAGAAGCTATCTCTCACCTTTTAGAAGAGGGTGCAGAGTATCTCCTCCATGCTGGAGATATAGGCTCTAAAGAACATATAAATCTTCTCAAATCTACTAAAAAACCTTATAAAATAGTCTTTGGAAATAATGACCATCACCTCTTACCCCTCAGTACTTCGTATCAAATACACAAAGAACCATATTACTTTACAATAGATACTCTAAAAATTAAAATGATGCACTTGCCTTATTTTATGACTCCTGATGCAGACCTTATTATCTCTGGTCATACGCACCATTTTAATGCGGAAAGTATAAATGGAAAGTTATTTTTGAACTCTGGAGAAATATGTGCAAGAGAAAAGAATGCTAC
>JADGER010000139.1 GCA_016744315.1 Sulfurovaceae bacterium
CCCAACTTATCATCAGCCATAAAAATAAAATTCCCTGGATTTGGATCTGCATGGACTCTTTGAAGTTGATAGAGTGTAATAAAAAAACTATCAAATAATATCTGTGCATAATGATTTCTCTTTAATTGTGATGGCTTAGTAGCAAGAAACTGCTCTAAATTTATGCCCTCTATAAAAGAACTTGCCAAAACCCTTTCTGTCGATATATCAAAAAATACCTCAGGAATAATTATATGTGGATGCTCGAAATTTTTGTAAAAATAATCAAGATTACTAGCTTCATGAAGATAATCAACCTCTTCATATAGTCTCTGACTAATTTCATTGATAATATGATCAATATTACGCCCCTTAGCAAAACGAGTAAGTGCAAATTTAAGTATCCCCAAATCACTCTTAATACTCTTGGCTACTCCAGGATATTGAATTTTGATAGCAAGTTTTTTTTGTTTATACAAAGCATAATGCACCTGCCCTAGGCTCGCTGACCCAAAAGGCAAGAGTTCAAAGCTTTCAAAATAATTTTGTGGATACTCTCCTAGTTCTTGCTTGATTACTTTTCGTACTAAGGCTCTATTAATAGGTGGCACAGATTGAAATGATTTATTCATCTCTTCAAGGTATGCTGGAGGTAAAAATGGCATAGCTAACGCTATCTGCTGTGCTATTTTGATAGAAATACCTTTGAGTTCTCCCAAGGAATCCATTAATAATTTTGCACTTTTACGCTCTGTAGAGAGTTTGAGTTCTTCTTTTTTCTGCTTTGATACAAAAACTTTTTGAACACTTGTTTTTGCATGATTTGCACCTATTTTTAGTATTGCTTTTCCTAATACTTTACCTCTTGCTAATTGACTAATAGGAATACTCTCATCTTTATACATGCACTAAGCCCTCTAGTTTGCGTTTAATACCTTCAAAACCTTTTTTGGGTGCACTGTATCGCTCTAATGCAGAAAGCAAGTGTGTTTTGAGTAAAAACATTCCCAAATCAGAAGCTCTATTAAGTACAGAAGAGTAAAGGAGAGCCTCAATAACACCCATAGAATGATCTATAAATTGTGTTGTATTTTCAAATGATTCACTCTCATCTTCTATCCAGTATGCCACAACAGCAATATAATAATCCCAAAAGAAAAGAGGTAAATATTCTCTAAATGGTGGTTCTTTAATCTCTTCTGCTTCTATAGCAACACTTAGCATTTCATCAACTATCTCTACAAATTTTTCTTTGGTCTTATATAAAGCATCTACCTTCAGAGTCGAAGAGTGAAAAACCATATCTGCAATCTGCACAACAAACTCTCTATCTTCAAGATAAAGTTCTAGCTGTGTTTCCAAAAGTGTTTGTAACTGCTCTCGTAGAGTATAAGTATGAAAATCTTCTATCTCTTGCAGGAGATGTGCTGATTTTATATGCTGTTGTTCTATATAGCCATAGAGAAGTTTTTCTTTATTTGGGAAATAGTTATAGATAGTAGGATTACTGACACCTGCTTCTTTTGCTATTTCACGCAAAGAAGCATTTTTAAATCCCTTTTGAATAATAAGATCTACAGATGCTTGTATAATTCTAGCTTTTGTTTTTGCTTTTACACTTTGTGATATTTTCATAATAAATCCTTTTTATTTAAAAAGTATAGTATAAATAGGTTTATTTGTCAATATATTTTATAGTTTATTAAAATTAAGTACTTTAAAGAAGAGCTTTCGTAATAGTTTTTTGTTTATTCTCATAGAGTTTTATTTTTTCTGCTTGGATACACTGTCCCATATCATCAAGCTCAAAAACTATCATTTGAAGTATAGCTTTGCAGTTATTAGGTACATTAAAATGACCACCCAAACCTGTAAGAAAACGATGAATAGGAATATCACTTTCCATTCCTATCACATTATCACGACAGCCTGTAAGTCCTACATCTGTAACATAACAGCATCCATCAACAATTTCTAAATCATCAGTGCCTACATGTGTATGTGTGCCAAGTATAGCAGAAACCTTATCTTTGAGCATATAGAGTAAAGCTCTCTTTTCACTTGTCGCTTCTGCATGCATATCAATAATAATATGTTTAATATCTTGGGATTGGAGTGTCTCAATAACTTGAAGTATTTTTGTAAATGGATTATCAACCATAGGCATTGTATAGTGTCCCATAAGATTGATAATAGCTATCTCTTGACCTAAAAGTGTTGTGCGAAAAAGTCCCTCTCCTGCTGTGGTATCAGGATAATTAATAGGACGAATCAGAGGATAGGTATCAAAGAGAGTAAGTATCTCTTTTTTGTCAAAGCTATGGTTTCCACCACTCATCATATCAATACCATATCCCAAAAGCTCTTTACAGTTCTTCTCGGTTATACCAAACCCATGGCTTGCATTTTCATAATTGGCTATGGTATAGTCTAGCGAGTCTTCTTCTTGCAGTCGTTGGAGATTTTTACCTATTATCTCTCTGCCTGGTTTTCCAACTATATCTCCAATAAAACCTATTCTCATAGATTACCCTTGATAGTTTTCTCCAGAAAATGGCAATAATGCACTCGCCCAAGTAAGCCCACCACCAAAGGTATCAAAGAGCATTAATTCACCCTTTTTTAAACGACCTGATTCATATATATCATTCACTGCCATAGGTATAGAAGCTGCTGAGGTATTCCCATATTTACCTACAGTAACTACTACTTGATCTTCACGCATTTTTAGAGCATCCCCAACAGCTTTAATGATACGATAGTTTGCTTGATGTGGTATAAAATGAGGAATATCTTCTGCTTTTATATCATTTTTTTTCAAAATTTCAATAACATCTTTTGTAAGGGTTTTTACAGCTAACTTAAAAGTTTCATTCCCTTTCATTTGTACAAAGTTCAATCCCTCATCAATAACTTTTTGACTTACTGGATTAATTGTACCAGGAGCAGGTGTCACTAGAAAATCTGCATACGATCCATCTGCACTTGCATGTACATCTATTATCGCTTCTTCTTTCTTTGAGCTAGCACTAATAATTGCTGCTCCAGCACCATCACCAAAAAGGATACAAGTACCTCTATCTGTATAATCTACAATAGAAGAAAATTTCTCTGAACCAATAATCAAAACATTCTTTTTCATACCTGATTCAATAAAAGCTTTTGCCAAAGAGATAAGATAAACAAAACCACTACAAGCAGCTGATATATCAAATGCCTGCACATTATGAATACCTAGTTTATCAGATATTATACACGCTGTAGAAGGCATATTAAAATAATCAGGAGTAACTGTAGCACAGATAACTAAATCAACATCATCAGATGATATACCTGCTCTCTCAATTGCCTTTATTCCAGCTTTAGCACCCATATCACTCGTATACTCATCATCTGCGGCAATTCGTCGCTCTTTGATACCTGTTCTTTTAATAATCCATTCATCTGTTGTATCAACCATACTCTCTAGATCATTATTGCTCAGTATCTTTTCTGGAACATACGCTCCAATAGAACGAAATGATGCATAGATGGGTGTATAATTTGACATAGGTATCCTTGAACTAAAAATAATATTGCTCTTATTTTACCATAATTTATTAAGAATTTTATCGAAAAAGAGAAAGAATAATTATAAAAAATTAATATGTAGCCAAACTGACGCCTCTATGAGGGTTTCGTTTGACTTTTTGAGAGAAGTGCTTCAATTGTTGCATTAACATCAGATTGAGTATAACTAATGGCTTGAAATATAGCATTTTTGATAGCTTTTGCATTGCTACTTCCGTGGCTAACGATAGCACAGCCATCTATACCAAGGAGTGGAGCGCCACCATATTCTGCATAATCAACCTGTTTTTTAAGTTTACTAAAGACTTTCTTTTTCATTAGTAAAGCACCAAATTTAGCGGGAAGTGATCGTCGCATATTCTCTTTCATCATAGTAAAGATAGTTTTTACGACTCCTTCACTTGTTTTAAGTAGAATATTTCCTGTAAAACCATCACAAACAACAACATTTACAGAACCATCAAAGATGTCTCCACCTTCTACATTTCCTATAAATCCATCAAGGTCTTTCAAAAGTTTAAAAGCCTCTTTTGTAAGTTCATTCCCTTTACTATCTTCTTCACCATTGGATAAAAGTCCAACTTTCGGTGATGCTACACCCATAATCTTTTGAACATACGCTTCACCCATCGCACCAAACTCATAAAGGTTTTGTGCCTTACAATCTACAACTGCACCCACATCTAAAACCAAAGTTTTAGTATCGCCCAAAGTTGGCATTAGCGTAGCAAGTGCTGGTTTAGATATATGAGGAAGTCTTCCAATACGAAGTGTAGCAAGTGTCATTGTGGCACCGCTATGACCCGCAGATACAACAGCTTGTGCTTCTTTATTCCGCACAAGTTCAACAGCTTTAAAGATAGAAGAATCTTTTCTGCGTAAAGCATTCGTTGCTTGATCACTCATTGAGATGACATCATTAGCCTCTACAATTTCAACTTTATCAATATAATATTGGGGGAGAAATGAGAGAATCTCTTTTTTATCACCTACAAGTATAGGTAAAAAGATCTTCTCTTCGAGTGCTTGAATACATCCCTCGATGATAGGTTCAGGACCAAAATCCCCACCCATGGCATCTATGGCTATTTTAATCATCGTAACTTAGCTTTTATCTTTTCCAGTGTATTCACCTGTAGTCATGTTCATGTGGTGTGGCATTCTCCATGTTCCATCTTCGTCTTTTACTGGTCTTGGAAGTGTCAATTTATAGTGTGTTCTTCTTTTTGCTGCTCTTGTGTGACTTACTCGTCTCTTAGGTACTGCCATGGTATTTCCTTTGTAATATGTGTTTTATGTAAGAATTCTAAAATTCCATCTCATAAGCTTCATCAATATCATCACATTTATCACAATAATGATATTCACTTTTGAATGTATTAATCTCACTTAATAAGATAAAAGAGATATCAATCTCTCCGTCTAAAAATTCGATTATATCTAAATCAACTTTATCTTCTACTATTTGATCGCTAATTGTTAGCTTAAGAGATGACTCTATAGTGCTATCAATAGCAGTGCCACAGCGATTACAACTAATCTCTATATCACCCTTAATAGTGCCAGCTAACCCCAAGCGATGGTATCCACTTTTTTGAAGTGTTCCCTCAAAGTTTACACCATTTTCCTTTATACTAAAAGGCTTTATTGTATGTCCAACTTTGTCAAATAATATCTTCATAGTTTCTCTTAGCTAAGCTCTTTTTGTGCAAAGAAAAATGCAATTTCAATCGCTGCATTTTCTACAGAATCACTACCATGTACTGCATTAGCATCAATACTTTCAGCAAAATCAGCTCTAATAGTTCCAGCTTCTGCTTCTTTAGGATTTGTTGCACCCATAAGATCTCTGTTTTTAATCATGGCATCCGTACCTTCAAGTACTGTTACTACAACAGGACCAGAAATCATAAACTCTACAAGTTCACCAAAGAAAGGTCGTTCAGCGTGTACTGCATAAAATGCTTCTGCATCTGCACGACTTAATTGCATTTTTCTAGTAGCTGCGATACGAAGACCTGCATCTTCAAATCTTGAGAGGATTTTACCTACTACATTTTTAGCTACTGCATCAGGTTTAATAATTGATAATGTTTGTTCCATAATTGTTTCCTAGGGAATATAATTTACTTCGATAAGTATCATTTTGGAGAGACTAGAAGTATTTGGGCGGAATTTTACCTAAAATAGAGTTAATATTTAATTAAAATATTCTAAATTTGGCGAGCTTCTCTCTGGAAGTACTTTTCTTCATTCTATCTTCATAATCATATACTACTATAGTAGCCTAAATTCACTCCACAAAAAGGATAAAAGATGAAAAAAATTCTCTTAGTTGTATTGTCAATCATGTTTATAACTACAATCTTAATTTACGCAGATGATGAACATGATGATGAATCAAGTGACTCACAACTCGTCACAACTTACACAGATGACGATGATAAAAATGATGATGAATCAACTACTTCACAAGTCGTCACAAGTGCAAATGAAGGAAGTATAGTCAAGCTCTATGTAGCAACATTTGATAGAGCTCCTGATGCAGATGGCTTAAGCTATTGGGTCTATCAGTCAGGACTCAGTATTGAAGGAATTGCACAAAGCTTTTTTGATCAAGCAGAGACAAAAGCAAAATATCCTGATGGATATAGTACTTCTGATTTTATTGCTTCAGTTTATCAGAACCTTTTTAAGAGAGTCGCAGATACCAAAGGTCTGGAATACTGGATAGCTGAACTAGATAATGGACTCATTGCAAAATCAAATTTTATCTTAGCTGTTATGAATGGTGCTTTATATAGCGATGCACTTATTTTGGCTAATAAAGCCCAAGTAGGTTTAGCATTTGCCCAATCTGGTTCTAACGATACACAAAGTGCTATAAATATTATGCTCAATATTACACAAGACCAAGCAACTGTACAAACAGCTTTGAGTACCTTACCAACTAGTGTATCAAATACTGGTTCTTACACCCTCATAGCATGGAATGATTTGGGAATGCACTGTATGGATGGTGATGATTATTCAGTATTTTCAATACTCCCTCCTTATAATAACCTCATAGCC
>JADGER010000140.1 GCA_016744315.1 Sulfurovaceae bacterium
AGCTCTTTCCTATGATTGTAGAAGAGTATTTTGAGGAGTAGAGTCAGTTTTATTCTATTTGGATAAAATTATACTAAAAAAGGATAGCTTAGTGAAGATAGCTATAGTCAAACTCTCTGCGATGGGTGATATTATCCACGCAATGGGAGCATTACAATTTATAAAAAAACATCTTCCTAATACTCAAATTGATTGGATTGTAGAACAAGGATTTGTAGGTGTATTAGAAGATAACCCTCATATAGACAATATCCTCCCCATCAATCTAAAAGCACTCAAAAAAAATAAATTAAAATTATTTTCAGAGATTAAAGGTGTTATGAAATATGCTGATAATAACTATGATATAGTTATAGATGCACAAGGGCTTATTAAGTCTGCGATGACAGGGAAACTTTTGAAAAGTGGTAATTTATGGGGCTTTTCCAAAGACTCTATTCGTGAGGAAGAGGCATCATATTTTTATAATCAAAGTGTAAAAATACCCTATCATGAAAACACTATAGACCGAAATATGCGAGTATTAAGTGAACCTTTTGGATTTGATATAACACCCAAAGATATTTTGGCAAAAGAGCCATTTTTATATTATCAAGATGATGAACATATAAATAGCTATATTAGCAGTACACAAAAGAATATTATTTTTATAGTAGGTTCAACTTGGGAGAGTCGTAACTATCCCAAAGAACATTTTGCGACTATTGCAAATGCACTTCAAGAGAATATTATTATTATTTGGGGAAGCCAAGAAGAGAGAGAAACAGCAGAATGGATAGCATATACATCTCCGTATGCTACAGTTATTCCTCGTCTAAGCTATAACTCACTCAAAGGTATTATTGCCAAAAGTGATTTACTTATAGGAAATGATACAGGCCCTACACATATAGCTTGGGGGCTAAATATCCCATCTATCACTATTTTTGGACCAACACCTATTAACCGTGTATACCAAACACCTATCAATAGAGTGGTTAAATCAAACTCTACTATAGACCATTACAAACTAGATAAAAATGATTTTAGTATTCAAGAGATTAATCCTATGGAGATTGTCTCAATAAGCCAAGAACTATTGTATGATTGATTATATCTATCTCGCCCTCTATAAATCATTTGCTTTTATTCTTTCTATTCTTCCTCCTCGGGCAGTTATAGGATTAATGTCTGGACTCTCTAGGTTTGCCTACTTTACAAGCTCCAAACATCGCAAAATTATTCATAAAAATCTTGATTTAGCATTTGATAATTCTATGAATGATGCAGAGAAAAAAGCCATAGGTATCTCTGCATATATGAATCTACTTGATACTGTATTTGGGATTATGCGTCGTGAAAAGATGCAAAAGTCCCAAGTTTTAGAGCAGGTAACATTTGAGGGTTCTCATATTGTACAAGAGGCTCAAAAATCAGGCAAAAAAATTATATTTATCACCGCTCATTACGGAAATTGGGAACTTGTTTCTCAAGCATTAGCTATCAAGTTTGATTTACAATTAGTAGGTGTAGGTAGACAGCTAGATAGTCTAGTAATGGATGAGGTACTCAAAAAAAATAGAGAACGATTTAATGTAGAAATGGTTTATAAAAAAGGTGCTATGAAAGGCTGTATCCATGCACTCAACGCAAACAAAGCCATAGGCATACTTGTAGACCAAAGCCTCCCAGAAAAACAAGGTATCAAAGTAGAATTTTTTGGTCAACCAGCCACACATACCACCCTAGCATCTATACTTGCCCGCCGTTATGAAGTTGACCTTATCCCTGTACTTATAAGCAGTGATGACTACCAAAACTACCACGCCACCATCCACCCCCCAATCTCCTACCAAAAAACAGACAATCAAGAAGCAGATATACAAGCCATGACCCAAGCCCAAGCAAATATAATAGAAAAAGCAATAAAAGATAACCCAAAACAATGGTTCTGGCAACATAAACGATGGAAGGTGTTTCTGAGGGATATTTATACTTAATTACTCCTCCTTTGAACTCTCTTCTTCATTTGAATCCGTGACCGTAAAAGACATTATAATAGTTATTACAATCATTAAGATATAATAAAATACGGTTGAATATAATATTAATAAACCACCACCCATACCTCTTTGTCCACTCAGCCAAAACACCATTGGTACAAGAAAGAATAATAGAGTTATAGAGGTTTCTTTACTACCAATAACTAGGTAATTTACCATCCATGGTATTAAGATAATGAACAAAAGACTAAGATTTAGTATCTCCAAGAATAGAAGACTAAAAAAAATAAATAATGAAATTAATACTATAGACATAGTTTTTGTAAATGACATATTATCTTGTTTTGTTTTTATTTCCTTTGTAGATTTACTCTCTTTATTTTGATTAATGTTATTTGACACTTTAGTATCTACTTCATCGGTAAGATACCAATAGTCTTTAAACTTATCATGGTTTTCTTTATAGTCTTTCATTTTTTTAATCTCCATTTTAATATTAAATAGATACCGAAAACTAAAGAAGAATTACAACTTAATTAAAATAATGACTTTAGTTAAATGCATTAGAAAGTATTTTATCCAAAAAATATAAATCAAAAGGGAGTACTCAATTTCTTTTTTAGTGGCTGTATATAAAGGTAAGGATATAATAAACTAAAACCAATAGTAAAAAGACTTAATCAAATTTAGGAAAAACATGAAACTATTACATACATCTGATTGGCATTTGGGGCAAAATTTTATGGGGCAGAGTCGGGCGGAGGAGCATAAGGCATTTTTGGATTGGCTTTTGGAGACTTTGGAGCGAGAGAATATAGATGTGTTGGTGGTTGCAGGGGATATATTTGATACAGGTACACCTGCAAATTATGCTTTGAAATTATATTATAATTTTTTGACACAAATAGCCCAAAGTAGATGTAAACATATTATTATTACCGCAGGCAATCACGATTCTATATCCACACTTAAAGCCCCACAAGAACTTTTGTCTGTATTAGGAATCTCTGTTATAACTAGTGGAGATGAAGATGAGATAGTAGAGATAGTTGATGGTGAAGAGATGGTAGGTATTGTTTGTGCTGTGCCTTTTTTGCGTGATAGTATGGTGCGTCATTTGGTGGCTTCACAAACTGCAAGTGAACAAGAATCAGCTTTGAGCCTAGGGATAAAAGAGCATTATAATAGTGTGTATCAAGAGGCAAAATTACGAACTAAAGAGAAAAAAATACCCATTATAGCCACAGGACATCTTACTACTGTAGGAAGTAAAGTAAGTGACTCTGAACGAGAAATATATATTGGTGGTACGCTGGATATAGATAGAGACTTTTTGGGTAAAGAGTTTGATTATGTGGCATTAGGGCATTTGCATACCAATCAAAAAGTGGGCTGTGAGTATGTGCGATATAGTGGCTCTCCTATACCGCTTAGTTTTAGTGAGGCTTCTAGTATTAAGGCAGTTAATATTGTCTCTTTTGCTGAGACTATGAGCGTAGAAGTTTTGCCTATACCTTTGTATCGTAGATTAATGGTGATTAGAGGTGACTTAGAGAGTATTCAAGAGGCTTTAGAAAAAGTCAAAGATAAAAGCACTTGGATAGAGGTTTATTTGAAAGATGATAATCCTATCTCTGCCAATCAAGCCATACGAAGAGTAGCAAAAAAATTACAACTTACACTTCTAGCAGTAAAAACGCAACAAAATAATGAAGCCTTGCACTCTAGTGATATAGCTGTAGTAAGCCTAGATGAACTCACACCTATTGAGCTTTTTGAAAAAAGAATAGAGTTAGATGGACTTAAAGATAAAGAGCTAAAAGATGCAATGCTTCGAGAGTTTGCAAAGATAGTAGATGAGTTGGAGATGCTATGAAAATATTACGATTAAGAGCTTTAAATATAAATTCCCTTAGTGGCAAAACAGATATAAACTTTAGTATACTTTTGCAAGAAAATTCTCTTTTTGCTATCACAGGACCTACAGGCTCAGGCAAGAGTACACTTTTGGATATTATTAGTTGTGCTTTGTATGCCAAAACCCCACGGCTTACAAATGTTAGTGATTTGATTTCTAGGGATAGTGGTGAGGCTTTTTGTGAAGTGGAGTTTGAGATAAAAGGTGAAGTTTATCGCTCTTCATGGAAGCAGAAAAAAGCTTATGGAAAATATGATGGCAAAATTCAATCCGCCAAGATGGAGTTGGTAGTAGTTAGCACGGGAAAGGTTCTAGCCAGTAGTCTTAAGCGTGTACCTGAAGAGATAGAGCGATTATCTGGGCTTGATTTTGAGCGTTTTAGTCAATCTATGATGCTTGCCCAAGGGAGTTTTGATGCTTTTTTGAAAGCCAAAGAGAGTAACCGTTCAGAACTTTTGGAGAAGATAACAGGAACAAAAATATATACGGATATATCACAAAAAGTTTATGAAAAATATAACGATAAAAAACAAGATATACAAATAGAAGAGAAATCTTTGGAGAATATAGATTTTTTCGATCAAGAGCTAGTAGAAGAGAAAGAGAAGAAGTTACAAAATAATAAACTAGAAAAAAGCCAAAAAGATATAGAAGCCAAAAAAATACAAAAGGCTCTGCATTGGTTAAAAACGCTAGAGATATTACAAAAAGAGAGTCAAGAGTATAAAGAAAAGTTTTTTGTAGTTTCCAAAGAAAAAGAAGAGAATAGAGATAAGTTTATTAAACTAGAGTTAGCTACAAGAGCTTTGCAAATAGCACCACTTTATACAAAGCATAATCAATTAAATAGTAGTGTGCAAAAGAGTAGTAAAAGAGTCTTAGACTTAGAAAATAGTTCTAAAAATTTAGAGATAAAGATACAAGTACTTGCATTAGAATATAGCACTATTTTAGAAAATTATATTCAATCGAAAATAGAGTTTGAGTCAGTTGAAAATAAAATAAAAGAGAGTAGAAAAATAGAGACAAAAGAGAGAGAGACTGAAAAATATATAAGTAAAATAAAAAAAGATACAGAAGTTAAAAATAGAGCAAAAGAGGCATTAGAAAAAAAATTCTTAAGAAATCAAAGTATAAAAAAATATAAAGAAGAAGATGAAATAAGAGTACAAAAAAGATTAGAAAAAATGGAGCATCTTTTAATAGAATTTGATGTACTTATCCGAAAATATAAAGAAGATAGAAAAAACTTAAAGGAGGGTGAACCATGTTATTTATGTGGTTCTTTAACGCACCCTTTTTATAATAAAGAGAGCCTAGAAGAGATAGATAAAACTTTTGTAGCTATGGAAGAAAAAAGTGTTAATAGAGAAGAGATGAAAGAACTTAGAGTAGAATTAAAGCATATATTACAACTAAAAGAAAATAAAGAAAAAGCCAAGAGAGAGAAGCAAGATTTTGAGTTACAAGAGAAAATATATAGTACAGATATATCACTTCTCAATGAAGATTTAGAGAGTAAAAAAATAGAATTAACTGTATTAACGCTTGATAGAATAAAGATACTTAATGTAGCTAACTTAGATATGTACGAAAAAGAAAAGAGAGATATTTTTGCAAAAAAAGAAGAGCAGAAACAAGAATTAAAAGAAAAATTAGAAACTTTACGGATAACAAATTTAGAAAAGCAAAAACAGATCAAGAGCTTGTTACTTACTATTAATGTTGAAAAAACAGAATTCCAAGAGGTACAAAAAGAACTCCAAATAATGTTAGAAAAACAGAAGTTTGAAAATATTAATGCGTTTACTAGTGCATTAGTATCAAGTGACAATTTAGAGCTACTACAACGAGATTGTAAAGAGTTAGAAGAGAAATATAATAGACTTAAAACACTCAAAGAAGATACAAATAAAAAGCTAGAAGCACATCAAAAAGAGCCTTTAAGTATAAAAGCAAAAGAAGCACTCTCTATAGAGTTACAAGAACTAGAAGAGACAATAGATAAACTCCAACTTACTATTGGAAGTGATGAGAGAGAGTTAGAAATAAATTCTAAAAATATGCAAAGATATAGAGATAAAATAGCAACAGTAAACAAAAAACGAAAATCCTTTAAAGTATGGGAGAAGATGCAAGAGCTTATAGGTTCGTCTAATGGTGCTAAATTTGCTAAATTTGCTCAGGGTATTACGCTTGACCAACTTATTTATCTAGCAAATCAACATTTAAAGATACTTAGCCAAAGATATACTTTAATACGAAGTAGGCAAGAGAAGCATCTTTTGGAGTTAGAGATTATAGACTCGTATCAAGGTAATCTTATTCGTCCTGTAACAACTCTCTCTGGTGGTGAGAGTTTTATTGTAAGTCTTGCTTTGGCTCTAGGACTTTCTGAGCTTGCAAGTCAAAAGATCTCTATTGATTCTCTTTTTATGGATGAGGGTTTTGGAACGCTGGATGAAGAGAGCCTAGAAGTAGCATTAAATGCTCTTAATTTACTGCAAAATAGTGGCAAGATGGTGGGAGTTATATCGCATGTCAAAGCACTCAAAGAGTCTATTCCTCTTCAGATAAAAATTGTACCAAATGGAGATGGAACGAGTAGGGTGGTAATGAATTGAGGGAAAGAAAATAGCAAATATTTG
>JADGER010000271.1 GCA_016744315.1 Sulfurovaceae bacterium
TCAATACCATAGTTTAAGCCTTTGCCTACAAGTAATCCTAATGAGAGAATAAGTACAACAATAGAGAGTATACCAAATCGTTTACTTTTCCCCATAAATTCAATAGGTTCTGTGTATTTAAATAGTTCCATAATACCTCCTAAGCTTTAATTCCAAACCAAAATTTGAGCCTTTTAGGATCAATTTTTGGAAGAATCCATTGATAAATTCCATGAGTTCCTAGTATTGCAGTTAGCATAGATGCCAAAATACCAATACTCATCGTCAAGGCAAAACCTTTAATAGGTCCTGTACCATACGCATAAAGAACTACTGCTGCAATAAGTGTTGTCACATTGGCATCCCAAATAGCAGTAAAGGCATTTGCATACCCTTTTTCTATGGATTTACCTATGGACATACCACTATGCAAGAGTTCTCTAATTCTCTCTGAAATAATAACATTTGCGTCAACTGCCATACCCACCGTCAAGACAATACCTGCCATTCCGGGGAGAGTAAGTGTTGCTCCAAACAAAGACATAACAGCCAAAATCAAAAAGAGATTTCCTATCAATGCTATATCCGCTATCACACCAGCCATTCCATAATAGAAGACCATAAAAATAACAACAAGAATAAATCCTAACATTAATGCTAATGAGCTTGATTTGATACTATCAGCACCCAAACTAGGACCTACACTTCTTTTTTCCATTACATATACAGGAGCTAATAATGCACCACTTCTAAGAGCAATAGCTAAGTCATGAGCTTCAGAGACAGTAAAGTTTCCAGATATTTGTCCACGACCACCACCAATTCTTTCACGAATTACAGGAGCAGAATAAACTTTATCATCAAGTACTACAGCCATTCTCTTTCCAACACTTTTACCAGAGAAATCACCAAATACTTTTCCACCTTGACCATTTAAAACAAAATTAATCACAGGCTGGTTATTTTGGTCAAATCCTACACTCGCATCCGTTAGCATAGATCCATCTAATATAGGAATCTCACGCACTAAATGCTTCTCGCTTGTAACAATATCTGGTAAAATTACATCACCAAAACTTTTTGCTTCATTAGGAGACATAGTCATAACTCTCATAGCTCTATCTTCATCAACAGCCATCATTTGAAGATGTGCAGCTCTAGCAATAAGTTCACGGATTCGTTGTTCATCTTGGGGTGTTTTTATCCCAGGGACTTCTACAAGAATCTTATCTTCACCCTGTTTTGCAACAGTAGGTTCAGCAAGACCAAATTGATCGAGACGATTTCTGATAGTATCTACAGCTTGACTAATAGCATTTTGTTGCGTTCGTAGCTTCTCTTCAGGAGTTACACTCATTACAAAATCTAAATTATTCTTTGTAAGAACTATACCTTTTAACTCTTTTTTGACTAGTTGCGTAACTTTTG
Source organism: Sulfurovaceae bacterium (assembly GCA_016744315.1). Classification (GTDB taxonomy): domain Bacteria; phylum Campylobacterota; class Campylobacteria; order Campylobacterales; family Sulfurovaceae; genus SZUA-451. The sequence continues at coordinate 1,408 of JADGER010000271.1, forward strand.
CTACATCTTCTTCATCTAAAAGCTCAAACTTGACACTCTCTTCATCTATTTTAAGCTCATCAAAGATAATTTCTTCATCATCCAAAATATACTTAAGTGAGGCAGCAAGAGATTTGACATGCGATTTGATAGCTTCTTCAGTTTTGACTCCAAGTAACATATGTAGTCCACCTTGAAGATCAAGACCTAGAGTAATTTTCTTCCCTTCATCACTTTGTGTTAATGATGGGATAGAGAAGATAACACCAAAAATAAGAGCAAAT
>JADGER010000272.1 GCA_016744315.1 Sulfurovaceae bacterium
ATTAGTTGGTTCTGAAGGATATATTACAGCTCGAATTATTGTAGATGATAGTGCTGGTAATGGTGATGGTAAGTTTATTGCTAAATGTGGTATAGCTGACCGTAATTATTATGGTATTCCTTTAGCTATCTTTGACTACCCTGTAACTACACTAGATTATAGTCAATTTACAATCAAAATAACATCATATGTTATTAGTGATGATGATGGTGAGATATTCTTACCAATAGTAAGTCCAAATACTGGTGCTATATGGCTTAACAATAACCTTGGTGCTGATTATATTACTGTAGGAAAACCTAACTTTGATCCGCATCAACAAGCGATTACTAGTCAAGATCCACATGCATATGGTTCATTATGGCAATGGGGAAGAAAAGCAGATGGTCATCAATTAATAACTTATCCAAATCAAGCATCAGGTGTTCCTGTAAGTGGTGAGACAAGTACAAAAGCAGATGAGCCTACAAATTCACTATTTATTACAAGTGAAAATGATTGGAGAGTTAATGCTGATAAGAGTCTATGGCTTGGTGTAGATGCTCCAAATAGAGTTTGTCCTAAGAAATATAGATTAGCAGATGATACTGAATGGAAAGCAGAATATGATGGAAGAGGTGCATTAGGTTGGACATTCTTACCACCGAGCTTTTTGAAATTAACTGCTACAGGTAGAAGAAATAGTGTTGATGGACTTGTGTATGGTTCAGGTGTTGATGGACATTACTGGACAAGTACAGTCTTTAATACAAACCTATCACATACAATGTTCTTTAACTATTATGAAGATGATAGCTATATGTATCAATTTGTAAAAGCAGAAGGTAATCCTGTAAGATGTCGTTTAGATAATGGCTTCTTGTAGAACTTAGCGTTACAGTATAAAACAAGACTCTGCGAGAGTCTTGTTTCTCTTTACAACTTATTTATCCCCCCCAAATACCTTATCTTTTTATCTTATAAATAATGCTATAATATTTCCTATATAAATTTTTAGGAGTATAATTATGGTAAAAATAAGTGTAGTACTTATGGTAAGTACAGTAATAATGTGGAGTTCTATAATTCCTAACTTTAGTGGAGAGTCAGATAAAGTAGATAATTCATTTGTTCGTGATGATAATAAAAGTATAGTTATTGATAGTAAAAATAATAAAATATATAATGATGACTCTTATGGCACTAACTTAACTTTTTTAGAAGCAAATAGCTACTGTGCCAAGATGGACTATCTAGGGACTGTTGATTGGCGTTTACCTAGCCATGAAGAGATGAAGTCTCTTTTAGAACTCTCACGAAGACCAATAGCTATTAAACATGCATTTAAAAATGTTCAAGAGGGTATATACTGGACATCTACCAAAGATAGAAGAGAAAATGCTTGGTATGTTGATTTTGATTTAGGGAGATATTTTACTGCAAAGTATGATAAAAAGTTTTTTGTACTTTGTGTAAGAGATTTTAAATCAAGTGTAAAATAACACTTGATTTAGGATTTTAATTAAAACTTATAAGTAAGTTGGAAAGAAAAACTAGACTCTGTATGTTCTACAGTAGAGGGTCCTGTATACATAAGTACCCACTCAAAACCAATTTCATAAAGGTATGCTAAAATAACATCATGAGAAAAGTAGAAGCATTAACAAAAGAAGAAAAAAAAGCATTAGAA
>JADGER010000141.1 GCA_016744315.1 Sulfurovaceae bacterium
ATCGCTATATGTATTACATCTACTTTTATAATATCAAGAAGTTCTCCTTCAAATGAGAATTTTTGGCTTCCACTTGTTCTGAGGAGTATATCTTTTGGTATTCCATCATTGATAATTTTACCAAGATTTAAAACAACAACTCTTGACGCAAGACGATATATTTCACTGGGGTCGTGACTTACCATAATTGTTGTTGTGTCAAACTCTTTGTGTAATGTGAGAATCTCATTTTGGAGTTTTGTTCTCATGCTAGGGTCAAGAGCAGAAAGTGGCTCATCCATAAGCAGTAGTTTGGGTTTATTCATCATAGCTCGACAAAGACTTACTCTCTGCTTTTGACCTCCACTCAGAGTATTTGGAACTCTATCTCTTAATGCACTTAATTCCGTAATTTCAAGGAGATGTTTGGCTAATGCTTTGTCTTTTTGTACAAATAGTAAATTTTGAAGTACAGTCATATTTGGGAAAAGTGCATAATCTTGAAATACAAATCCAATTTTTCGTTTTTGAGAAGGTAGAGATTTAGCACTATCAAGCCAAATTGCATCACCTACTTGTATTGTGCCGTTTGCATCTTCTAATCCTGCAAGTATCCGTAGGAGTGTTGTTTTACCACTACCACTTTCTCCTGCTAGAGCGATAAAATCACCTTTTTTTATCTCTAAATTAAAATCTAAATCCATCTCTCCATTTGCACCATGGAGTTTTTTGTTTATATCTATTTTTATCACTTCTATACTCCTAGCTTTCTACTCTGTTTGCCATTGAAAATATAAACGCTTAAAAGTACCAAAAAGCTCATGACAACCATAATAGCACTATAAATATGTGCCGAAGTATAATCCATAATTTCTACCATCTCATAAATTGCTACAGATGCTACTTTTGTCTCATCTGGAATACTTCCCCCCACCATCAAGACAACACCAAATTCACCAACAGTATGTGCAAATGTTACAATAATCGCAGTCATCAATGCTGGTTTGATATTGGGTAAAGCCACTTTGAGAATAGTTTCAAATTTACTTTTTCCAGCAATATAACTCGCTTCCAACATATTTTTATTAAGTGATTCAAAGCCACCTTGCAAAGGTTGTACCATAAAAGGAAGACTATAAAAACAACTTGCTACAACTAATCCTGTAAAATTAAATACTAACTTTATTCCAAAAACATCTTCAAAAAATTGTCCAACAGGAGAGTTATGCGAAAGAACTACAAGGATATAAAAGCCCAAAACAGAAGGTGGCAATACAATAGGGAGTGCTGTTAGGCTCTCCAAAAATGGTTTTACTTTGGATTTAGTTTGTGAAAGATACCAAGCTAAGGGAACACTAATAATAAAAAGAATTATTGTTGTCAATCCTGCGAGTTTAAAAGAGAGGAGAAAAGGTGCAAACTCTATTGTATCAAAGAGTTCAATCATCAAGAATTCCAGCTATTGATAGTTCACTTGCTTTTATAAATGCTGTGACTCTATCTCCTACTTGTAAATTCATCCTCTTTGATGAGTTGTAAGTGATAATGGACTCCAATGTACTATCCATACATTGCAGTTGGAGACTAGTTAGAAGTTGCCCATTTTCTATGACGATGATAGTGCTATCGAGTTGATTAGAGTAACTCACATCTCCTGTTAAATTTTTTGCAATGGCTATATGTGATGGTTTCATAACAAGTTTTACTTTTGTACCTATTTTAATCTTATTAGGGAGGTCTAAACTCATCATAGAGAGTGTCTGACCATGAAAATCAAACTTTACAATATGCAAACTATCACAATTATCAATTTGAGATACTCTTGCAACTAAACTACTCATGGCACAAGATACCCAAAATCTATCAAAATTTTTCTTGCTTTTTCACCCAATATAAAATCATAAAAAGCCTTTACTTCACTATTAGCTTTAGCATTTTTGAGTAGAACTATCCCTTGACTAATAGGGGTATAGAGTTGGGGATTGACTATTTCCCAGTGTATACCTTTTTTGTATTGAGCCATTCGCGGACTATAGAGTGAAGATTTAGCTATAAAACCCATATCAGTAGCAGTGACCGTATAAGAAACTGTTTGAGAGATTGATTCTCCATATACAAATTTATTTTTAATTTTTTCATAGAGACCTGCATTTTTTAGAGCCTCTCTAGTTGCTTGTCCATAAGGTGCTGTTTTTGGATTTCCAACGGCTATTTTTTCTATTATTGCCTCTTCTACGAGATGAATACCTTTTGTAAAGTTTTGATTTTTGGTACTCAAATATGCTAAACCACCTTTGGCATAGATTTTAGGCTCTGTTATAGCTATTCCATCACTATAAAGAGCCTCTGGATATTTCATATTTGCAGACATAAAAAGATCATAAGGAGCTCCATTTTTGATCTGTGCAGTAAGCTTACCACTACTTCCTAATGCTACTTGCACTTTTATATCAGGATAGAGGAGATGAAACTCATCTTTTAATGTATCTATTGCATAACTTACATTTGCTGCAACAGCTATTTTGATAGTATCAGCAAATAAACTTGTTCCCAAGAGGAGTGTTATAATAATTAGTTTTTTGAACATTGTATTCCTTAAAATTTTATTTTCCCAAACAAAACTCTCCAAACATCTTATCTAATATCTCTTCACTATCATAAGGTTTAGAGATAGAAGATATAGCTTTGAGAGCATCTTGAAGATAATAAGAAAAGAACTCTAACTCACCTCTTGCAAGAGGCTCTTTTGCCTCTTTGATAGCATCTTTGGCTTGGACTACTGCTTCTATTTGTCTTGCCGAAATCAACATAAGCTCATCACCCTCACCTATGCTATCTAAGAGATTTTGAAGTGTTTGTGTAAGTTCTTTAAAATCTTTTTTGGCACTCACTGAAATTGGATTATGCTTTGCTATACTTTTACTATCAAATTTCTTGTCTAAATCACTTTTGTTTATAGCTACAATAAGCTGTTTATCTTCTATGTTTTCAAGCAAAGAGAGTATTTTTTGATCTTCTGCATCAAGCATACAACTTCCATCAAAGAGTGCAATAACAATATCAGCATCTTCATAAGAACGCAAAGATCGCTCTATTCCTATTTTTTCTATACTATCTTTGGCTTCTCGAATCCCTGCGGTATCAACTAAACGGATAATATGTGAGCCTATACGCACTTGTTCTTCAATAGTATCTCTTGTTGTCCCTGCTATATCACTTACGATTGCTCTATCATAATTAAGTAATGCATTAAGGAGAGAACTTTTTCCTACATTTGGCTTGCCTATAATGGCTACATTAAAGCCATCTATCAAACCTCTACGACGATGACTTGCTTCTACAATTTGGCTAAGTTGCTCTTGTAAATTATCTAATTGTGTCATTAATGATTCTAAAATATCATCTGGAATATCTTCTTCTGCATAATCAATCATCACTTCAGAGTATGCCAAAGATTTTAATAAACTCTCACGAGTTATATCTACAAAATCTTTTAGCTCCCCTTTCATACTTCTTGCCAATATTTTAGCAGCACTTACACTTTTGGCTTCTATAAGTTTGGCTGTAGCTTCTGCTTTGCTTAGGTCAATCTTACCATTGATAAATGCTCTTTTAGAAAATTCTCCAGCAGTTGCTAATCTAGCACCTAACTCTAAGACTCTTTCTAATACTAATTCTGCAACTATCATACCTCCATGACACTGAAACTCTATAATATCTTCACCTGTAAAACTTTTGGGTGAAGCAAAATAAATAACAATAGCCTGATCAATAAGAGTATGTGACGCATCATACAAAGAAGTTAAATGAGTATGTCTAGGAAGGAGAGAGGATTGTGTGGATATTTGAAGGGCTATAGAGTAAGCATCTGTACCGCTTACTCTGATAATGGATAGTGAAGAGACACCGTTTGCTGTCGCTATGGCAGCAATGGTATCAGTCATTTTTTCTACTATTAAACTCATTAATTAGTACAAATCTTCTACCATCTCTAGCAGTTTTTACTGCCACATATTTATTAGGAAATTTTTCTCTAAGTTGTTCTAATGCAATCTGCACCAAAATACCATCAAGAGGTCTTGTTTTCCCTTTACCATTAAGGTTTACATGCTCAATAACTGGTTCAATATAGCTTCGTATCATTTCTTGTTGAGAAGTAAGAAATTGTGCTATTTCTAATTTGATATAAAGATTATATTTACTAAAGAGCCAATTAAAAATCATATAAGAGAGTGCATTATAACGGTACCCTTCTTTGCCTATCAAGAGTGCAGCATCATCACCATCTATAAAGATAAGAGCTGTATTATCTACTACATCAACTTCTACAGTATCAATAGCAAAACAACTATGTGACAAAAGCTCTGCTAACTCTGTTTCTATTTTTTGTGCTAGTTCAAGATTGTTATTAACAGGTCTCTCTTCTATAAACTCTTCTTTCTCTACTTCAGGTGTCGTTTCAAAAAACTTATCTAATACAGCAGAGTCTTTTTGTGTTATTTTTTCATCAAGAGTATTTTTGGCTTGTATTACTACTACTTCCTCTTCTTCAATCTTTTCAGGAGTTTCTTCTACTATAGGAGGAGTAATTATTTGGGGAGTTAGTTCTTTTTCTTCTATTATTGGTGCTTTTTCTTCTTTGGTAGAATCAGCAACAATAATTGCACTTTTTTTCATAAAACCAAGAACACCCTTAGATGGGTGTTGAATAACTTCGCAATGAAGTTGTGTAATTGAACACTCTAAATAGAGTGCTGCTTTTGCATAAGCCTCTTCTAGAGTAGGAGCCTCTATTCTTTTCATTAGGTATCCTTCTTTTTCTCTTTGGCAACTGCGGCTACAGCTACTTTGTGTTTTTCATACGCTATATTAATATAGTACTGTTGTGCAATAGATAAAACATTATTTGTCAACCAATAAAGAACCAATCCTGAAGGGAAAGTAATAAAGAACACTGTCATAATAACAGGGAAAAACTTAAATATTTTCTCTTGAAGTGGATCAGTAATATTACTTGGTGTAATTTTCTGTTGTAAATACATAGATGCACCCATCAAGAGAGGGAGTATAAAGTATGGATCCATTTGAGAAAGGTCTGTAATCCAAAGTATTCCATCAGCCCCTTGCATCTCATCAGCATTCAAAAGTACACGATACAAAGCAAAGAATACAGGTATTTGCAAGAGAAGTGGGAGACATCCACCCATAGGGTTTGCCCCATGTTTCTTGTACATCTCCATCATCTTCACATTCATTTTTTGTGGATCTTTACCGTATTTTTCTTTAATCTCTTTCATTTTTGGAGCTAAGTCTTTGAGTTTACTCATAGACATCATCCCTTTATATGAAAGAGGGAACAAGATTAGTTTTACTAAAAGTGTAAACAAGATAATAGCCCAAGCCCAGTTACCTACAAAAGAGTAAATCCATGCCATAACTGCAAAGAAAGGTTTGGAGAGGAAAGTAAACCATCCATACTCAATTACATCTTGAAGAACAGGATTAATTGCATTAAGAGTTTCGTGATCTTTTGCTCCTATATACCCATGAACCAAAAGATTTTCACTTCCTTGAACAAAAATAAGTGGGTCATCACCTTGGTCTTTGGCAACAGTTACATCTAAACCTTTTTCAAAGCTATACAAGAATGAAGTATAATAACGGTCAAATGCAGAAGCAAATATTGCACTCTTAAAGTTTTCATCACCTAAAGCATCACCATCTTCTATCGTAGTAATAATGCCATCAGCCCCTTTGATTAAGGCACCTTTAGCAAGAATATAATTAGAAGTATCAGCCACAGGTCTATGACCAGTTGTCAAGAAATAAGGTGTAGGTTTTGTAGTTTTAATATGTAAGTCATAATGACCATCAGCATAAAAAGTAATCTCTTTTGTAATAGTTATATCAGATAGCGTTTGAGTTAATACTAATAATGCTGGTTTATCACCTACTTCTAATACTGCTACTGATGGAGTATACGCAACTTTAAATGCTTCCTCATTAAGTTTTGCATCTGAAAATCTAATTTCTAATGGCTTTACTTGAGTTATATCAAAAAGTGAAATATTATTACCATCTCCATCAACATATTTTTTAGCAAGAAGTGTTGCTTGTGAAATACGACCCAATTCATCAAGAGTGAAAATATAATTTTGACTTTTTACTGTTACCAAAACTTTTTCTGTACTTTGAACTGGTGCTGATTTTGGGGTATTTGTTGTTTGTGGTGCTAAAGATGCAGAATTACTCACTGCTTGTGGTGCTGGATTAGTACTACTTACTGCTTGTTTTTTAGAAATATTGGAGTCTTGTTGAGGAGTAGGAGCTTGTGTTCCCCCTAAAAAATAGCTTGAACCAACAAAAACCAAAAAGGAGAGGGCTAATGCTATAATAAGTCGTTTCTGAAGATCTAATTGTTCCAATTGTTTACCTTTTTATAATTATAAAATTATTCATATATTTAATAA
>JADGER010000273.1 GCA_016744315.1 Sulfurovaceae bacterium
ATGCTTCTACAGATGCTTTAGAAAATTATGTTCATCGGGTTCTTAAATCTTATGGTGTTGATAAAACTTATGAAATTAATTTTAGGTAGGTACTTATTTGCTCATCTATACTAAATCTCTGCCAATTATTTTTGTATTTCTTAACATTATGGTATTTTAGTAGTAGTTGAAAATTATCTGGGTGATGTTTACCTTGTGCTTTATCATTGAGAAGTGCATGAGCATGGTCTATATCAAAGTCAATAGCAAAGAAGTTTTTAAACCCTTTTTGAATGTTTTCAAACTCACTAATTCTATACAACTCTTTTGCTTTGAAACTCTCTTTAGCTTGAGTAATGATGTCTTGACGACGGAGTGGCTCAATGTCCTCTTCCAAATCCTCTTTTGTATTTTCCTCGAACTCTTCTTTTGTAATATATTTAATTTTTTTTGTCATTATGTTTTATCTACTTATATAACTCCATCAATTTCATATTTTTGAATTTGAGAAGAAATACGAGCAGCTATTTCTCTTACTCCTGTTGTGTCATTCTTTTGATTATTGTCTTGACTTTTCAGTCCATTATATGTTTTTCTTAATCTTTGATTTTTTTCTCATCGGATTTACCTATAATTTACACAAGGTTAAAATCTTCTAACTCCTCCTAAACAAACTTTATGATATTATTCTTTGAATTATAATAAAGGTTAGCCAAGCGTGGATGAAGTTAGCGAGATATTAGCAACAAAGGGAAAGCTTCTTACGGAAGTGTATTTTGATCTTCAAGAGTATTTTGAAAAAAAATATGGGTCTGATACTATTATTTTAATAGAAATTGGTTCTTTTTTTGAACTTTATGAAGTGAATAATGATACGCTAAAGATAGGCAAAGCCAAAGAGATAGCACAACTGCTTAATATTCAACTTACACGCAAAAATAAATCTATACGAGAAAACTCGATACATAACCCTCTTCTTGCAGGTGTGCCTTCTGTTTCTATAGAACGGTATTTGGCTCGTCTTATTGCTACTAAAAAATATACTATAGTACTTATCAAACAAAAAGGCGAACCACCTCATATCAAACGCTATGTGGCTAATATTATCTCTCCAGGTACTAACTTTGAGTATCTTAATGAAGCGAGTGAAAATAATATTGCATCTTTGATTATTGATGAAAACCAAGGGATTTATTCTGTGGGATATTGTGCTATAGATGTCTCTACAGGTAAGACTATTAGCAATGAAATACATTCTAGTAGAGATGATAAAAGCTACGCCCTTGATGAAACCTTTACGCTACTGCAAAGTTATAATACTTCTGAAGTCATCGTAACATTTGATAATCCCAATATAGATAAAGAGTGGGTTTTACATTATCTTGAACTAGGTTCTCTTCATTATAGTATTAATCAAAAAAGATTTAAAATACCTTTTCAAAATGAGCTTTTTAAACGCATTTTTGAGATAAACTCTTTTTTATCTCCTATTGAATATCTTGATTTGGAACGCTATCCTTATACTACAGAAGCTTTGGCTTTATTGATTGATTTTATTATAGAACACGACCAAAGTATTATTGCCAAAATCAACCGACCGCAGTTTTTGGGGAATAATCGTTATATGTATGTGGGGAATAATGCCTCTGAACAGCTCTCTGTTATT
>JADGER010000274.1 GCA_016744315.1 Sulfurovaceae bacterium
CCCGACGAATAGTCCTATCACTCACCTCATAAGCCATAGCAAGATTTGTTATACAAAGTTTTTTACCATCATTGAGGTCTTTGAGTATTTCTATGGTTCGGTAGAGGCTTGATTTTTGGCTCATTTTATTTTCACTTTCTATATATGGATTATTTGTCATACTATCAAAAGATTCAATTCTTTCAAAAATATAATCAAAATTTTTATTTTACTATAAATAATTACTCTTACTCACTTGTAAGTTTGATACTGCCAAACTTTAATACCAAACTTTTCACCTACAATACAATAAAAAAACTATTCAATATTACACAATTTTTCTATCTTCTCTTTTCCTAACTTTTCTAATCTATCTATTTCATTATCTTCAAATAATATATATTTTTCTAATAATAGCATTGTATCTTTATCTATTTCTTTGCATAAAGGTAAAAATATTTCTATATTATTTCTTTTTCCTGCATCATAAAATAATCCAAGAGAAGAGTATGTAAGTATATTTTTTACAGTATCTGTTTTATTTTCGTCTAAAGCTTTTAATAAAAGTGTATGCATACTTATTTCAACAATAAATGCTCTAATCTCAGCATTGTAATTTGCAATTTTATAGGTATATAAGTGACTAAGTGATAATGTAAATAAAAATAAAAAAGCATATATAATTTTTTTAAATTTCAAAAATATTTTTATCATAGTAATTTCTCTTTAACAATATTTTCAGTTCTAGCAATTAAATTTAACAACTCATTTGCTTGATCATAATCATCATCAGAGTCAGCACTCTCTAATAAGATACGAGCCTTTTTGATAGACTTTTTAGCTCCACCAATTCCATAAAGATGAAATATACCTAACCAGTATTGTGCATTTTCTTTTGTCCTTTGTGTAGAATAGTACATACTAGAATTCAATATTTTTTTCAAATATTTATAGCTAAGGTTATGATTTTGTTCTGTACCGATACCAAACAAATAACATAAAGCCATATCAAACAAAGCACAATAATCTTTTAATTTCACAGCCTTTTTATACCATTTAAAGGCTTTTGTAGGTTTTTGCATATCTCTATAAGTATAGGCAAGATTATACGCTGCTAAAGAGCTACCTTGTTTATATGCTTTTTTGTACCAAGAAATAGCTTTTTTGATGTCTCTTCTGTCATCATTATTACTATACCAATCACCCAATACTGCCTGAGCAGAGCTATCTCCATTTTTTGCAGACAATGTATACCAATAATATGCTTTTTTTAAATTAGGCTTCAATAATATATTATTCTCTTTATCAACAAAGCCTTCTGTTAAATAATATGCCACTTCCCATTGTGCATTTGCATCACCATTTTTTGCTTTATGCAATAATTTTTTGAATTTCTTTTTTGTATAAATATCTCTCATTTTAACTCCTTCAAAAGCACCTTATCCAACAATTTCACAATAGACTTCAGAAGCCACAGCAAGATTTGTTATACAAAGTTTTTTACCATCATTGAGGTCTTTGAGTATTTCTATGGTTCGGTAGAGGCTTGATTTTTGGCTCATTTAATTTTCACTTTTCTTTGTTTGAACTCTTGAAAACCAAAGAGTAATACTCTTCTGATTAACTCTAACTCTTTTCTCTTCCATTTAGGCATATAAAGTTTA
>JADGER010000142.1 GCA_016744315.1 Sulfurovaceae bacterium
TTTTAATGTCTTTTTTTTAGCATATTTTCTCTCTTTAAAAATTCTTTTTGTTAGTGTTACTTTACCTTTTTTTTCCTTATTTCATTGGCATTGGGGATTACCCCTACAAAGTGTGTAACATCGGTAATAATATAATTGAAAAAAGTAAAATGGAGATTGAACGGCGGGGTGTAAAATCACTCGTTCCCATCCGTCCTCGGCAATACCAATGAAATAAAGATTTTATGCGTAGGTTTGGTGATACCAAACCTACAAATTTGTTAATTCATTGCCCTTGGGGGTCGTTTGGGAGGTCAGACGATGCATAAAATTGTAAAGTATTAGGGTTGTCACAACCTGCTGTGTTTGGAGTGAGTTATCATTATCACCTGATTCCTCTACTTGCTCTATTTTCCTCTACTTAAAACTAAGTAATTCTGCTATTTCTAAAATTGTTTTAGAAAGTTACAAAAGTGGAAATTCAATACACGGTACTTAAGTTTTCTTAAGTTTTAAGTTTCAATACACGGTACTTAAGTTTAGTATACACTCCCACCGAGCGAGGGAAAGTGGGAACGAGACTAAGGTGCATTGAAAACAGCACCTTATGGATTCTCCTAAACATATATATCTAATTTTCTCTTTTGAAAAGAAATATTAACCTGTTTATGCCATTCTTTTATTATTTTTGTTGTTTCTTTTTCATTATTACGACATCTATTAAGTGTACCTTGAGGTTGAGGAAGCAATTGTCCCTCTAATGCCCAGTCTAAAATTCTAATGGGTCTACGATTTATTATCCAATCTGTATTTGTTGTATCATCTCGCACTTCATAGCATCCACCTATTATTTGGACTAATGCAATTAATTTCTCACCATTTTTTATTGCAACAATATCATTTACATTCATATCATCGCGAAATTTTTTTATTGCTTTTTCTCCTTTTTCCCAATCTCCTAATCCAATTATTCTTTTATGTTCTAGTATTGAATAAACATGGTCTTCTCCATAAGATTTATCATTAGGATGCATTTGCATATGCCAATAAGTAATTTTTTTCATAGTTCTTCCTTTTATTTATAGTAAAAAGTATATCTAATTTTTAGTATATTAACCCCCAAACTCCACCAAAATCTTCCCCATCTTACCCTCATGCCAACTCTTTTCTATTTTTCTCCAAAACGAATTTAGGAGTCGAATTTAGGAGTCAATTTAGGAGTCAATTTAGGAGTCAGGTAATGCATTATGCGTTTTCAAACTCCACCCATCCCCCAAAATCAAGGTACAATAATTAATTATCAAAAAATTCTTTTAAGAGATTTAAAGAGCTTTTTTAATAAGTAATTATTAGCCCTATTTTTCAAGGGTAGCCATATTTTGAGGCAAGATAAATACTCAAATAATAATAATTTTTATTTAAGGAAGTTTGATATACAATGTGAGAATTATAAAAGAGTGAAACAAAGTAGGGTCAGCGAATCGACTAAAACCAACAACCCTACTTCTAGCTAAAGCTTGTGCGATTTTACACAAGCTTTGGTTAAAAATGCTTTAAATAGCTCTTGTTTCTCTCTTTTTCTCAAGAGATGTTGGTAACTGAACTCTTGGAAATTTATATTTTCAAGGAAAACCAATGTCTATAGCCCCAAATTTACCCAAAAGAACTCGCAGTATCGTCAAAGATTTACTTTTTCAAGAAAAACATAACCTTTCTCATTCTCAAATGGATTTAATGGCGTATCTTGTTAATATCCCTTTTTGGGCATTGGCTGTGGGAGATGATTTTTATGTGATTACTAGCAATAAAATTATCTCTGATATTCCCTATTTCACTAGTAAAACTCTTGAATTTTTATTTAAAGCTCTTGAAGATAAAAAGCTCATAGAGAGAAAACTTGTGAAGGTAGAAAAGTGGAAAGGGAGCCATCAAGTACGCAGTATTAGGCTTACACAAGCAGGCAAACTCTATAATGACCATCTTATCTTGCCCACAAAAAACGAAGAATTTGCACAACTTAAAAAAGAGAATAAAAAACTAAAAAGTGAAAAAGAAGAACTAGAAAAAAAACTAGAAGAAGTTTTGGCAAATGTTAGTTTTTCAGAAGAAGAAAAAACGCAAAAAGAGCCTAAAAAATATAAAATAAATCAAGATTTAAGTACCTTTATCAAAGAAACTACAAAAGATTTTGCTATCACAGGCGAAGCTATCTGTAATTGTGTGCCAAAGTGGGTAAATAGTGCTTCATTTTATATAAATTCCTATAATAAACTCTCGATGAAGCAAAATAATGAAGAAGAAAAACAGATAAAAGATGCGTCTAAAATACATGGTTTTTGGCTGTGGCTTTTTGAAAATCAAGACCGAATAGGAAATTGTATAGACTTATCAAAACCTCTTGATTTAACAGAACTCAAAAGAAAATATATTGGGGTAAAAATAGAAATTAATGGGCAAGAAGCAGAAGTTTATAACTTTGTATCAGGCAAAGATGGTGTAGCAATTGAGGTGAAAAAAGATAAACAAATTATTAGATTAATGGATGCAAGAGATAAAAATAAAAAGTTTTATCCCTTGGAATTATGCGAAAAAATGATTATGGGGTTGCAGAAGAAGTAGAATATAACTCTATCCAACAAATATACTAAAAAGCAAAGAGAGAGCAAAAAAGCTAAGGATAAAAGCTGAACTACTATTAATGTACAAAGAGACTTTAGGAGATATTCTATGTTTGGCTCGGTGTACAAATAGTGGCATAAGCGTTATCCATAGAATAATAGCACTTAGCATACCTACTATTACAAACTTTGTATCTAAGTTTTTGTTAGATACATATCCTGCAATACTTAACCAAAAAGCTATAGAATAAGGGTTGATAAATGTTAGAAGAAATCCTTGGAGATAAAACTTAAGAAGACTCTTTTTGGAGACTACTACAGAGTTTGTATTGAGTTGTTTTTTTCTTTCTTTGAAAATAGAATATGCCATATATCCCAAAAAGAGACTGCCCAAAACTCCTAATACAGTATGCCATACTTCATTATCCAAAAAAGTAGCAACCCCTAGCATAATAGCAAGAAGATAGACAATATCACTACTCATAGCTCCCATACCAATAGCAACAGCACCTTTGTAGCTTTGGAGTGCATAATTCATAATAAGAATATTAATAGCTCCTATGGGTACAGCAGCACCAAGACCTAATAAAAATCCCTCTACTATAGATTCAAACATACAAGTATTTTTATTTTAAAACATCATGGAGTTTATTTGCATCATCCATCCAACTATTCAGGGCATCCCACTCTTCATCTTCTACCATCTTTTGACATTTTTGCAGTTCAATATTAAAATGATCTATGGCTATAAGGAGGTTTGTTTTGTTTTGGCGAAAAATATCTTCCCACATAGAAGGAGAACTCTTGGCAATACGGCTCATATCTCTAAATCCACCACCTGCTAGGGCTATAATGCTTCTTGGATCTTCTTGGGTCATTACAGCATTGGCTATAGCATAACTCAAAGCATGAGGCATATGAGAGATAAATGCAGCGTGGCGGTCATGCTCGGTTGCACCCATAAAAACAAGCTTCATTCCAATAGTTTTAAAGAGCTTAAGCGTAACTTTTTGCTGATGCTCTCCACTTTTTTCAAAATCACACAAAACAGTAACTTTATTTTGATAGAGTTCTCCAAAGGCCGCCGTAGGACCAAACTTTTCTGTACCAGTCATAGGGTGTGCAGCTACAAAGTTTTGACGGATAACAAGAGGTACAGAGGCTACTATTTTGGCTTTTGTACTTCCTAGGTCGATAATAGTGCAGTGAGGCGAGACATCTGTAAGTGTTTGGAGTACTGCAATAATTCCATCCACAGGAATACTCAAAATAATAACATCACACTTTTTGATACTCTCCATAGAATCTGCTATAGTATCTACTAAGCCTAACTCTAGTGCTTGGGTACAGTGTGTTTGGTTATGGTCAAGACCTATAAACTCATAATCTGGAAAGTGCGTTTTGAGTGTAATTCCCAAAGAGCCTCCCATTAGTCCCAATCCAATAATCCCAATTTTCATTATTTCTCTCTTTTTAATATAATGTTATAGTATAGCAGTTATAAGCTTTACCACAACAAAGCCTCCAAGAACAAGCCATATAAACATACCTAAAGCAGTATACACAGGTGCGAGTCCTAAGCCTTTGAACTTAGCAAATCGTGTTCCCATACCTAGGGCTGTCATTGCCATTGTAAGTAAGAATGTATCTACTTCATTGATAATATTTACTATATTTTCTGGTATCAACTGTAATGAGTTAAATCCAGCAACACCAATAAAATAAACTGCAAACCAAGGAATAACTAACTTAACAGCACTACTATCTCCACCCTCTTTTTTGGCACTATAGCTCAAATAGAGTCCCAAAATAATAAGCATAGGAGCAATCATAATAACGCGTGTCATTTTGACAATTACTGCATTATTTGCCATCTCTTCAGGTGCATTAGGAATAGAAAACGGCACTGCTACAACTTGGGCTACTTCGTGAATTGTTCCTCCTACATAGATACCAAATTGACTCGGAGTCATATGTAAAAATCCTGTTGCAGGTTCTATAATTGTTGTATATAAAACGGGATATAAAAACATAGAAACAGTACCAAACAAAACCACCATAGAAACAGCAATAGCTGTTTTATGCCCTTCTGCTTTGAGAACTGGTTCTGTTGCCAAAACAGCCGCTGCTCCACATACTGCTGCACCAGAAGCCGTAAGCATAGAAGTATCTTTTTCCATCTTAAAGATAGTTGTTCCAAGCCATGTCCCTAATATAAATGTGGTTGAAAGCATTATAGCAGAGACCAAAAAGCCTTCCATTCCTACCTCTGCAATTTGTTGAAATGTAATTCTAAAACCATATAAGACAATAGCAAAACGAAGAATCTTTTTACCAGAAAAAACTATACCACTCTCCCACTCTGAGGGAATATGATTATGCAGAGTATTAGCATAAAATATACCAATAACAATACCAATTACCAATGGAGAAAGCCCTAGAGCATGAATGGGTGCAAGGTTTGCAATATAGGTTGCTGCCATAGCAAAAAGTGCTACAAATACTATACCACTAAGGGTACCTTTACGATTTTGTGCTGAAAAAGCCATTATTTTCCTTAATTCGTTCAATTTTTTTGATTATTATTTGGAAATTATACTATAAACTTGATATAATTTAAAAATAAAAATTATTGACTAAGATAATAAAAATTTATGAGGAGCCATTTATTATGAAACTAACACTGCGTCAAATGGAAATATTTTTGAATGTTGTAAAATCAGGACACCTAACAAATGTAGCTAAAGATATGAGTCTTAGTCAATCGGCTATATCTATGTCTATTAAAGAACTAGAGAATATATTAGGGCGACCTGTCTTTGACCGTATCAATAAAAAACTTATTCTAAATGAGTTAGGGCGTGCATTTCATAAAGAAATTTCTCCCATATATAAAAAACTTTCTGATATTGAATATGAGTTTAAGAACTCTATTAATAAAGGAATTATTCGTGTTGGTGCAAGTACAACAATAGTTGATTATCTGATGCCTTCTATTATTTGTAAATATATGAATAACTATCCTGATGTTAAAATTTCTCTTAAAGAAGGCAATAGCAAAGAGATTATTAATTTAATAAAAGATGGAAATATTGATGTTGGTTTTGTAGAAGGTACTGTATTAGATGCAGAAATCATCTCAGAGAAGATTGGTGTAGATGAACTTATTGTAGTCACTGCTGATCCCTCACTGACACAATCATATTTTATAGACTCTCTTGCAACAAGAAGATGGGTACTCAGAGAAGAAGGAAGTGGCACACGAGAGATATTTTTGGATTATATCAAAGAAAAAACAGACTCTTTAAATATATTTTTAGAATTAGGACATACAGAATCTATCAAAAGTATACTTAGTAATCACCACTGCTTAACATGTATTTCCAAAATAGCCGTACAACATGAAATAGCAGAAGGAAAACTTCGTCAGGTTAATATTCGTAACTTTAAATGTAAACGGAATTTTTTGATGATATATCACAAAGATAAATACCATAGTGGACTTTTTGAAAAGTTCTCCTATTTTGCCAAGCAAATGGTAGCCCAAATGCTCACCAAATAATACTTAAGACTCTTCGAGTATCTTTTGTGTTTGCATTGCTATCTCTAGCTCTTCATTGGTAGGCACAACTAAAATAGCTATTTTAGAACTCTTATCATTAATAGCATAGCCTTGAAGAATATTATTTTTTTCTGTATCTATTTTTGCCCCTATAGACTCATCTAAGCCTTGACAAACCATTTCTCTAATGATAGCAGAGTGTTCACCCACCCCAGCAG
>JADGER010000143.1 GCA_016744315.1 Sulfurovaceae bacterium
CAGTTTCATTTATTATCCTTTGTTTATAGGTTTATAATATAAAAGCTTGTTTCATCTCCTCTTCTATTTCTTGTGTCGTGTATTTATGGTTAGTAAAATGTTCACAAGCAATTACTCCTTGGTAAAGTAGCATATCACTGCCATCTTTTGTTGGAATATTATGTTCTTTTGCTAGTTTCAAAAAGGGTGTTTCTTTGCCGTATATGACATCTATACAGGCTTTTGCTTGGGGGATAAGAGTATCTAAGAGCTTTTTGGGAGCTGGGAGGGAGTCGTCTTCTAATCCTGCGGATGTCATATTGATGATAAGATCAAAACTAGAGGGTTGAAACTCTTCTATAAGTGCTGTTTCAAAGCCTTTCTCTTCAAAATATTCTAATCGTTCTTTGCTACGATTGAGTATTGTAACGCTGTAGCCTTTGTCTTGGAGTATCATACTCGTAGACCTTGCTGTGCCACCTGCACCCAAAAAGAGTACCGTTTTACTCTCTTTAAAAGAAGCTATAGCTTTGAGAAATCCAGGGGCATCTGTGTTATATCCATGGAGTTTACCATCTTTTTCTACTATCGTATTGACTGCTCCAACTCTTTTGGCAAAGTCGTCTAAGAAGTCACAAGCTTGGTAGGCATGTTCTTTGTGTGGGACTGTAATATTGATGCCTTTTAAACCTAAGTCTAAAAACTTTTCTCGTAATAACGCACCATCTTCCAAAAGATAACGACCATAACAAGCAGAATAATCTAAGTGTTTAAAAACTAAGTTATGCATAAGCGGTGATTTAGAATGTATTACAGGGTTTCCAAAGATAGCAAATTGTTGCATTATAGACTCTCCATCTCTTTAAGTGTTGCAAGAAGAGCACCTAATTTATTTTTGACTTCTAGGTATTCTAGTTGTGGTTGGCTATCTGCTACTACTCCAGCACCAGCTTGAAGTGTGATTGAATCAGAATTTATTAATGAAGTACGGATTGCTATAGCTGAGTCCATATTTCCATTAAATGCAAAATAACCAACACTTCCACTATAAAAGCCTCTTTTGAGTCCTTCTGCTTTGGCTATAAGTTCCATAGCTTTGATTTTTGGAGCACCTGTCATTGTTCCTGCTGTAAATGTGGCTGCAAAAAGATCAAACATATCTTTGCCCTCTTGAAGATTGGCTTCGACATCACTTACCATATGCATAACATGGCTATATTTTTCAACACGCATCATACTTGTGACTTTTACTGTACCTGTGCTAGCAACCCGACCTACATCATTGCGTCCTAGGTCAATAAGCATAAGATGCTCTGCACACTCTTTTGGGTCATTGAGCATCTCTTCTTCTAGTTCACGATCTCTTTTATGATTTTTGCCTCTTTTGCGTGTTCCTGCTATTGGTCGTAAAAGTATTTCTCCATCTGTGAGTCGTACCATAACTTCAGGAGAAGAGCCACAAATAGAAAAATCTTCATAATCGAGTAAAAAGAGATAAGGAGAAGGATTTTTAGAGCGTAATATACGATAAAAACTTAGAGGATCAATAGAACCTTTGTGTGTGTATCTATTAGATAGAAGTATCTGAAATATATCACCACTTCGTATAGATTCTTTGGATTCATCTACCATCTGTTTAAATCGTTCTTCTTCAATGGCAAAAGAACCTTCACCCTCTAGTGTAACAGCCTTTAGTGGGATATAGGGTTGAGAGAGTTTGAGCATTGCTTCAATATCTTCAAATGCTTCTTCTTCTCTTTGGTCATTGAGTATCATAGTGAGTTTTGCACTCTTATGAGAATAGGCTAAAATAATCTTGGGTCGAATTAAATCCAAATCAGGAGTATTGAGTGGATCATAAAGCTCATCCATACTTTCATTAAGTGTAGGTTCAAAAACTTTTACCATATCATAGGCAATAAATCCAATAAATCCATCTACAAAACTAAACCCTATCTCTTGGGCGAGTTCTTGGTAGGCTACTTGGTCTAATTTACTATAATAATCTTTTAAAAAACTAAAAGGGTTTTCTTCAATAATAGCTGTTTGATTATTCTCATTGGTATAAGAAGTTTCTTTGTTTTTATATGTGAGTCTCTCTTTTGCACCTATTATGATAAAACTAAAGTTTCCATCACTAGTATTAACAACACTCTCAAAGAGCATTGTAACTTGAGTATTAAATTTCTCTTTGAGTTGTGCATATAGGGCTACAGGAGTACTTTGGTCATAAAGTATAGTTTTATACATAATTTCTCTATTTTATATTAATGATAAAGGCACCTTTATTAATTCGGTCCTTTACTCTGGCTAAGTCTCTATTTGCCATATCTCGTGAACTGTATGATCCTATAAGGAGTTTACCAGAACTATGGAGTTTATATGAGAAACCACTATTTTTGATTACACTTAGGAATCGACTACTTGGTTTTGTACTAAATGAACCTACTTGGATATAATAAGAGCCTTTTGCTGTATGAGATTTTTTAGGTTCAGCTTTTTGAACGGTTTTTTGTGCTGGTGCAGGCTTTTTTTCTACATATTTTTTCTCAACAGGTTTTTTTTCTGCTTGCTCTTTAACTGGTTTTGGGTTGACTGGTTTTGTCTCTTTTGTAACAGGTTTTTCTTGTACAGGTTTTGTTATGGGAGCTACAACAGGTACAGTAGCCTCTTCATCATTGACCTCTTGTATATCAGGTTTGACTTCATTTACAGTATCTGTACTTGCTTTGGCAGTCTTATTCTCTTCGGTATTTTTATCCAAAAGTGTTGTAATGTCTTCTAACTCTTCGTTATCATTTTTAGATTCTCCTAAAGACTCGTCAAGTTGAAGCTCTGAACTTACTATGTTTTCATCTTCAGATGTGGTCATAGAACTATTTTCATCATTCTCTTCTAATACCATTTGTGCCATCATAATAGCAATTACAAGAATAGCAATTAAAAGAGCAACGATAGTTAATATTCCTTTGCCTTTTGTATTTTTCTTTGCTTCACTCTCTCCAATAATTAAATCACCCAAGTCATGGTCTGTCATAAAAAATCTCCAATTAAAAATATATTGAAATATTATATCATATTAATATATATGAAAACTTGAACTATTTTTTGTTTTGTGTAAGAATCTTTTTTATGGCTTCCGAACAGATGGTCAGTCCAAAAGCTCCTGTAACGGCTATGCATGAGCCTTTTTCTTTGCATTTATCTTCTTCGGGTGAGAATACAACAGTAAAGTTCCTATCAAATTTTGCCTTTTTAAGCTCATTACGAATTTTTCTACCCAAGGCATCACCATGACTTTTCCATATAGAAGCTACCTCTATTTTGGAGGTATCATACCTCTTTGCAGACCCCAAAGACATAATAAGTTTTTTATACTCTTTTCTTGCAATCTCTATTTTGACTTTTGTAGTATCTGCTGCATCAATAATAATATCATAGGGAAAAAAATCAAAGTTTGCAACCCACACGAGATCCATTTTTTGATGAATAGTCTGAATGCCTTTGTATCTTTGTGAGAGAACTGTGGTTTTGGATTCTCCTAGAGCGTCACTTGCTATTTGACGATTTTGATTACTTATATCATAAATATCATAATCTACAATAGTAATATCAGTGACCCCACTACGATAGAGACAATCAAGAGCATGCCCACCAACACCTCCAACGCCTAAGATAAGAATTTTAGCTTGTTGGAGTTTGGCAAAATCTTCTTTTCCAAAGAGTTGTTCGCATCGTTCATATCTCATAGCCACTGCTTTAGAGTTTGTATATCCCTATAGCTTGTCATATCCAAATGTATAGGAGAAATAGAGACAAAGTTTTGGTTTACTGCTTCAAAGTCTGTAAGTTGGCTGTTATCTTTGCTAGGATTCCAATCAAGCCTTGGGAGTCCTATCCAATAATACTCTGCTCCACGAGGATTATAATGCACCTGTGCATCGTTCCCATAATATCGCTCACCTGCACGAGTCACTTTGAATCCTTGACACTCTGAAGGCATAATAGGAGGGATATTTATATTTAAAAACTTTCGCTCTGGCAGAGGAAATTTATCTGCAAATATCTGTTTAACTATTTTTACTATGCTTTCTGTGGCTAGTTTATATTCTAGCTTGTCTACATCTTGGCAATTATCTGTACAAACCTGAGAAATAGCTATGGCAGGAATTCCTTGTAATACAGCTTCCATAGCTGCTGAAGCAGTGCCTGAATAGGTAATGTCTTCACCCATGTTTGCACCTTTATTTATGCCTGAAATAACAATATCTGGTTTATTCTCTTTATCAAAAAGTTTGTGTAAGGCAAGAAAAACACAATCGGTAGGTGTTCCATCATCAAGTTTATAAAAATCATCATCAACAGATATAAATCGAAGTGGTTTTGTAAGTGTAAGTGAATGACCACAGGCTGATTTTTCTAGTGTGGGAGCTACTACAGTGATTTGTCCTAGTGGTCGGAGTGCTTCCACTAGAGCTAAAATCCCCTTAGAATCATATCCATCATCATTGGTTATAAGTATTTTTTTCATTATCTAAATGTCCTTTAATTACATCTATCCATTATTCCACAAAAAAGCTTTAATGTCTATTTTGGGTATAATACTAGTGAAAAAAATTACAAGGAAAAATAATGATACAGACTTCAAGAGAAGAAAAAATAAGTATAGCTATTGAAATAGCAATAAGGTTGGGAATTCTAGCTATTATATTACTAGTATCTTTTCTTATTTTAAAACCTTTTATAGGAATTGTACTTTGGGGTGTTATTATTGCTGTGGCATTATCTCCAGTTGTGACAATGATAGTAAAAAAATTTGATCATAGAAAATGGGTTATTATTGCTATGAGTTTTAGTATAATTTTGGCATTACTTGTGCCTACTTATATGCTTTCAGGTAAAATGATTAGCTCTTCAGAGAATCTTATTCAGATGGCAAAAGATGGAAATATGACTATTCCACCTCCTACAGAAAAAGTAAAAGAGTGGCCAGTGATTGGTGAAAAAGCTTATGTTTTTTGGGATAATGCATCAAGTAATCTCAAAGATACTTTGGCTCCATTTAAAGATAAAATTCAAAATATTGCAACTTCTACGCTATCAGCTTTGGGAAGTGGTCTAGGAACTATTTTTATGTTTGTTGGTGCTATGATTATTGCGTCACTTTTTCTATTAAATAGTGAAAACTCTGTGAAATTTTATCAAAATATACTTTGTCGATTTTTAGGAAAAGAAAAAGGATTAGAGTGGGCTAATTTATCGGCTTTAACTGTTCGTAGCGTGGCTGTAGGTGTCTTGGGAGTGGCTGTTATACAAGCATTTTTTGCATTCTTGGGATTACTGCTTATGGATGTACCTTTTGCTCTTGTATTGGCATTTATTATTATGTTTTTAACTATTATTCAACTCCCTGCCTTGATTATTATTGCTCCTGTAATTGCGTATGTGTTCTCATATGCTGATGGAAGTTCTGCTATAATATTTGCTATTTATATGTTGATAGTAGGTGCAAGTGATGGTATATTGAAGCCTATATTAATGGGGCGTGGGGTAGATATACCAATGCTTGTAATCCTTATTGGTGCTATTGGTGGTATGATACTTATGGGTATGATAGGTCTTTTTGTGGGAGCTGTTATATTTGCTCTTTCTTATAAATTATTTGAATTATGGATAAATGAAGTAACTCATAAGACTTCTAAAGAGCAATAGATTTACTATGAAGAGTCTTACTAGAGAAAATAATTTTTTATATCTTTGTGTATCACTAATCGTTCTACTTTTTAGTGGAGCGATGATGCAAGAATTTTCTGATACTTGGGGTGATAGTATTTTCTCTATGCTTACGGTGGCTGTATTTTTTATTAGTATCAAAAGCCTTTATGCTGATATAACTTGGATGCGAATGGTGTATACATTAGTTATTTTAGTTATTTTACTTGCTATTATAGAAAAACTCTTTCACTTGCATTATTCCAAATATGCTAACCTACTCATTCTTTTTATCTTTTTTATACACTCTTTTCTTACGGCTTCTAAACAGATACTTTTTAAAGGGAGTGTAAGTTTGAATATGGTTATAGGTTCACTCTCTTTGTATCTTTTGTTAGGTTTAGTATGGTCAGTGATTTATCTCTTTTTATTACAACTAGACCCAACAGCACTTTCAGGGATAGAAGATCAAAGTTGGCAACAGAATTTTTCTAGGGTGACTTATTATAGTTTTGTAACGCTTACAACTTTAGGCTATGGAGATATATTACCTACTAATCGACTCACAGAATTTTTTGCTTATATGGAAGCTATTGTAGGCGTTTTTTATATGGCCATTATCGTGGCTAGTTTGATTAGTGTAAGACAGCCTGCAATTAAGGATGATTAATG
>JADGER010000144.1 GCA_016744315.1 Sulfurovaceae bacterium
TCAGCATTAGCAATTAGAAATATGTTTAGTTATTTTGATTATGAAGTTACTGTTTTATCTGATGTAGAATTTAATAAAGATGCTTTACATCTTACAGAGTATGATATTGTAGTGATTGATGACAAACTCTTTACGCCTGATATTGTACAGTATTTAGAAAAAACTGTTGATTATCTTGAAGGTATTGGTAAAAAGAATGGTCTAAAGGTTATTGCTCTAAGTTCTTTATTGAATAAAGAGAGTAATAAATTAGCTGATGATGTTGCAGATAGAAAACTAACTAAACCTCTAAACCAAGAGAGAATATTTGATCTTTTGATAGATCTTTATCAAGATGATATTCCAAGACATTTACCAGTAGTTGGTGAAGTAAAAAGAAATATGGTCTTTACTCATCAAGAGGCACTTGAAGAAGCAGAGAATATTAGACGAGAACACTTTGCAGACTTTGAAGGTTCTCGACTTCTTTTAGTAGAAGATAACCTAATTAACCAAAAAGTTTTAGTCAACATCTTAGACAAGTCAGGTATTAATATTACTATTGCCAACAATGGTCTTGAAGCACTTAATCTTGTGACTGTTGATGAAGTAGAGTTTGATTTGGTACTTATGGATATTAATATGCCTGTTATGGATGGATATACTGCAACTGAGGCTATTAGAAAAACAGGTCGATTTAATGAACTGCCTATAGTCTCTTTTACTGCGTTAGTACTTGATAGTGAAGTACAAAAAATGTATAACTGTGGGATGAATGCATTTTTATCTAAGCCATTAAATATGGGCAAAATGTATAGTGCGTTTGAACTCTTCCTTGATATTAATATGACAAGTAAAAGACCAGCGATAGTAATTGAAGAGCCTGTTGAAATTGATGGATTAGATATTGAAGAGGGTATTAAATATGCGAATGGAAATCCTGCTATTTATATAGAAGTTCTTAATGAATTCCTAGAAGCCTACGGAGAGAGTGGAGAGGCATTTGAAAAGCTTGTTAAAGAAAATCGTAGTGAACAGATTAAGATGTTAAGTCTTGATATGAAAGGTCTTACAGGTGCTATAGGTGCAAAAGATATGTTCTGGCAAGTAAATGAGATACATAAATTATTTATCTATAATAATCAGCATCTATTACATAAATATGTAGATAGCTACCAAATAGAGCTTGGTAGATTGAAAAAAGCTATCAAAAGTTATATGGATAGTCAAAACTAGAGAAGCTTTTTAAAATCTTCTGCTTCTAATAGTAGAAGGTTTTTTTCTTTATTTTGTATTAATTCATTTGAAAAACCACTTAAAGAAAAAAGAATATACAGATCAACATTTATACTTGATGCAATAGCTTTTTCTTTGAGTTTTGTAAGTTCATTTTTGCATACTTTACGACCTTTATATTTACATTCACCCAAAAGAACTTTTCCCTTTTTTGTTTTGGCCAAGAGGTCAAACTCGCTATATTGATCCCAAAAACTTCCTTTTTGTACTAATGCATCACCTTTTTCTTGATAGAGACTTTCTACTAATTCATTTGAGAGTTGTTCAAATACCAAACTAGCACAACGATCACGATGCTGATAATAATTACTCCAAAATCTATCACTTTTTCCTTCTTGCAACTCTTTTTTATAAGGTGCT
The DNA here is from genome assembly GCA_016744315.1 of Sulfurovaceae bacterium. GTDB lineage: Bacteria > Campylobacterota > Campylobacteria > Campylobacterales > Sulfurovaceae > SZUA-451. The sequence goes on from JADGER010000144.1 coordinate 1,636, forward strand.
ACAAAACCAAACCAAAATCGTATAAATGGCTGTCTGAATCGTATTTTAGATTGTATACGATAGGAACGAAGATGTTTTTTTATTTTTTGTTTTGGATGCTTTTTAAGAGGAGTTTCTCTAGATTCTTCTATGCTTAGTATACCTAAAGTTTGTAGTTCCTCAATAATATCATTTCCTACAGTCTCGCCTATCCTAGATCGTTTGCATATATTCAAAAATTTACCATCTCCTTTGGCTGTGGCTTGTAGAATATCACAATAGGGTGACTGCAAAAGATAAGAAGGAGAAATACTCTCTTGTGTTTTTTGGAAATTTACTACAATATGATGAAGTATAATCTCATCAAGGTCATCAAAAAAATCAAGAACTATTTGTGAATTACTTCCTCCAAAAAAGGCAAAACAATCCAAAGCCTGTTCTATTTCAAGATAAGAAAAATTCTTATAAAATTGTTGGAATAACTTTTTGATATGATCTCATTTCTTTTAAATTTTTGTTTATCTTAAAAATATATCTTAATTATTTATATATTTAACATAATTTTGATACAATTGTTCATAAATTAGGGATACTCAGTGACAAATCAGTTTTTTACACAATCAGTGCAAGTACAAAAGATCATTAAAGGCTTTAATCTGACAAAGTCACTCTTAGTCTCTTCTATATTAATAGGAGATGCCCATATAGGAAAAAAGAGTTTAATTAGACATCTTTTTCCTAAAGTAGTGAGTGTTGATGGGGCTAATCAAGAAAAAGTTGAAGAGTATTTATCAAATTATAATGAGTTAATTATTACTAATTTTGAAAAATTAACAAATATAGAAAATCTTGATTTTACGAATAAGCGAATTATTGCTATTGCTAATTATATGGGGAATGAGAAAATTATAGATAATCTTTTTGCATTTATCTATCATATGCCTTCTTTGAAAGAACGATTAGAGGATGTTTCGTTGCTTACACAGCTTTTTATAAAAGAAGTGCAATCAAATTTAGTTATTCCTCAAAAACTCAATATTGATACAAGTCGTTTGGATATATCCAACAATAGTAAATCACTCAAAAAATCAATCTATCAACAGGTTTTTATCCGTAGTTGTGGCACTAAAGAGATAGAAGAGATACTTTATCATTTCCTTTTAGATAACATGAATGGTAATAATGACTATAAAGAGTATTTAACACTCTATGAAAAACCACTTATTGAAGCAGGTTTAGCCAAGTATGGATCACAGCTAAAATTATCAACTATTCTTGGAATCAATCGAAATACACTTAGAAAGAAAATATATGAACTCAATCTCGACTAACTTTAAATTTTTTGTTGAAAGTGATATTAATCCATTTATTATTTTTAATGATAATGGCAAGATAATATACCTTAATTCTGCCTCAGAGGTATTATTGGGCTATGTAAGTAGGCAAGAGTTATATGATATTACTCTTTCGTATGCACCCAAGGATTTTGGTTTCAAAACAACAAAATTAGATTTACAGTATGACTCATTTACCTTTTATGCTTTTTGCGTGGCATATCAAAATGAAGATGAAATTGCTCTACATCTCTATCATAAACCGCGAATAGAGACCAAAAATACTATTGAGATGAATAGATATAATATAACAGATATTAATAATCTCTTAGAAGCAAATATCTCTTTGTTTAAACTTCAAAATGATAATGAATTAACACTTTTTGTAGATCAGGATTTACCTGCTTTTAAATTAGATCAAAATCAGTTTTCTAAATTATTACGCAAAGTATTAGATAGTTTTCGATCTTCAGATTCTATAGCTATTAGCTTAAAACTGCTTATTGGTGAATATATTATTATTGGAGACAAAAAAGAACATCTTATAGAGTTAACTGTAAAAGCAAATGGTAGGTATACGGAGTCTGATGAGATAATCAAAGAGATAGCAGAACTCAATCATATAGTTTCTATCTTCAAAGAATATTCTGTTCGTCTACAAATCCCTTTTATTCGCTAGTTTAGGAGAGACGATTTTTGAAATCTTCATAGCCAAATTCTTTGACTATTTTAAGATTCCCATCTTCTTTGAGTACGCAGATAGAAGGCAGAGCAATACCATTAAATGTAGTTGCTTTGACCATAGTATAATGCATTTGGTCTTCAAAAATAACTCTATCTCCAATTTGAAGAGGTGTATCAAAACTATAATCACCCATAATATCACCAGAGAGACAGGTATTCCCACTTAAGCGATAGAGATACGCTTTTTCTCCAGCTTCTCCAGCTCCACGCACATCTACACGATAAGGCATTATAATACTATCTGGCATATGAGCTTCAGCAGAGGTATCCAAAATAGCAATATCCATACGATTATGGACAATATCCAACACAGTAGTTACAAGTGTACCACTCTGCCACCCTATAGCTTCTCCAGGTTCAAGATATATTTGTAGGCTATAAGTATCTCTAAATTTTATAATAAGTTTTATAAGTTTCTCTATATCATAGCCCTCTTTTGTAATATGATGTCCTCCACCAAAGTTTATCCATTTGAGCTTATGTAAATAGGGCTTAAATTTTTCTTCTATACTCTGAAGTACTTCTTCTAGTGCTTTGCTATCTTGTTGACAGAGAGCATGAAAATGAAAACCATCACACATATCTAATATACTTGGGTCAAAATTATCAAGAGTTGTTCCAAGCCTAGAGTAAAGACCACAAGGATTATAAAGCTCTGCTGATGATTGTGAAAATTCTGGATTTATACGAAGTCCCAAAGAGATATTAGGATTTATATCTTTTGCTTGTTTGGCAAATTTTTGAAATTGTGAGGGAGAGTTGAAAACAATATGATGTGAGAGAGAGGCTATCTCCTCTATTTCATTTTCTTTAAAAGCGGGAGAATAAGTGTGTACTTCTCCCTTAAATTTTTCTGCTCCTAGTTTTGCTTCTAATAATCCACTGGCACAACAGCCATAAAGACGCTCGCTAAGTAGGCTAAAAGAGTCCCAAAAACTATATCCTTTAAGTGCAACTAGTACTTTAGCACCACTTTTTTGTTGAACCTCATCTAATATTTCCATATTTTGTCTTAATAAATTCTCTTCTAAGACCCATGCAGGTGAAGGCAAATCGTGAATAATTGTTTGTAGTTGTGATAATCTTTTCATAAGAAGTATTATACCTATTTGTTATTAGAAATTTATGTAGATAAAAGATTAAAAATCTTATACTCAATAAGAATTTTTTTAGAAGGAGTAAAATTATGTTTACTAAGAATAGTAGCTTTATAAGCCAACTGAGGGTAATACTAGCAATATTACTAATGACAACGCTTCTGCAAGCATCCCAAGAAGTACCAACGCAAGAAGAAGTAGCCAAATTATATGTAGCCACATTTAATAGAGCACCAGATAGTGCAGGATTATCATATTGGACAAATAGTTCTCTTATACTAAGTAAAATAGCGCAAAGTTTTTTTGATCAAGAAGAGACACAGCTTCTCTATCCTCAAAATACTTCAAATGCAGATTTTATTGTATCTGTCTATAAAAACCTTTTTAATAGAGAGCCTGATAATACAGGACTTACTTATTGGGAAGAGCAATTAGATACAAATGTATTCTCAAAAAATAGCTTTATTGAAGCAGTTATTAACGGAGCCTTAAATACGGCTACATCTAATGACGCTGATATACTTACTAATAAAACAACAGTAGGACTCTCCTTTGCTCAAGCTGGTTTGGATAGTGTAGAAGATGCTCAAGTAATTATGGCAGATATTACAGAAGATATTCAAAGTGTTACAACAGCTCTTGCTCAGATGAATATCACTAAAGTTGATACAATATTTACTCTCCAAAGTTCCCTTGTCACAGATGGAGGTGCTTTATCAATAACTTATACCTGTGATGGTGATGGAGTATCACCTCCTATATCTTGGAGCAATGCACCCCAAGCAACAGTGAGCTATGCACTTTTAATGGATCATGAAGTAGCTTCTGATGATTTTCATTGGTACTGGGTACTATACAATATTGATGCCCAAACATCATCACTCGCAGTTGATGAGAGTGGTATAGGAACTTTTGGTACGAATAGTGTTAACGACCTCACAAAATATTCACCACCATGTTCAAAAGGTCCTGGAGAAAAGGCTTATACTTTCACTCTTTATGCATTATCACAGACGCTTAATCTAGCAGATCCTTCCCTTATTGATCGGGATGCACTCCTTGAAGCAATCAAAGGGATTACTTTAGACTCAACAGCTATGACACTCACTTACGAGCGTTATTAGAAAAATATTAAAAATAAGGAGTTACATCATGTCTACTCATAGATTTATAAGATATTATAAGGGTGTATTAGCAATATTAATGCTGACAACATGTATCCATGCATCCCAAGAAGTACCAACAGAAGAAGAAGTAGCCAAACTCTATGTAGCCACATTTAATAGAGCACCAGATAGTGGAGGATTATCATACTGGACAAATAGTTCTCTTACGCTAAGTAAAATAGCTCAAAGTTTTTTTGATCAAGAAGAGACACAGCTTCTCTATCCTCAAAATACTTCAAATACAGATTTTATTGTAGCGGTTTATAAAAACCTTTTTAATAGAGCACCTGATAGTTTAGGACTTATCTATTGGGAAGAGCAACTAGATACAAATGTATTTTCCAAGAATAGCTTTATACTAGCAGTTATTAATGGAGCTTTAGATAGTGATGAGGTTATACT
>JADGER010000145.1 GCA_016744315.1 Sulfurovaceae bacterium
ACATGCAGGATTAAAGACTGTTTGGGATGGGATAGATTTTGTGGTAACTTTTGATTCTGATATACATAAAGCTGCTTCTATTGCTAAAGAAGTTACCAAGAAGTATTCTAAAGGGTATACTGATATTACAAGAAAACAGTTAAATAAGCTACGAAGCAGTTATAGCATTCGTAATACAAATGTTGAACCTAGAATCTTAACGCTTATAGAGCCACATGGGATGAAGATTAGCTCATGGTATCTTACAAATGCTTATGCTACTATGACCCTAAGAAGTACAATTTCTTTGGAAATTATCGAAAGAATTCAAGCTGAAGAGAGTGTTTCTTTGGCATTTCCTACACAATCTATTTATATGGATAAAGATGTACGAAAGCCAGTAGCACCTATAGAAGATATACCACTAGAGGAGGGTAAAAATTGATGCAAAAAGTCTATTTTAAAACTTTTGGATGTCGTACAAATCAGTTTGATACTCAAATTATGATGAGTAAACTCCAAGAATTTACGATTACAAGCAAAGAAGAAGAGAGTAATATTATAATAGTAAACTCTTGTACTGTAACCAATGGAGCAGATAGTTCTGTACGAGGCTATATAAATTCTATTGAAAGAAAGTATCCTAATAAAAAAGTAATATTAGCAGGCTGTGGTTCACATTCAAAAGGCGAATCTTTGTTTGAAGCAAATAAAGTATTTGGTGTTATTGGACATTCAGAAAAAGAAAATATCAATGAAATTATCAAAAGTCCTGAGAGATTTTATCAGATAGGAGACCTCAAACATATAGATTCTACTATTGTAGAAGAGTTTATAGGCAAAAGTAGGGCATTTATCAAGATTCAAGAGGGCTGTAATTTTCGATGTTCTTACTGTATTATCCCTTTCGTTCGTGGAGATGCACGCTCGCATCCAGAGAGTACAATCCTTACACAAGTAGAAAAACTAGCAAGCAATGGTTTTGGTGAGTTTATCTTGACAGGGACAAATGTAGGAAGTTATGGACAAGAACATGGAAGTTCCGTAGCAAAACTTCTTAAAAAAATGAGTCAAATTCGTGGGGTTCGCAGAATTCGTATGGGAAGCCTAGAGCCTATTCAGATAGATGATGAGTTCAAAGAGTTACTTCAAGAGCCATGGATGGCAAAACATCTGCATATAGCTCTGCAACATACAAGTGATAGGATGTTAGAGCTTATGAATCGTCGCAATAGTTATATTACTGACCAAAAGCTCTTTGAAGAGATAGCATCCAAAGGATATGCTCTTGGTACAGATTATATTGTAGGTCACCCTGGAGAAGGAGAAAAAGAGTGGAGTGAGGCAATGCAAAGAGTCAAAGACTTGCCTCTTACACATATTCATGCATTCTCTTATTCTAAACGAGATGGTACAGTTTCTGCAACTATGAAAGAACAGGTACGAGGAGATATAGCCAAGAAACGCCATAAAGAGTTAACGCAAATAATTAAAGAAAAAAACTATAGCTTTAGAAAAGAGCATACTCAAAACCTTGAAGTATTGTTAGAGAATGGAAAAAATGGTGTATACCATGGTTTTGATCAATATTTTAATAGAGTATCCGTGACATCAGATGATGATCTTAGTAGTAATTGGGTATTACTTAATCAATTGGAGGTAACAGATGAAGAGAGCAAAGCTCAACTTTAATGATAAAAATATTCGTATTATCATTGGGTTACTTATTGCCTTAATCATTATTATTACATTTTCTATTTTACGAGATACTACAAAAGCGATAACAACCGTAGAGTTAAGCAGACTCTACACACAAGATAAAATTCAAAAATTAATGATTGATAATAATTATCTTTATTTTATAACACAAGAAGGTAATTTTAAGATCTATAAAGGGTCTATTAATACAAAATCTCTTTTCAAAAAATATCCTGTAGAGGTAATTGGAAATAAAAATTATCTTATGGATTTACTCTATCTATTTATTATTATAGGAGCTTTTATTTTCTTGTTTAGGATGATGAGAAATAATCGTGATGATAATCTAGTACAACTACACCAAGAGATAGATCGTGCAGAGGAAATATCTAAGCCTCAAGAGATTCGAGCTATTCAATCAACTGTAAAATTTTCGGATGTAGCAGGTATTAGTGATGTCAAAGAGGAGCTTGAAGAGATTATTGATTTTCTTCATGAACCTCAAAAATATGAGCAATTAGATATTAAACTCCCTAGAGGTATTCTTTTGATTGGACCTCCTGGAGTTGGTAAAACACTCGTTTCCAAAGCAATTGCAGGTGAAGCAGGTGTGCCATTTTTTTATCAAAGTGGAGCATCATTTGTACATATTTATGTAGGTATGGGTGCTAAACGCGTAGGGGAATTGTTTGCAAAAGCCAAACAGATGGCTCCTAGCATTGTTTTTATTGATGAAATTGATGCTGTAGGTAAAAGCAGAGGAGAGTTTCGTAATGATGAACGAGAAGCTACCCTTAATGAACTTCTAACACAAATGGATGGTTTTGAAGATAGTTCAGGGGTTATAGTGATTGGTGCTACAAATAAAGTAGAAGTACTTGATGAAGCACTTCTAAGAGCAGGGCGATTTGATAGGCGTATTTATATTTCACTCCCTGATGTCCATGAACGACTCAAAACTCTTGAACTCTATATGAGCCGAAAACCTCACCATGTAAACCTTTTGGAAGTTGCTCGGATGACAGTAGGGTTTAATAGTGCAGCTTTAGCAACGCTTGTCAACGAAGCGGCACTAGATGCCATGAGAAATAATAGTTTAGGTCTAGAGATGGATCACTTTGAAGCGGTCAAAGATAAAGTATTGTTGGGAAAACATCGTATTATTAGTTATTCTCAAAAAGAGCGAGCTATTCTTGCTACCTATCAAAGTGCCAAAGCCTTACTAGCAACTTGGTTAGATATTGAATTTGAAAAAATAGGTATAGTTACTACAGAAATATTGCAAAGAGAAAATGAAATAGTTTCTAAAAGTGAAATAGTAAATCGTATCAAAATGTATTTAGCAGGAAGTATTGCAACCGAGCAAACTTATAATGAAAAATATAGTAATGCAGGAGTAGATATAGTAAAAGCTAAAATTTTGGCAAAAGAACTTATAGAACATTACTCCATGGGTGAAAGTTTTGTTAATAGTGCAAATGAAGAGGAAATGATATTGCAACAGGCATCTATAGATGTTGAAACTATTTTGGATAAATTAGCACAAATACATGAAAAAATAACAAATCATCTTCTTTTACATGAAAATATTACAGAAGAAGAAAGCAGAGAGATTCTCCGTGAAATATTTTAACGGATTTTCTCTAAAAGGTGAAGAAAATATATTTGCTTCCTATCTGGATATTAATGATTTTACACTTATCGGATTTAGTTATGGTGCACAGCGTGCTTTTGAAGAAGCCTATTCTAGCACAAGTCGTATAGAAAAATTGATACTCCTCTCCCCCGCTTTTTTTCAGCCAGAAAAGAGAAGTTTTACTCGTACACAACTGCGTTATTTTACTCATAATAATAAAGAATATATGCAACAGTTTCTTTCTAATATCTCATATCCATCTACTGTAAATCTTGAACCTTATATGGCTATTGGCTTAGAAAAGGAGCTTGAAGCACTGCTAACTTATCAATGGGATAAGCAAAAGATTCAAGAACTTTTAGAAAGAGGGGTTACAATAGAGGTCTATCTTGGGGGTAGAGATAAAATTATGCTAGTATCTGATGCGTATAGCTTTTTTTCAAACCTTACAACAACTTATCTGATAAAGGATAAAGGACATTGTCTACACTAAACACTACAAAGATATTTAAACCTGCACTTGGACTCAAAAATCCTCATCTGCAAACACTCTATTCAGCTTTTTTTAGAAAATCTGCTTTTTTGGAGATGGAGATAGAACCATTTGAATTATCTGATGGTGATTTTTTGGACTGTTATTGGTATGATAAGCCAAAAAGTAGTAACTCTACTCAGCCTATTGTAGTTTTGTTTCATGGTTTGGAAGGTTCTTATAAATCACCGTATATAGAAGGCATAATGCAAAGCCTTAATGCAAATGGGTACTCTTGTGTACTTATGCACTTTCGAAGCTGTTCTGGTAGAGATAATCGTTTGGCTCGTTGCTACCATAGTGGAGATACAAATGATGCCAAAGAGTGGATAGCCAAACTAGTACAGACTTTTCCATTTAGCCCTCTTTTTGCCATAGGGTACTCTTTGGGTGGCAATATGCTACTCAAACTCTTAGGAGAAGGTATAACAGCCCTTACAGGGGCTATATCAGTCTCTGCACCTATGGAACTAGAGGTATGTGCAAATAAAATGAATAAAGGGTTTTCTAAAATCTATCAATTTCATCTTATGAAACATCTAAAACAATCGCTTCTTCGTAAATATACTCAGCATGATATGCGGATGCTTATTGGAGTAGATAGTAATGGTGTAAAAAAAATGAAAACTTTTTGGGAATTTGATGATACTTATACAGGACCAATTCATGGCTTTTATTCAGCCCAAAATTATTATGAAAAATCAAGTGCCAAGCAGTATCTTCATAGTATCACAACACCTACACTTATTATCCATGCTTTAGATGACCCCTTTATGACTCCAGCAATTTTACCTGAAGCAGATGAAATATCACCAAAAGTACTCCTAGAGATTCATCCTAATGGGGGTCATGTAGGATTTATCTCAGGAACTATATTTCAACCAAAATATTGGCTAGAAGAGAGAATAATAGAGTACTTAAAGCTATTTAACTCCAAATAACTACTCTATTCCGTACTGTTCCCCATAATTTTCTGCTATAAAATCTATATCTTTATCTCCACGACCTGAGAGGTTGATAAGGATTGTAGAGCCTTTGCCTTCACCTTGTGCAAACTTCATAGCATACGCTACCGCATGTGCTGACTCAATTGCTGGGATAATACCTTCTAGTCGAGAGAGTTCAAAGAATGCGTCGATAGTCTCTGTATCATCTGCTATGGCATAGTTGACTCTATTTATATCTTTGAGATAACTATGCTGAGGTCCTACAGATGGATAATCAAGCCCACTTGCAATAGAATAAACTTCTTCTGGTTCTCCTGCTTCATCTGCTAGCATATATGACTTAAAGCCATGCATTACCCCGGGAGTACCTTTTGTCATTGTTGCTGCATGTTCACCAGCTACTTCTATACCTCTTCCAGCAGGCTCTACGCCATGGAGAGCTACAGACTTATCTTCTAAAAATGCTGTAAAAATACCCAAAGCATTTGATCCACCACCAATACAAGCAATAATATTCTCTGGTAAATTACCAGTCATCTCTTGGAACTGGACTCTCGCTTCATTCCCTACAATAGATTGGAAATCTCTTACCATCATTGGGAAAGGATGTGGTCCAACAACAGAGCCTATAGCATATAACTGAGTGATAGGATCACCCATATAACCTTCAAATGCTGCATCAACAGCTTCTTTAAGTGTTTTTCTCCCAAGGCTTACTGGAATAACTTTGGCTCCAAGTATCTTCATTCGGATAACATTTGGGTACTCTTTTTTAATATCAACCTCACCCATATATATATCACATTCCAAGCCCACAAGTGCAGCAGCAGTAGCGAGTGCCACACCATGTTGACCTGCTCCTGTTTCTGCTATTAGTTTCTTTTTGCCCATCTTTTTTGCCAAAAGTGCTTCACCTAGACAGTGATTAATTTTGTGAGCTCCTGTATGATTGAGATCTTCTCTTTTTAGATATATCTGTGCACCATACTTTTTGGATAAATTTTTCGCATGGAAAATTGGACTAGGTCGTCCTACATAATGTTTATAAAGTTCACCCAACTCTTGAATAAACTTTGGATCTTGACGAATTTCCTTATATGAAGCAGTGATCTCATCCATAATCTCTTGGAGTTGTGGAGGAATAAAGCTCCCTCCATATTCACCAAAATAACCTTTGTCATCAGGTAACTTACAATCGAAGGTATTCATTTCCATAGCAATCCTTTAAAAATATTTTGGGGATATTGTATCATATATAGTATCAAAAGTATTTTATTTATAAGGGGATTTAAACTCTGTAAGTTCTATAAAAGGTATTTTTAAATTGTTATAAGTAGGGGGGGGATTTGTTAATGGTGGGTCCTCGGGGACTCGAACCCCGGACCACTCGGTTATGAGCCGAGTGCTCTAACCAGCTGAGCTAAAGACCCATATTTTTAGCTGGTTTCAAACTTCGCGATGTCTTCTTTTT
>JADGER010000146.1 GCA_016744315.1 Sulfurovaceae bacterium
TTTTATCCCTTTATTTTTCTATGATGATACTTTATGAGTATAGTTTTCATGGTATTTTATATCTCTTGGATATTGGAATTAATCTTAAACTTATTAGCATACTCCCTTGGCTCTCGCACTTGTCAGGTATGATGCTTATTATTTTATTTGCTAGTTTTCTTTTTAATATAAAAGAGTCCTATCCTAAAATTTATATTTTTATGAATATCATGTTATATATGCCCTTTATAGTAATAGTTCTTTATCTATACTCTATATTTATCTATGATCTCAAAGATTACTTTACTAATGATGGTTCTTATATTACATTTTTTATACTATTGTCACTTGGTGGCATTGGTATCTATATGCTTATCAAAAAAGAGATAGGAGCTAAATATTATCTTATAGGTCATGGCACTTTTCTCTTGGCTCTTTTTGTAAATTCACTAGGACTTTATGGAACAATCACCTACCATGAAGCACTAAAGCTTCTCATTCCAATGGCTCTTTTAGTTGATGTGCTGTTTTTGTTAATAGCTCAGTATCTCAAAACATACAAAGCCCAACTTGACTTACTTAAAAACAGAGAGCTTCTGCTCGAACAATCTAGGTTTATATCCATAGGTCAAGCGATAGGAAATATAACACATCAATGGAAACAACCCCTTGCCAAACTTGGCTCAAGTGTCACCTATTTAGAAGCGATTTTAAAAAATGACGCTGGTTCTTTGGAGAGAGTATTTTATAATAAGTTACCAAACCTCACAAAAAATATAACACAGATGCAACACACCATTGATGACTTTTCAAACTACTATGCAACTACAAATCAGGTTGAGAAATTTTATCCCAAAGAGATATTGAACAGATATGTAATGGAGATACTAAACTCGAAGGTTATTTTAAAAAATGTAGCGTTTAAACTAGAGATAGATGATGCGTTTGAGCTTCATTGTTATGAGCATATTTTTTCAAATATTATGATGATTCTTATAGATAATTCCCTAGATAGTTTTCAATCAAATACTTTGGATAACCAAATAACAATATCTATAAATAAGCATAAAAATTACTATCAAATAGAATATAGTGATAATGCAGGTGGAATAAAAATCAAACCTATTGAAAAAATATTTGAATATTTTATTAGCTCTAAAGAAGATACAAATACAAAAGGTCATGGGATGGGTTTGGCAATTGCTAAAATGCTTGTAGAAGATAGACTCAAAGGAAAGATAAGTGTTGAGAATATAGATAATGGTGTTTTGTTTAGGATTATTTTTAACTGACTATAATATTATAAATCAAGAACTTTAAAAGAGTGTGTCATCAAGTCATAACCTGCTATAATAAGTTCCAATTACCTATAAGGAACTTATACTATGTATGATTTTAATACCGTTGATGATGAGACTAAATTACTTTATCATCGTCAACTTAGCACCGCAGTCAAATCTTTTGGTGGAATAAACTTTTTTTTACAATTATTAGAAGAAATGCGTGCAACTACGCCTCATCCTCTTGAAGCAAAAAATAGTGAATTTTCTTTTCCTCTAGGAAATATTAAATGGAATAAAGTAATATTCCAAGATAAAATTATACTTTTACTAAAGATACGAACACAAGAGAAAGAAGATAATAATCTCCTTCCAGCTAAAGATGATAAGCAATATAAAAAAGTTTTAAATCTTGTAAGAACACTCAAACCTCTTACCTTTACTATTACACCAATAAACCCAGAAGATGGTGATGGATTTACTCTTCGACCTTTTGATATTATTGGAGATACAACTACACTTAATCCACTTTTTGACGCAGTATTTTTTACTTCGATAGATACGGTTAAGAAAATATTGGCATATAAACCAAGAGCAAAAGAAGAAGATTAACTATCTTCTTCTCCTACTTCTATAACTTTTTTCTCCTCTTTTCCCTTTATTATGACAATTATCACAGACTGAAAAACGGTAGCTAAAGTCAAGAACCTTATTACATCTACGGCATTTTTTGACAAAGTGACCTTTTTTGAGAGAGTTTTCTATAAATTGATTAATGCGTACTCGGGTTTGTTTGGCTTTTGCAGTATCTTTAAACGAATCAGGAAACTTAAAAGAGAGCCATAGATACAGAGATATTTCTCGAACTCTATCTTCTGCGTTGAGAAGCATATCATTGGTTTGGGCAAAGGCAGGGAGGTCTCTTGGTGGGATATATAATACCAAAGATTGACTCTCTATATTGCGAATATAACGATGAAATACGGATTCTATATAAGGTGAAGAGATACTAGCAGGTGCACAGCTTAAGAAATATCTTGTCCTCAGATCTAAGGTATATTCATCTACTATAGAAGCTATTTCTAGCATAGAGTCAATATTTGCAGCTACAAAAGGTCCATCAAATTCCATATTTTCTGCAAAGAATGTGAGAATATCAGTGATATTATCAGTTTCTAGTATTTCACCAATTAGCAGTACATGCTCTAGGCTTGCCATAACAGAAAATGGTAATTCTATAGAAGGAAGTGGTTTGTGAAATTGCTTGGTAATTGTTTTGAGGGCGTGTTCGTCTATAGCTCCTACTTCTCCAAACTCTTCTAATCCATATCTTCCTGCTCTTCCTGATATTTGCACTACTTCAGAGGGAGTGAGTTCTCTTCTTCTTAGACCATCAAATTTATTATCTTTGGCAAAAAGAAGTGTTTTGATAGGGAGGTTGAGTCCCATAGCAATGGCATCTGTTGCCACAAGTACATTACTCTCACCCTCTCTAAATCGTCTTGCTTCTTCTCTTCTTACTTCAGGAGAGAGGTTTCCATAGATTACAGAAACACTATAAGTGGCTGAAAGTTGTTGTTTGAGAGAGAGAACCTCTCTACGAGAAAATGCCACAAGAGCAGTTTGTTTTTGTACTTTATCTAGTGGAACAGGGTGTGTTAGAAGTTCCAAAGGATTTTTGCGTTCAAATTCTACCACTTCCAAAGGCTCTTGTAAGTACTTACAAAGAGCTTCTACAGCCAAAAGAGCATTTGCAGAACCTGTAAGGATAACAACCTTTGCAGGAACTCCAATAAGTGCATTTGCCCAAGCCCAACCTCTATCTCTATCATCTATCATTTGTATCTCATCTATCACGCAGAGATCTACTTCTACACTATTATTAAGCATTTCAATAGTTGAAGAGATATGTGTAGACTCTTCATCTATAATCTCTTCTTCACCTGTAATAAGTGAGATACCAATACCCTCTTTACGCAAGTTCTCATAGCCTTCTAGTGCCAAAAGTCGCAAAGGTGCAAGATAGTATCCTGTATCTGCTTCTTTGAGCCTTTTGATAGCACTATAAGTCTTACCACTATTTGTAGGTCCTACATGAAAGATAATTTTTCGTTTAAGAGAGCGTGCAAGAGGAAAGAGATTTTTGAAGTCTCTAATAGTTTTTGCCAAAAGCTCTTCTCTCATCTGTTTGGCTTTGAGTGGTTTGATATATTCACTAAAATGATAGAGTATTCTGCGTCTACTTTTTTCTTTGATCTTCAGATTTTTACTACTGTCTATTTGGGGAATAATAAATTGTACAATAGAAGATTCTATCTTTTGGGAAGGTATATTTAAACCTTTCCCAAGAGTTTGTATTTCGTCATAGAGGTCATCTACTGTGGCATTAAAGAGTTCTACCGTATCTTCATTGAGTGCGTTAAAATCTCTACTTATTGGTAACTCATCTTCTTGCCAAATATCTGCATGGAGTAGATTTTTGGTGTAAGATACTGAAATATTATAATGAATTTCTGCGCCAAAAAGAATAAAAGTTTTTGATTTTTCTATAATATAATGGTCAGTACTCTCAAAAAGCGTATAGTTACTATTGATACTTAGAATAATATTTTCCACTAAAGCTGTAGAAAGAGGAATATGATAAAGGTCTGCTTCTGGAGGCATTGCTTTGATATGTGTAATTATCTGCTCTTGGCTAAGCCATTTGTGTTCTTTATTATTGAGTTTTGTTACAAAAAGGCTAATCTCTTCTTGTTTTTTATCAATTATCATCTCTTTTTCTATGAGTAACAGCTGTTCCATAGAAGCATTATTCCGTGGTTCATAGTTATCTAATCCCATAGGTAAAGAGGTGCTTAAGAGTCTTTTGGAAAAGTCTATCTCTTGCATAGAAAATTTATAACTCTCATAAAAATTCATCTGACCTAGCGTATCAAAAGAGACATCTAGTGCTAATTCCAAAGAAGAGATACGATTTTGCATACGAATATATTTAAGTTTAGATTCTACCTTCTCTTGTGTTATTTTAGCTCGCTTGGTATCTATAAAGGAGTCTAAGATAGTTTTTTCTTCCTCAGGTGTATGAGATATTGGACTAAGCAGTGAAACTATCTTTTCTACTTTATCCAAAGCATCTATATTAATGATTTTTTTTTCTTTGGGAGAGACAACTTGACGGAGATAACGGACTATATCTTCTCTGCCTCTATGTTCTGCTTCACTCCATCTTCTCCGTAATCCTCTTACCATCTCATCTTTGTCAAGGGTAGGGAGGTTGAGTTCTAGGAGCATACAAAGCTCTATAAGCTTGGCATCACTAAGTGTAGTGATACCTTCATCAAAAGCTAATCCATCAAAAAAGTTACGAACCTTATTGTTTAGTTTTATTAAATATTTTCTTTTTTTATTTGCCATTATTGCTTTGTTCTATACCCCTTTTGTTGGGATACCCATAGTTTGAGTGTTTCTACTTGTTCTAAGACTCTTGTGGTAGCTGTGCCACCTTCGGATTCTCTAGCATTCATAGATGCACGATTATCCAAAAGTGCTACTACGCCTTCTTGGATTCGTGTATCTATACTTTGGAGGTCTTCTAGGGTGAGTTGTGATATATCAAGACCTTTTTCTTCGGCTAGATTTACTGCATTTCCTGTAATATGATAAGCATCTCTAAATGGTAAACCAGCTTCTTTGACTAAATAATCTGCCAAATCAGTAGCACTTAGATGACCTTCCATACATGCAGCTGCCATTTTTGCTTCATTGACTTTTAGGTCTGAAATCATTTCGTTGAGTACTTGTAGTGAGAGTAGGGCAGTTTTTACAGAGTCAAATACTCCCTCTTTGTCTTCTTGCATATCTTTGTTATATGCTAGAGGAAGCCCTTTCATTACGGTAAACAAAGAGATGAGGTTTCCATTAACTCTACCAGTTTTTCCTCTAAGGAGTTCTGGTATATCAGGGTTTTTCTTTTGAGGCATGATAGAACTTCCCGTGGCATGTCTATCTGAAAGTGTAATCCATCTAAACTCACTAGCAGACCAAAGGATTAGCTCTTCGCTTAGACGACTAATATGCATCATAAGTGTACTAATATTAAAGAGTATTTCTAATGCAAAATCTCTATCACTTACAGTATCAAGACAATTAAGTGTAGGTGCGATAAATCCTAGTTTGTCTGATGTAATTTGTCTTGATATTGGGTGTGGTGTTCCTGCAAGGGCTGCACATCCTATAGGTGAATAGTTATTGCGTTCAAAAGAGCTAACAAATCTTTCATAATCTCGCTTAAACATACTTGCATACGCCATAAGATGATAGCCAAAATTAATAGGTTGGGCATGTTGGAGATGTGTCATACCGGGAAGCATTATATGAGCATTTTCCTGAGCTTTATCTACAAAAGTATTAATATTTTCTAATAAAAGTTTTGCAATCTCTTGAGTATTTTTTTGTACAAAGAGTCTAAAGTCTAGGGCAACTTGGTCATTTCTACTACGAGCGGTATGTAGTCGTTTCCCACTATCCCCAATGATTTGTGTGAGTCTTTTTTCTACAGCCATATGAATATCTTCATCACCATCATCAAAGCTAAACTCTCCAGATTCAATCTCTTCTTGTACCTGAGAAAGTCCTCTATCAATTGCTTCAAAATCTTCTTGGGATATAATCCCTTGCTCAGCCAACATATAAGCATGGGCTTTAGAGCCTCTTATATCTTCAGCATATAAAATTTTATCAAACGGTAATGAGTCATTAAGGGCTTTAAGAAGCTCAGAGCTTTGTGTAGCAATTCTAGCAGATGCAATATTTTTTGACACGGGATAATCCTCTATTAAAGTAATAGAGGTATTTTATCGTAATTATAGTTATGTACTAGTAGAATCACTCGCCAAAGTTAATGCCAAGATGAAGAGCTGTTTTAAATTCATCGGTATCTCGTGTTACTTGTTTTCTTAGATGTGCCATCTCTTCTA
>JADGER010000147.1 GCA_016744315.1 Sulfurovaceae bacterium
AAAAACACCACAAAATATATCCAGGTATGTACGCCAAAATAGACTTTAACTACAAACCTGCCTCTTTGATGGATAAAGAGGTAAAGTCAAAATAACTAAGATAAAGTTCTGAGGAGACGAAACCCAACATAACTGAAACTATTAGAAGGATTGTTCCAGAAACGGACAGCGGAGCGAGTGACGCTATCAACATTGCTCCACGAACCGCCACGCAAGACTTTATCTTTTTTATCTGAATTATACCAATCTTCACATATCTCCCATACATTACCATGCATATCATAGAGTCCCCAAGGGTTTGACTTTTTGAGACCTACAGGGTGTGTCTTACCTTCACTATTTTTATTATACCATGCATACTGTCCTAACTCTTTCTCATCGTCTCCAAAGCTCCATTTGCTAGTAGTGCCTGCTCTACAAGAGTACTCCCACTCTGCTTCTGTAGGGAGTCTATAAAAATACTTTTTTTGTTTTTTATTAAGCCAATTACAATAAGATACTGCATTGTACCAACTGATACTAATGATAGGAGCATTTTCATCTAGAAGCTCTTCATCCCATTTGGGAAGATGTT
The DNA here is from genome assembly GCA_016744315.1 of Sulfurovaceae bacterium. Taxonomy (GTDB): domain Bacteria; phylum Campylobacterota; class Campylobacteria; order Campylobacterales; family Sulfurovaceae; genus SZUA-451. The sequence goes on from JADGER010000147.1 coordinate 575, forward strand.
CTCCATACTCTTTAGCAAAATGCATATATTCAGCTATAGTTATAGGATATTTCCCTAATTCAAAGTCCTCTTTAATTTCTATTTTTTTTTGAGAATCTCCCTCACCCATGATAAAAGTACCTTTATCAATTTTTATCATATCTATAGAGAGAGAGTTCATTATTCTTATCATTGTTGGTTTTTTAAAATTACTCATATTTTTCCTTTGGAGCAGAGGCGGTTTTACTAGGATCATTTTACCATAGCCACATGCATAACGAACTTTTTTTAGCCTCTTTATATCCGCGTAGGTCGGGGAGAGGACACCCCGACCTACGCAAATAAAAAGTAAAAAACCCAAAGGTTAAAAGCCTCAAAAAACTAAGGTAAAGTTCTGAGGAGACGAAACCCAACATTATTGAAACAATAAGCAGGAACGCTCCTGCTACGGATAGCGGAGCGAGTGTCGTAATCACTAAAGTTCCACGAACCGCCACGCAAGACTTTTCTCCCTTCTTTCCCTTTTTTATTTGGACTTCCGTCTCTAGGTATCTCATTATAATTATCTGTGTAATCATCTTCACACCACTCATCTACATTGCCATGCATATCGTGGAGACCCCAAGGATTTGACTCTTTTTCTCCTACTATATGTGTACCATAATCTTTATGCTCTTTTCCTAAGTCATAAGAGTTTTTATCATACCATGCATATTGTGATAATGATTTCTCATCATCTCCAAAACTCCATTTTGTAGTAGTCCCTGCTCTAGCACTATACTCCCACTCTGCTTCTGTAGGAAGTCTATAGCTTTCACCTGTTTGTTCATTGAGCCATTTTATGTAGGCTTGTGCATCATTCCAAGATACATTGATGATAGGGCGTTTACCTCTGCCCCAACCTTCATCACTTGGCTTGTCTATCTTCTGAGCTTCACAATACAAATCATACTCTTCAAAGGTCACTGGGTATTGGGCTATCTCAAAGTCATAGTTTATCGTTACTTTATGGATGGGTTTTTCATTGTCTCTACCTTCGTTTGAACCCATTAGGAAGGATTTGGTGGTGGGGGTGATGATTTGAAGTTTTTCATTTTTACTAGGTGTATCAAATCTTTTTTTTCTTATTTTTGCTACCTCTTTGCTATAGTTTCCACCTAAGCGTTCCAATACAGAGAGTGACATCTCTGCAAAAATTTTATCTTCATCTGTCCATTCATCATCTAGGGTATCATGCATTAATATTGCAGAAAAATCTAAAGATGAGCCAATATTTTTAGCAATAAAGTTTGAATTTCTCTCTAATATTTCTGCTGATTTATAGGGGCTTAGGTTTTCTTGTAAAAGTTCTCTTACACCCGTATGAAAAATATAGAAATGTTTATTATCATCTTTTTTCTCTTTATTTAAAAGCCCACCCACAAAAAACTCTGCTAAGTCTAGTTGAGTAGATTTAGGCAACATATTGTGTTGTATCATCTTCATAATAGGAAAGTTTAGATGTGTACAAGTAGAGAGATAAAGAGCCAATTTATGGGCTGTACTAGCACTATGGTTAAAAAACTCTTGAACCCTATTTTTGGCTGTGAGTTCTTCTGTTTTTTCATTTTTTTGAGTATTTAAAAATTCTCTTTTACTCGCTAATATACCTGTACAAGAGCTATTTGGTTGACCTGTCATTATCTGACTCATTGCTTCAAAATCATTTTTTGAAAAGTTTACAACAGGAATTCTAAGTATATCTTGTTTAAAATAATCCTTATCAAAAGAGAGTAATAGTGAATCTATATCTGAATTTAAGACTCTGTTTTCTCTTTTGAGTCTTGTGATATTGGTTTGTCTTAGCACTGTACCTTTCCACATTCTTCTAGGTAGCATATTGATGATACTTGTGGGTATCTTGGTCTGATATTCATAAATTTTTTCAAGCATATCTCCTCTACTCCAAGCAGGAGAGATACAATCACTACAAATAAAGAGTACACAACGCCCCTCAGGATTGAGCAATTTAGATGCCTTAGAGCTTTTAGATTTATTATTATAGATTATCGCTTCTTCTTTGGAACTATCAAGATACAAAAGTTTGATATTTCTAAAAATAGAAAATATTTGAAGTTTTTTGATGAAATTTTCCATACTCTCTTGCCAAATAGTCATAGAAGCACTGGTATCTAACATCAAATACAAATCATAATATTTTTCTGTTTGGGCATAAAACTTTGGACTCAATATATTAGTTTGAGCTAAATACTCTACCGTTGCTTCTTCATCTAGTTCCATACTCTCTTCATTAGATTCAATATTTACATCAAATGCTTTTAATGCTTTCAAAATATCATCTGTGGCAAAAAAATCTTTTTTTTGAGGTATTTTGATACTAAAATTATGTTTGGTTTTTAAAGTTTTGGGTATTAAAGGAAGGGTCTCTTCTTCAAAAAATGTATCTATTTTATTTTTACTTTCATTGTCAGATTCTGATGAAGTCTCATTTTTTTTGCTAAAGTCAATAGAAGAGAGTAAACTCCACCATTTTTGTAACCATTCCCAAAACTCTTTTATCGATTTATTTTCCTTGGCTTCTTGTGCCTCAGTAATTTGCATAGACAACCATAATATATCGGCTAACTGCATATCATCCATTTTATCCATATCAATATGGTCAAGATGATGCAAATAAGAGATTAGTGTTTGAAGTTTTTTTTCCAAAATATTAACCTAAAAGGTTTTTCCAAATACCATCAATCATCTCGTCACCTGCTTTTGTAAGATCAATACTTTTATCTTCTTCCATTAAATAGACAGCATTAAGTAATTGGTCTGTTGAGAGATAGGTTTTATTCTCTTCATCATCTCGTATCATCAAAAATGCATCTATAATCTTCATTAATTTTTCTTGGTCAAGAGAGACTTTTATCTGTTCAAAATGTTTATTTACTATCTCTGCTAACTCTTTGTCTGTTGGGTCTTTTATCTCTAAATGCAAACAACGACGCATAAAAGCTGTGGGAAAATCTCTCTCACCATTAGATGTCATGATAATAAGAGGAAAAGTATCCATATCACACTTGACTAAGCCATCATTTCCAATAGTGTTAAATCCTTCTCCATTGTCAAATGTACCCTCTTTCAATCGCCTTATTTCAGGGATTTCAAATTGATTTTCTTCAAATATATGTAAAAGGTTATTGGGTAAATCTATAGGGCTTTTGTCTATCTCATCTATGAGAACTACTCTTTGTGTCTCAGAAGCAAAAGCAGAGCCTAAAGCTTCAAGCTTCAAATAATTTTCTATATTTTTAGAAATCATCTCACCATTGGAATCTTCTTCTTCAAACTGTATATCTTGTAACCTAGACAAAGCATCATAAGAATACAAACCATCTTTGAGTTTACTCTGTGTACCTATTCGCCAATAGAGTACCTCATCTCCTAGTTTAAGTTCATGCCTTACTGCTTCTGCCAAAGAAGATTTACCAATCCCAGGATTGCCTGTAATAAGCAAAGGTCGTCTAAGTATCAAAGAAGCCGAAACCATCTTTTTGACTTTGTCTGAAAAAGTACAATAACTTTTTATTCTATTTTCTCTACTTCGCCAAGGTGGAGCAGGAGGTGCTTTAAAATCTTTTGCTTTTCTATCACCTTTAAAATGACACCAGTTTGTACTCTCTTCATTATTCTTAGCCATGTCTCATCTCCTCTTGGTATGTGTGTGGGTCATCCCACATAAAGCTTATCTCTGATGTACAATATTCTGAATGATTTACAATTTGCTTTCTCACATCTCTTGGTAAATTAGATAATTTACTTTGAGAAACACTATCTATAAAATCTTTATATTTAGCTTCTTCATCACAAGTATTTATCCAAAGTGCTATAAAATAGTGTGCATCTATACCATCAAACACTTTTAATGATTCAACTCTTTTTTCAACTACGGCTGATATTCTATGAAAGTCTATCATCGCTTCATTTTGTACTTTTACAGTAACATCATCATGTAAGAAACTCATATTTTTACATCTATCAAAACTATCTCTCCATCTTTCTTTAAGTTGAGGTAACCAATTTTCAGCCATTGAAGCTTTATATTCCGAACGAAGAATTATTTCACAATTTGGTACTATTAACTCACGCCATAAAGGTAGTGTTTCAGAGTATAGCTCTTTGGGTAGAATTAACTCTATTCGTGTACTCACAAAAGGTTTGAAGAGAGTATGAATTTTATCAATAATTTGTTTTTGTGTTTTTTCGGTTCTTAATTGCTTACACTCCACCGTGAAAGTATATTCATCGTTTATAACAACTTCATATTGATTATTACGAGTATGAATATATACATAAATTACTTCTATATCACCTAAGTATTTTTCTTCCAAGTTTCCTTTGGCTATAGTCATTGGTGCTTGGTTTATATCATCCCTAAGAAGTGAATAGGTTGCTTTTTGTACACTAATAAACTTATTAAGATGTGTTGCTATATTTATAAGGTTTATATTTTCTTCTGTAAGTTGTAGGCTTTCAATTGCATCACAAAAATAATGAGAGAACAAACTCATTTTAGAAGGAGAACCTTTTTCAAAACTGAGACCAATAGATGATGGTAAAATTTCACTATTTCCAAATTGTTTTGTATCATAAATGGCTCTTCCACTATAACAAGCATCAACAACAATAGCAATTTTTTCAGGAAGAAGAACTTCTGAATTTTCATAGTTTTCATATACTATTTCATACAATTCTTCCAATGAAACAAAATCTATAGAGGAGAGCTTTAAATTAAATTTTTCTGAAAGATTACGCTTTATTCCATGCCCTGTATAATAGATTAAAAGACTATCCACTTCATTATTCACATATTTTTTTAAATCTTTCGTAAAAGTTGATTTAGTATCAAGCTTTTTATTTTCAGCAATTTCCCAAGCACCAAAGTCTTTTAGTTTCTCGACTACACCATTTCTATTATGCTCTAATGAATTTAATCCCGTTTCATCTCCACTATAAATAAATGCAATATTTTTCAAACTATCAAGCCTAATGAGTACTAAAAACTTCTCTTAGTTCTTCATCATTCATATTTTCATACGCTTCCCAAGAGATAAATGAACCATCTTTAAGTTCAACTTTTATTTGACTTTTAAGATATTTTCCTAGAGCTATCGTCTCTCTTATGGCTCCAACCACAATTAAAATATCTCCTACTTTGTAAAATATCTCTACGGCAATAGTAAGGTCTCCCATTGCTCCATCAACAGTTTTTGTCTCTTTTTTTGCTTTGATTCGTGCTAGTTTCAACTCTTTGTGAATATTATCCAACAATTCTGCATTATCTGAAACTATCCTCATCACATCTCCTCAAAATAAGTTCTCTTTATTGTATCACACGCTTTATAATAGATGGCTCTTTGTGCTATAGTATAGTACTTACAAACTCTCTAAGTTGTACTATAGTATCTATATCTCATACAAGGTTGGGGAACCCAATTTACTTTTTCTTCTTTAAATACAAAACCCATTTGATATTATATATTAGTCTACACAAGGTACTACCTTAAGGAGTCAAACAAGTTGATATAAACAATAAAACCAAAATGGTAAAATTAATTTTACCATTTTGGTCTCTATTAATGTTTTTTCTGTTACACTTTTCTTATAATATAACTAAATAACATAGTAAGGAA
>JADGER010000148.1 GCA_016744315.1 Sulfurovaceae bacterium
TAATCAAACTCTGACTAGGTCTCTGTGTTGTTGGACGCGTATTATAGCCCCTTCTTCTTTCTTTGTCAAGGGTTTTTGTGAATTCTTTTAAATTCTTTTGCTTTTCTTTCTATTTACTATATTTACTTACATTATATATAAAGGGAAAATCTTATTGAATTATCACTTTCCCCTTATAAAACTATCTCTTAATCATACCAACCACTTGAAATACTCACAATATCATAATCATCTTTCCAATATGTCTTAACTTCTTTACGGAATCTTTCCCATCCATAAATACCATTATAAGCCTCTGAATGTAAATTATCATCTTTAGCAAAAAGTACAAACCATTGTCCTTCTCCATACTCTATCATACTCAAACGATAACCATTATTCCAACGATCTTTGATTACAGCTCTTACTCCATCCCAGTCATCACGATATATATAACTCTGTTGTGTCAAACTTGTATCTTTTGCAAATAATCCAACTATTTTACCATCAGATGCCTCTACTTGGGTTATTCTATATCCCTCTTTCCATTTAGCTTGTGTAGTTTTTCCAAAAGCACTCCACTCTTTGTCTACTGTATAAATTTGATCATCAAATGTAACACCTTTTGCAAACATTCCTACCCATTCACCATCTCCATATTCAATATCAATAAGGGAAAACCCTTGTGCTTTTTTCTTGGCAATCATTTTTTCAAATTTAGTCCAATTTCCTGAATAATAAAATGACTGTGCTGTATATCCTGTGCCTTTTGAAAAAACAGCCATCCAAGTTCTATCACCCTCTTCTAGGTCAATAAGAAAATATCCTTTTGCCCATTCTTTTTCTATAGCATGACTCATTGTGGCAATATTTTCTCTACTCACAATAGATTGTGCTGATTTTTGTGTGGATTGAGATTTTTTGGTATAGAGACCTACCCAAATATGCTCCGCATAACTCATTGAAGTTAAGAGAACAACTCCCACGAAACTAGTAATAACTTTTTGATATGTTTTCATCAAAAGACTTCCTTTAATTTGTATTTAAAATAGTATAGCATATTACAAACAAATATCAAACTTTTTGAACTGTTCTTACAAAAAGAACTTCAAACTCTAAATAGTCAAAAGGATACTCTGCAATAAGCCTCTTTGTTTGCAAATAACTTAGCTTCTGCTCCCCTCCACTTGTTCCACTCTCTTTGATATAACGCAACATAGCATAGACTGATTCAAAGTGTAATTTATAAGAAACTACCTCAAAAGAAGCATCAAAATAAAGTGCTATTTTTTCTTGGAGATACTCTTTGCTATGTATGGGTGAACTAACTCCTGCACATTCGTGTAAGGAAGCAAAAGTTTGTGAAGTAAAAATAGCAAAATATCCCTCAGTACAAACCAAAGCAAGCCCTTTCAGCGTAGTGTCAAGATCTTGACTCCATTGTAATGCTGATGCTGATATTACTATATCATAGGAGTTATGAGTTAAGCTAGAAAAAGTATCTAACTCACAAAAATCTCCTTCTATAAGCGTAACTCTCTCATCTCTAGGATGAAGCTCTAACATACCCCAAGAGATATCTAAAGCACTCAAAAAAGAGAAGTCTATGTTATTTTTAGATAAGTTTTGATATACCTCTCCTCTTCCACATCCTATATCAAGAATATGTGTATAATAGCTCTTTGGCAAATATGCGATAAGTTGCTCTGCTACTTCTGATTGAATAATATTATGCTGATTGTAGGATTTTGCAAACCTAGAAAACTCTTTGGCAACTTTCATTACTACCTCTTTAACTCAATTTCATTACTTTTTAGCTATAATCGCAAAAATTATACCCCAAATTAGGTTTGAGAGTAGACTCTATATCGAAGCTAAACCTAAATTTGAAAGAGGAATCTTATGACATCAACACTTCTCATTGTACAAATAGTATTAGCTATAGCTATTACTATCTCTGTACTTCTTCAAAAAAGTTCTAGTATCGGTTTAGGTGCATATAGCGGAAGCAATGAATCTATGTTTGGAGCTAAAGGACCTACAGGTTTTCTTGCTAAAGCAACTTTTACTTTAGCTTTTCTTTTTGTTGCAAATACTCTTTTTCTTGGTTTCTTATATACCGAAGAAAATAGTAAATCTGTTGTTGATAATATCAAATCATCAGTACCTGTATCAGCAGAAAAAATATCAGCTCCTGCTCCAGTTGCACCAATAGCTCCTTTGGCACCAGAAAGTAATCAAACAGCAAAGTAAACTTCCACAAACTTCTCACTCTAAAATAGATTTATCTCTATTTTGGAGAGACACTTCCAAAACTATCCATTTTTAGGAAAAAAAGGGTAATATCTCACTTAAAGAAACTTTAGGAGAATTATTATGCTAAATGCTATCTATGATGACACAAATGAACATATGCACAAGAGTATCGATGCACTCAAACGAGACTTTTCAACACTAAGAACGGGTAAAGTTACTACAAATATTGTAGACCATATTCGTGTAGATTACTATGGAACTCCAACTGCACTCAATCAAGTAGGTAATGTATTAGCCACAGATGCAACAACTATATCTATTACTCCTTGGGAAAAAAGTATGCTAGGAGCCATTGAAAAAGCTATTCAAAAAGCTGATATTGGAGTGAATCCAAACAATGATGGTGATTTTATCAAATTATTTTTTCCTGCAATGACAAGTGAACAAAGACAAGATATTGTAAAACAAGCAAAAGGCATGAGTGAAAAAGCAAAGATTGCTGTTCGTAATATTAGAAAAGATAGTAATGACCAAGTGAAAAAACTTGAAAAAGAGAAAGATATTAGTGAAGATGAGATGAAAAAAGCTCTTGATCAAATTCAAAAAATTACAGATGATAATATTACTCAAATAGAAGAGACTCTCAAGACTAAAGAAGTCGATATACTAAAGGTATAACAATGAATGTTGAACAAGTCTATAAAGATGCAGGTGCACTCTTGGATGGTCATTTTATTCTTAGTAGTGGAAACCACTCAAACAGATACCTACAAAGTGCAAAAGTACTAGAAGATACAAATAGAGCCAAACTACTTGCTGATGCATTAGCAAAAGTAATTCGTGAAAGTGGCATAGAGATAGATACTGTTTGTGCTCCTGCTCTAGGTGGAATTTTGGCTGGATATGAATTAGCTAGAGCCTTGGGTGTTCGTAGTATTTTTGTAGAAAGAAAAGAAGGTTCTATGGAACTTCGCCGTGGATTTGAAGTAAGCCAAGGTGAAAAAATTCTTATTTGTGAAGATATTATAACTACTGGTGGATCTGCTATGGAAGCAGCAACTATCATAGAAGAATTAGGTGCAGAAGTTGTCTCTTTTGCAGCATTAGCCAATCGTGGATTTTGTCAAAGAGAAGGAAGTTCTACAGAGGCTAAACCTGAATGTAAACTCCCTAAAGAGACTCCATTTTTTGCTCTTGATGATTTTGAGTTCGCTATGTATACACCTGATACTTGCCCTATGTGTAAAGAGGGAAGTCAAGCTATCAAACCAGGTAGTAGAGCATAAATGATAAGAGTACCTTTGAGGGTACTCTTATTATTCTACAAATAATGCACACAAACTCTAAAAAAAAATTTTCTCTGAAAGATGAACTCTTTAATCCTCTAAAAGTAGAAAAAATAGCTCTAGAAATACAAACTATCTATCCTCTTTTTGATAAAAATAGTTTCAAAAAAACTACTCTTGATAAATTTCCACAACTTCAGCTTAAAGAACGCATATCTCATATTGCTACAACACTACATATTTATCTACCAAGTAATTATAAAAAAGCTCTGAGCATACTCTTAGATTCTCTCCCCCAAGCTCTTGATACAAAAAAAACTGATAATGATTTTGGAGATTTTATTTATGCTACTTATGCAGAATTTGTACGGATTTATGGCTGTACAAAAGAGTCTATAAATACCTCTTTGGACGCACTTAAAACTATAAGCCAAAGATTTTCTGTAGAATTTGCTATTCGTGATTTTATTAATAACTTTCCTATGCAAACCCTACAAATGCTAGAAGAGTGTTCTCTTTCTTCTAATTATCATCTTAGACGCTTGGCATCAGAAGGACTTCGTCCTAATCTCCCTTGGGGAAAAAAAATCACGATAGACTACCATACCCCTCTTCTATACCTAGAAAAGCTCTATTATGACCCTACACGCTATGTAGTTCGCTCTGTAGCAAATCACCTTAATGATATATCCAAAATAGATAGTACTCTTGTTATAAGCACTCTAAATCAATGGAAAGCCTCTAAAAAACAAAAATCTCAAGAGATGGAATACCTTATCACTCATGCATTACGAACCCTTCTAAAAAATGGAGATAAACAAGCCCTAGAACTCTTGGGATATACTACAAATCCATCTATAGAAGTCAGTGATTTTACTCTCTCTCATAAAAGTATAAAAATAGGAGAATCGTTAGAACTAGAATTTGCTATTACAGCTACCCAAAAAAGTCAACTCCTTATAAATTATACTTTAGAATTTAGAACAAAATCAGGTAAATTATCTCCAAAAGTCTATAAGATTAAAAAACTAACTCTACAAAAAGGTGAATCTATTACTCTTTGTAAAAAGCATCTTTTTAAACCTGCTATGAGTACACGAACTTTTTATAGTGGTGAGCAGCAACTCTTATTACAAATCAATGGAAAAGTTTATGCAAATGAAACTTTTATACTAAAGGATAAATAACTCTATGTTTTTATTAGATGACCCAAAAAATAATTATAAAAATATTACCCATGCTTTTTTCTTATCTCTTGCGATAAGCATAGCCGAACCATCTACTATATTACCCTTAATGATTCATCACTTTAGCGATAGTGTAATTATTGTGGGGCTTTTTGTTTCACTGCTTCGAAGTGGTTCTATTCTTGTACAACTCTATGCAGCATTTCATGCACAAGAATACAAAATAGTCCTTCCTTATCTAGGGAAAGTTTTCTTTTTTCGTTTTACCGCTTGGTTTATGATAGGTGCAAGTATATTTTTTATTGGTGATAGTAATAAGCCTTTAACACTCTTTTTTATTGGCTTAGGGCTTTTATTTTTTTCTGTACCTGCTGGATTTGGTTCTATATACTTTAAAGAGCTTCAAGCCAAACTCTTTTCCAAACAGTATCGTGGGAAGACTATGGCAAATAGGAATATAGCTGGATCTATTGCTTCTATTATTAGTGGTGGTATTGCAGGATATGTCTTAGCAAACTTTGAAGCACCGCTAAGTTATGCATATCTTTTTTTGTTTAGTAGTTTTCTTATGTTAATAGGTTTTTTTACTTTTATGACGATTGATGAACCTATCAAAGAGAATATATCTATAAAAGAAAAAAACTTTGGAGCTTTTATTCTTAATGCAAAATCTCTTCTATTTTCAGACAAAAGACTTCAAAGACAAATAATAGTTATATTTCTAAGTTTTAGTTATTTTTTATCTATGCCATTTGTTATACTCCATGCAAATAGTAGTTTTTCTCTTACAGGATGGATGCTAGGAGGATTTATTACGGTACAGATGCTAGGAAGTATTCTTGGAAGTTTTCTTTTATGGCGTAGAATTCATAATTATGAGAAAATGCTTTCTTTGAGTTTTATTTTTATGATTGTAGCTTTTTGTATTGCACTCTTTGCTGAGAATATTTATAGCTATGGAGTTATATTTTTACTTTTTGGAGTCGCACTTGATGGATTGAATATCTCTAGTATGAATTTAGTAATAGAAATAGCTCCCGAAGACAAACGACCAATCTATACGGCTATACAGACTAATATTACTTCTTTAGGGCTTTTCTTTCCTATCTTGGGTGGAGTATTACTGAGTTGGTTAGAGAGCTATACACTTATCTATCTTTTGAGTATAGGTCTCCTTCTTCTTGGTCTCTATATAAGCCTAGGATTTTATAAAGAACCCAAAGCCTAAGAGGCTACTCTGTAGCTTCTTTTAATATTTGTTCCATTCTCACTTGTGCATCTTTGAGTACAGCAAGTCCCTCTTTATCTTTCACATCTAAAGAGCTAATCCAATTTTCTACAGCAGGAAATGCCATATACATCATATTACTA
>JADGER010000149.1 GCA_016744315.1 Sulfurovaceae bacterium
TAGTGGGTGGTATTGGTGCTTCTCCAGCTCAAAAATTCTCAGATGTAGGATTATCGGTATATCATGACGCTCAAAGCCCAACAGTTCAAGAGAGTATTACCGCCTATACAAACAATCAACTTCCACAAATTAACAGTGGAACTTGCTCGGCACACTAAATCAGGTATAATTATTTTATCAACAAAATTCTTCTGTATAAAGAAGATGTACGCTATGATGATGAAGATAATCATGTAGGAAGAAAAGGAAAAATAAAATGCAAATAGAATTTTTTAATGATGTGTCATCTTCAAAAGTTGTGCTGATAGCAGGTGTAGGTGGTGGATTTGATGTGGCTAGTGGTATACCTCTGTATAAGTATCTGCGTGAACTAGGGAAAGAGGTCATCTTAGCAAATTTCTCTTTTACTGATTTGATTGCTACGGGAAGTGTTATGATGAGCCGAGGCTTATATCCTATCACTGAGGAATCAAATGATCTTTCTTATTTTCCTGAGAAACTCATAGTCCAATGGATTAAAGAAAACTCCAATGAAACTGTGAATATGTATGCTTTTTCCAATCAACTAGGGGTTGCACCACTTAGAAAAGCTTATTTGGAGATCATAGAAAAACACAATATTGATACACTTATCATGGTTGATGGTGGGACGGATAGTTTGATGTTTGGAGATGAATCAGGAGTTGGTACAATTATAGAAGATAGTTGCTCCTTGGTAGCTACACTTAATCTACCTGTTGAAAAGAGTTTTTTGGTTGCTACTGCTTTTGGTGTGGAACAACATCACCACCTCAACCACTACTCCTGCCTAGAAAATATAGCTACCCTCACTAAAGCTAACGCTTTTAAAGGGTGTTTTTCTTTAACAAAAGATATGAAAGAGGGGAGAGATTTTATCAATTTGGTTGAGTATTTAAACAAGAAACAACCTGCATCTATGAGCATCGTTGCCAACTCTATATCTAGTGCTATCCAAGGAGAATTTGGAGACTATCATCCCACACCAAAAACCAAAGGAAGTGAACAGTTTATTAATCCTTTTATGACTCTTTATTGGTTTTTTGATTTAGATGAAGTTGCTTGTAGGATCAAGTATGCAGAAGAGATTAAAGAGAGTGAGACTATTGGACATGTGATAGATGCTTTCAAAAAGTATAGAGCCTCTAATGTACAACGAGCAAAAAGAGGCTTGCCTCTGTAGATAATTATGCTCTTATTGATTAAAGAAAAAGGGTTAATAAATATATATAGAATCAATCCCAGCAGATACTGCTACTACAGGCATTTTCGTCAGTGATTTTCCCATTCTCTTTTACATATTCAATACCCCATTCAAACATTTCTTTGAGTAGTGGTTTTAATTTCATTCCTATAGGAGTGAGAGAATAAACCACTTTGGGTGGTACTTCTGCAAATACTTCTCTTGTGATAATATTTTTTTCTTCTAATTCTTTGAGCTTTATAGTGAGAGTCTTTTGGCTTATTTCATGTATATCTTTGCTCAACTCTTTAAATCTTTTATCATTTTCCAAGAGATACCAAATAACTGCTAATTTCCATCTATCATTAAATATATCCATTGTAACAGAAACCGAACATGTATACTGTTTATCATTTATATAATACATTGAAGTCCTTTATTAGTTCTTATTATAACTTAAAGAATATAAAAACTCCATTACTTACATAAAGGTAAGTAAGAGATATTTAAGTATATAGGGTATATAATTTCTAAATCAATCAATTCAGGAGAAAAAATGAATAATTTTACTTATTATAATCCAACAAAAATAGAGTTTGGAAAAGAGAAACAAAATAAAATCGGTGAATATATAGAACAATCAGGTATCAAGAAAGTACTGTTAGTCTATGGTGGTGGTAGTATCAAAAGAAGTACTCTCTATGATGATATTGTAGCTTCACTTAATAAAAATAGTATAGAATTTATAGAACTTTCAGGTGTTGTGAGTAATCCTCTTTTGAGTAAAACAAATGAAGGTATAACACTAGCTAAAGAGAATAATATTGAAGCTATTTTAGCTGTGGGTGGTGGTTCTGTGGCAGATAGTGCCAAAGCTATTGCTGCTGGGGCTAAATACGATGGTGATGTATGGGACTTTTTTATTCAGAAAGCTCAAATAACAGAAGCTTTACCTGTGTTTACAGTGATGACACTCTCTGCGACTGCAAGTGAAATGAATGGAAACGCTGTTATCATAAATGATGAAACAAAACAGAAGTATTCTATCGCTTCAGTTTTGGTCAATCCAAAAGTATCAGTGATAAATCCAGAGCTTATGGCAACAGTTAGCAAAGAGTATTTAGCCTACTCTGCGGTTGATATTATTTCTCATTGTATAGAAGTATATTTTACCGCCACTACACAGCCTCACTTTAATTCAAGAATTGTAGAGTCTATTATTAAAACAGTGATGGAAACAACAGAAATATTATTAGAAAATCCAAATGATTATGATGCAAGAGCTGAGTTTGCTTGGGCAGCGATACAAGGACTCAATGGCTTAACTCCAGCAGGAACAGCAGGCGGAAGCTTCCCAAATCATATGATAGAACATTCTCTATCTGCTTTATATAATGTAGCCCATGGAGCAGGATTAGCTGTTGTGATTCCTGCTTGGATGAAATGGTATAAAGAGCAAAATATAGCACAGTTCAAAAGATTTTCACAAGAGATTTTTGGCAGTGATGATGCAGATATAGGTATAGAAAAACTAGAAGAATGGTTTAGTAAAATTGGAGCACCTACAACACTAAAAGAGGTCAATATTCCAAGAGATGGTATCGAAGCATTAGCAATAAATGCAAATGGAACAGCTACTATGTGGGGAATGGGTGAGTATTATTCAGTAGAGACTATTATTGAAATTTTAGAGAGAGCGTAAATATGAAAAATATACTTATAATAAATGGACATCAAAAATATGAGGGATTTGCTGAAGGTAATTTAACAAAAGATTATATCAGCAAAGCAACAGAATTTTTTGAATCAAATGATTTTACTGTGAAACAAACAGTAATAGAAGATGGATATAATGGTGATGAAGAGATTGAAAAATTACTTTGGGCAGATGCTATTTTATTTCAATATCCCGTATATTGGATGGGTGTACCATGGATAACAAAAAAATATTTTGATGAGGTCTTCACACCAAGTCAAGGGCAACTCTATATAAATGATGGAAGAAGTAGAGATGATGCTTCTAAAAAGTATGGTAGTGGTGGACTTATGAAGGATACAAAATATATGTTATCTTTGACATATAATTGTCCAGAGTCAGAATTTAGTAATAAAGATGGTTTTTTTGAAGGATTATCTTTGGATGAGGCAAATTTTGGAGTACATAAAATATTTCAATTTTGTGGTGCAACAGCACTTGAAACTTATTCTGTGCATGATGTCTATAAAGGTGATATGAATCTTGAAGATGAATTATCAAAATTTGAAGATACACTAAAAAGAAATTTTATAAAGTAAAAGGAAGAAAATGAAAAAAACATTTGAAGAAGCAATGGACTTTAGGCATGCGTGTAAGTTATTTGATGATACTAAAACAGTATCAGATGAAGATATGAGATTTATATTAGAAGCAGGGCGAAAATCACCTTCATCTTTTGGTATGGAAGCATGGAAGTTTTTGGTTATCACTAATGAAGAGTTAAAAGCCAAGCTAAGACCAGCGTGTTGGGATCAAGCACAAGTAACAAGTTGTTCTCATCTTGTGATGGTCTTAGCAGGTATAGACAGTGTCAAAGTAGAATCAGGTGAAGTGAGAAAAAGATTTGGAAGAAGAGAGATGCCAAAAGAGAGTTTAGACTTTTATATGCAACTCTATGCAGATCATCTCAAAGAGACTTTGAGTACAGATGAAAATATCTATGCATGGACTGCAAAACAAACTGCCATCGCAGCAGCCAATATGATGACAGCAGGAGCAACTATAGGGATAGATTCATGTCCAATAGAAGGCTATGACAAAAAACAAGTAGAAGAAATCTTAGAAATAGATGCTTCAAAGTTTCAGTTAGCCATGGTACTCCCATTTGGATACAGAGTCAACGAACAGTCCCAACAGTTGAGACTTCCATTTGATGAGGTTATTGAGTTTATAAAATAATTCTACTTTTCAATCCCACTCCTAAGCCCTAAAGTGCTATAGTTTAAGTATAAAAACTATATTTCACTTAGGAGTTATTTAGATGGCAACAAATCCAAAAGCAGGGCAGAAAGCTTCTTTTAGCGATCTCGCCAACATTCCCGCACTTGTTTCAGCATATTATACACTTATGCCAGATATATCCGTCTCTACACAACAAATATCATTTGGGACTTCAGGACATAGAGGTAAGGCTCTTTCTAAGAGTTTTAATGAAGCTCATATCTTATCAGTTACTCAAGCAGTTTGTGAGTATCGTGAATCTGAAGGTATTGTTGGTCCACTCTTTTTGGGTAAGGATACACATGCACTCTCTACTCCAGCAGAACTTTCGGCAATAGAAGTTTTAGTAGCCAATGGTGTTACTACTATGATAGCAGAAGATGATGGCTATGTTGCGACACCTCTTGTCTCTTTTGCAATACTAGAATATAACAAAATTCATACAGAAAAAGCAGATGGTATTATTATCACACCATCACATAATCCACCAGAAGATGGAGGGTTTAAGTACAATCCTCCACATGGTGGACCAGCAGATGAGGTTGCTACCAAATGGATAGAAACTAGAGCTAATGTGTTATTGGCTAATAATTTGGAAGATGTGAAGATGATTTCTTGTGAAGATGCACTCCAAACTGCATATATCCAAAAATATGATTATACTACGCCATATGTAAAAGCTCTTGGTGAGATAGTTGATATGGATGCTATTGTAGCTTCTGGTATTCGTATAGGTGCTGATCCTTTGGGTGGTGCAAGTGTGGCTGTTTATCATAAAATCAAAGAATTATATAATATAAATATGGAGATAGTTAATCCAGCTGTAGATGCATCTTTTTCATTTATGACGCTCGATCATGATGGTAAAATTCGTATGGATTGTTCGAGTCCTTGGGCTATGGCTTCGCTTGTAGCACTCAAAGATAAGTATGATATAGCATTTGGTAATGACGCAGATTCTGATCGCCACGGTATAGTTACTCCATCAGGAGGTTTGATGAATCCTAATCATTATCTCTCTGTAGTAATATGGTATCTCTTTAGCTCTCGTAAAGAGTGGGCAAAAGGACTCAAAATTGGTAAAACACTTGTATCAAGTGCTATGATAGATAGAGTAGCCAAAGATATAGGTGTGGAAGTATTAGAAGTACCTGTTGGATTTAAATGGTTTGTTGATGGTCTGCTAGAAGGCTCATTAGGAATGGGTGGAGAAGAGAGTGCAGGGGCTTCATTCTTGCGTTTTGATGGAAGTGTGTGGAGTACAGATAAAGATGGAATTATCCTCAATCTCTTGGCTGCCGAGATGCTAGCTAAGTTAAAAAAAGATCCATCTATGCTCTATGCCCAGCTAGAAGAAAAATTTGGAAAAGCATACTACAAAAGAGTAGATGCCCCAGCTACAGTAGAAGAAAAATCGGCTATCAAAGCTATTAACCCTAGTGAGCTAAACCTTACAACACTAGCAGGTGAAAGTGTAGAGAATATCCTTACAAATGCTTCAGGTAATGGTGCAGCTATAGGTGGTCTCAAAGTAATAGCCCCTAATGGATGGTTTGCCTTGCGTCCATCAGGTACAGAAGATATTTACAAAATATACGCAGAAAGTTTTTTATCACAAGAACATCTCGAAATGATATTAAGTGAAGCCCAAGAGTTGGTATCAGGCTTACTCTAGCCCACTGTAGGGTGGGAGCATCCCACCATTATGGTTTAGACTTTTGTTTCTATTTTTTTTATTACACTTTTATCAATAATTTTATTGTAACTACTCACCCCCCTCTACCACCCAAACCTTAACCTAAAAATCCCTAAAAAATACTAATCCCAGCAATCACATCCCTCAAAGCTTCAAACTCAT
>JADGER010000150.1 GCA_016744315.1 Sulfurovaceae bacterium
TTTACTCTTTGATAGGATTTTTGGGATAAAATACATAAAGGATTAATTTTGAATGAAATGGATATAAGTTCGTTAGAAAATATGAGTGATATACAAAATATGGTCGGAGGTGAAGGAGGAGGTAATCTTCTGATGCTTTCTATTGTATTTGGAATTATAGGTATGCTCTATTTTTCTTATGGGAAAAAACGAGATGATAAAGAGATGTTTATGTATGCTGGTATTGGATTAATGGGTTTTCCTTATGTTGTGGATACTCAAATGGCAACTTTGGTTATAGGTGCCATTTTGATGGGACTTCCTTTTGTTATGAAGCCTGACGAAGAGTAGTTTATACTTTTCTTTTTGCCAAAAGTTTAAGAAGAAGAGCAGTAAGTACAAATTGTGTAGATGAACCAACATCTAATGCTTTATAAGCATTTGCAAAGAGTTGAAGGGTTTTTTCATCAAGTTTAAAACAGTCTGAATTTATAGCCCCAAGACTTATTTGCTCTACTACAGTTTTAGCCTGCGTTATATCCATTCGTTTGTTTTTTTGTATAAAATCATAAACAGATGCCAAGTCAAGCTGTCTCATATCTAGTTCACACTCTTCTTTTTCTTTGCTTTCTTTGAGTATTGTAATAGGCATTCGAGAGCGAATAGTGGGTAATATTGTAGCCTTAGAAGGGGTAATAAGTATAAACTCTACACCAGTTGGTGGCTCTTCTATAACTTTGAGCAGTCTATTTTGGATAATTGGGGGGAACTCTTGGGCTCCCAAAATTATAACTGTCCTTACTTTGCTTGCCATATAGGCTTTTTCGATAGCGAGCTTGGTATCTTCTACTAGAAACCTCTCTTCTTTGATGATTTTAATAATTCGTTCATTTGTTCGCAAAGCTTCAAGTTGGGCTATGGTCTTATCCATTTGTGAGCTTATTATGACCTGTGAATAGAGTCTCATAATTCTAAATCCACTTGACTAAAGAGTGCTGCATCTATGGTAAGATTAAAAAGTTTATAAAGCTGTAATAGCTTAATATCCAACAAAGGATCACTCCCACGAAGCGTAAAACTATTGGGCATTTGCTCATCTATAACCCACATAAAATTCTCTTCATTACGAAAAACTAGTTTGGTAAATTGATGATCTCCTCTGCCTATATACCATATAAAATACCCATTAGGATAGGAAATATCTAGCATATCTTCAAGAAGTTCTATATCTTGTGTGGTGTTTAGCGTAGAGAGATTGGGAAATACTGACAAAAGTGAGTAGCAAGAAAGCAATGGTCTCCCACTTTTTAGGGAATTGATTCGAGTAGAAACATATCTACTAAACCATCTACTATCTTCATCCGTAACCATTAATATAGTCTGCCCCTCTAAGACCTTGGAAACTGCACTCTTGACCAAAGGAGTCCAATCATAGCGATGTTCTTCCATCCAACTAAAACTTGACTCTTCTAGTCTTATAGTCTCTAATGTCCAGTTGAGGAGTTGTTGCATATATTTTACTTGTCTAACTCATAAGTATCATGGAGAGTACGCACAGCTAATTCACCATATTTTTCATCAATTACCATGGAGATTTTTATCTCACTTGTACTAATCATATCTATGTTAATATTACTACTTGCCATAGCCGAAAATGCTTTTGCTGCAACACCAGAGTGTGATTTCATTCCTACACCTACTACAGAAACTTTACAAACATTCTCGTCAAAATCCATACCACCTATATCATGGTCAAATGCAGAAATAACCTCTTTGGCTCTCTCTACTTCGCTTTCAGGTACAGTAAATCCTAGGTTTGTTCTACCATCAGTACTTGCATTTTGAATAATCATATCCACATTAATCTGCTCTTTTGCCAAAAGTGTAAAGATTTCTGCCGCAATTCCTGGGCTATCTGATACTTCTCTGATTGTTACTCTTGCTTGATTTCTATCTAAGGCAATGCCACTTACTAATACTGCTTCCATCTCTTTTATTTCCTTTTCTATAATCGTACCTGATGCATCAGAAAAACTACTCTTTGCTACGATTCGTACACTTAATTTTTTGGCTAATTCTACAGATCTATTTTGTAAAACTTTTGCTCCAAGACTTGCAAGTTCTAACATCTCATCATAGGAAATAAAATCTAGCTTTTTTGCTTTTGGTTCTATGCGTGGGTCAGTAGTATAAATGCCATCTACATCACTATATATCTCACAGGCATTTGCTTTTAAAGCCCCTGCAATTGCAACTGCTGAGAGATCTGAACCTCCACGACCAAGAGTAGTAACATGCCCTAATTCATTAATCCCCTGAAATCCTGCAACAACAACAACTTTTCCTTGGGATAATGCGTTTTTCATAGCTCTATTATCTATAGCTTCTATACGAGCAAAGGTATGATTACTATCGGTTTGAATGCCTGCTTGACGACCTGTCATAGCTACTGCGTCAATACCCATCTCTTGCAATGCTATAGCAAGAAGTGCTGCTGTAACTCTTTCACCAGAACTTAAAAGCATATCCATTTCTGCTTTAGATGGATTTTTACTAAAATGATTAGCATACTCCAAAAGCTTATTTGTCTCTCCACTCATAGCAGAGACCACTACTACAAGAGAGTTTCCCGCTCTTTTAGATTTTGCTACACGCTTGGCAACATTTTCTATACGATCAAGACCACCTACACTGGTGCCACCATATTTTTGTACAATCAACATTTTAAATAAATCCTTCTTTTATAAAATAATCAATAACTCGACGATAAATTCTTCGTTTAAAGTAGGTTACTCTTTTGAATAAATCTTCGTATGCTACAAATTCATACTCTTCAAACTCTGGTACTTTATGAGTGCGTAAGTCAATTAATGAATCTTCTTTCAAGCGGACAAGAAAATATTTTTGTGTCTGCCCTTTGAATGGATACATCTTTTTTGAAATTACATTAGGAAAATCATAAGTAATCCATTCAGGAAACTCAGAAATAATCTCTATGTCACTATAACCTATCTCTTCTTGCAACTCTCTATAGAGTGCTTCTCTTGGACTCTCTCCTAAATCAATTCCCCCTTGAGGAAATTGCCAAGCATTCTTAATATCGCTACGATGAGCAATAAAAAATTCACATTTATCTGGATATTTTGAAGAGAGAATGACCGCTGATACATTTGGGCGATATTCCATCTCTTTTGACATTCTTTTACTCTTTATATGGTATTATTTGAAAGATATTTTACCTAAAATGGGGTTATAACCATTTGAAAAGAGTTCTAAAGTTGCTTTGTTATATCCATATCCCTTATTGTGATTCCAAGTGTCACTACTGTAGTTTTAACTCTTTTGTAGATAAGTTTGATACAAGAGAGGCATATATGCTTGCTCTTTATAGTCAACTTTCTTTTGAACTTACTCGATTTAAAGCGAGTAAACAGAGTATAGATACGCTCTTTATTGGTGGAGGCACACCTTCTACTATTCACCCAACACTCTATAAACCTATCTTTGACCTTTTGGCTCCGTACCTTAAAACAGATGCTGAAATTACCACAGAAGCTAATCCTAACTCTGCTACAAAAGAGTGGTTAGAAGGAATGTGGGCATTGGGTGTTAATCGTGTAAGTTTTGGCGTACAGAGTTTTGATAGTACTAAACTCAAAGCCCTTAATCGATCACATACTCCTAGCCAAGCTCTAGATGCTATTAATCACGCTCATACATTAGGCTTTAAACATATTTCTTTGGATATTATTTATAATTTCCAAGGAGATACGCAGGCTCTTTTGGAATCAGATATAAATCAAGCGTTCTCGTTACCTATAGACCATATTTCTGCCTATGAACTTACAATAGAAGATAAAACCCATTTTGCAAAAACTCCAGAGGTCAAACAAGAAAATGATAAATTAGCTCTATTTGTAGCAGAAAGTATCCAAAAAAGAGGCTTTCAACAGTATGAAATATCTAATTTTGGTACATACCAAAGCAGACATAATCAAGGCTATTGGAAATTAGAAAACTATATAGGGGCTGGAGCTGGGGCTGTAGGATTTTTGGAAAGAACTCGTTTTTATCCTACTCCTAATATAGATACCTTTATTACAAATCCTCTTACCATCACCCAAGAACATCTTACAAGTGATGAGTTATTAACAGAAAGAATATTTTTGGGCTTACGAAGTAATATTGGTATTGTCAAAGAAACCCTTCCTACAGAGATAAAAGAAAATTGTGATTTCTTAGTAGAAAAGAAAAAATTAGATATAAAAAATGGAAGATATTAT
Organism: Sulfurovaceae bacterium; assembly: GCA_016744315.1. Taxonomy (GTDB): domain Bacteria; phylum Campylobacterota; class Campylobacteria; order Campylobacterales; family Sulfurovaceae; genus SZUA-451. Next base: position 4,263 of record JADGER010000150.1, read on the forward strand.
AATAAGGATTTCTTTCTTACAGATGAAGTTGCTCTCTTCTTATTGAAAACTACTTAATTTTTTTGGGAAACTTTAGTATAATAGAAATTAAAAATAATAATAAATACGAAAGGCTCAAGTGAATAAAATAAAATTTCTCAAATTAACATTGCTCTCACTTGTTCTCTTTGCCTATCAACTCAATATATCACACCTACAGCATCTTACAAAAAAAGATACAACTTGTAAAATATGTTTAGTAAATAAATCTATAAGCTCTGCCTCACATCAAATATCTTTTATCCTTGATACAAATATCCTTGATAGTACAGAGATACAAAAGAAAATTCTCAAAAAAACTAGACTAACAGCTATTTCTAATCCTGCTATTTTAAAGCATATAGATTTTTCAGGAATGCGAAATTATAAAGTCGACAAAATCCCCCTAGGCTACTATTCTCACGCTCCTCCATATAATTATTCTTAACTCACAAAAAATAAAAAATTATTAATAATACAAGGATACCTATGCAAAAAATATGGATGCTAAGTGTGGCTACAGCTACACTACTCTGTGCTGATGAAATGAGTGCAGAATCAATAACGCAACAACTAGAAAATGAAAAAGTAATAGCAACAACACCTAAAAGTGGCTTTATGCCTGATATATCTCTTATCGTAGATGTAGGCTATACCAAAGAGAGTTTAGATTTTGATGATGAACATCTAGAGATACCAGGACTAGTCCATGGTGGAGAAGATCATGAAGGACACTCTCATACTCAATTAGCAGGTAATGACGGATTCTCTCTTAACTATGCAGAACTCTCTATCGGGGCTTCTGTAGATAACTATTTTGATCTTATGTCTGTGTTTCATATTAGCGAAGAGGATATAGAAATAGAAGAGGCATTCGCTACAACTACAAGCCTTCCTTATCACCTCAAAGCCAAGATAGGTAAGTTCAAAAGTGACTTTGGATACCTCAATGCTAAACATGCACATAACTATAATTTCAACGAAGCACCACTTATCTATCAAGCTCTTGTAGGTGACCATGGTATCAATGAAAAGGGAATACAACTACAATATATTATTCCATCATCTATCTATATGATGGCAGGTGTAGAAATGCTCCGAGGAGAAAATGAGCAGAGTTTTGGAACAGATGGATTTTTGGATGTAGAGGGTGTTTCACAGCCATCATTATGGTTAGGATACTTGAAGACCTCGTTTGAACTAGCAGATGGAACACTCCTAGCAGGTGTAAGTATGGCTCAGGGTGAGAGCAGAATAGATCACTTAGAAGATGAAGAAGGTCCCCATGCTTTTGCTGGTGATAGCACTCTTTATGGTATTGATTTTACCTACAAAAGATACTTCTCAGCAGATAATGCTATTACTTGGCAAAATGAGTATATCTATAGAGAGTTAGATGGGAGTCAATACAAACTAGATAATAGCTCTGTACTCCTCAACAAAAAACAGGCAGGATTTTATAGTGAACTCGTCTACCAATATGACAGAAACTATAGAGTAGGTGTGCGATATAGTGCCATCACTCAAAACGATGTACTTGCAAATGGCAATGATAAAGATATAACTGATGATATAGCTGTAAGTTCTGCTATGCTAGAGTATAATTTTAGTGAGTACAGTCGCCTCAGACTACAATACAACCACAACGGCTCACTCTATAGCGAAGATGGCATCAAAAATAATAAAGATGAAATTTTACTTCAGTTTAACTACTCTATCGGCGCACATGGCGCACACTCATTTTAGGA
>JADGER010000151.1 GCA_016744315.1 Sulfurovaceae bacterium
CTATGCTTCTACAGATGCTTTAGAAAATTATGTTCATCGGGTTCTTAAATCTTATGGTGTTGATAAAACTTATGAAATTAATTTTAGGTAGGTACTTAAATAAAAATAGCTGGGAAAACAACACTTTAGATTTATATCTTAATAGTGTAGGAAACTATACAGAGGATATTGATGGTTTTTACAAAAATATAAATAATTCTGAATTTGATAATAGATTTGAACATATACAAAAAAGCTATGGTAATATAAACATGGAAGAGGTATTCAATAATATCCCACCTATAGTGTGGAGAGTATTTGCAGACATATTATATAGCTCAATGAATTATGAATAAACTACTTTTGGCTCTTTTATTTAAAGATCTAGCTCTTATACTAGAGCTAAAAGGGATAATTATATCCCTCCCCTACTCAGGTGCCTTTGTCCAGCCTGCTGTTTGTGCTTCTGCTTCTGTTGAAAAACAGCGTTCACCTGATCTATTGATTTTTACTTTTTCATAATCCCTATGTGAAAATAGAAAATAATATTTTCTTCCAGAGTTATATGATATATTACCTTTGACTTTACAATTTGGATCAATGTTAGAACTATCTGTCGTAGTATCACTTGTTTCTGGTAAATCTGTAATTGTTTCAAGGTCTTGTTCTTCTTGCGTACTTTCTTCTAACTCTTTTTTTAGTATTTCTAGTTCTTCTTTTAGTTCTATAATATCAGAATACAAGCCATTTATCATCTCTATTGCTGACTCTTTACCCTCTTCACCATAAAGATTCATGACATCTTTGGAATAATCTTGAGATATATCTTTGTCTAAAAATAGTTCAGAGAGTTCTTGTTTTTCTTCTAGTATAACTGCATCACCATCTAATGCTCCGTTAATTATAGCTAGGATAAAATTAGATTTTAGGACAGATCCACTCTCTAATTCTGTTTTCCAATATTCTAGCCCCTCCTCTTTGGAATCTCTTATAAATAGATTCTGATATACTGTATTTATAAACTCTTCAGTAGTTATTCCCTCTGGATATTTTACTTTTGTTTCATTTTGATCAAAAAAACTACTCGCAATATCTTCAATACTAAGCCCACTACTAAGCCAGTAAGTTAGACCATCTTTATCAGGTACTCTATCAAAGGTAGCGGTATATACTTTGCTTACCTCTTCTTTAGTTACAATATCTTCAGCGATAACAGTAGAAAGCATTACAAAAGTTATTATGAGTAATGCTTTAAAAAAGTTAGGTTTCATTTTGGATTCCTCATTTCAAATTAATTAAATCATATCTGAATTTTTATTAAAATCTTTTATATTTATAGCAAAAGTAGTCATTCCCTCTACTTACTCCAAATCATCCTATCTATTCCTTTTTTATCCACATGTAAAAAGCTTAACTTTTTATCAATACTATAGCTTAATGGGTTTGTGGAGAGTTTGGGAGTTTGGTAGATTAAGTACCAATCTATTTTTGTTTGCATGGCTTTGAGCATTCCTTCTCCTCCTTCTATTATGATAAAAGATGGTTTTTCTAAAAGGTCTAGATTATTACTTACTTCTACTTCTCTATTTTGGATTTGAAACAGAGGTATCTCTTGGTCAAAACTCTTTTGTTGTGAATAGATAAGTATATTAGGGGATTTTCCTTTGGTGAAACGACAATCGAGCGTAGGTCTATCGTTGCGTACTGTAGCACCACCTATTACTAGTGTGTCACAAACTTCTCGCATTTGATGTACATGAGTTAGTGACTCTTGTGAACTTAGATACCCTCCACCAATGCGTCCATTGCTTGTTTGTGCTAGTTTAAAGAGTACAAAGGCTCTTTTTTGCCATATTAAAAAAGGTTCTAGTAGCTCTTTAGCTTCTTTTTGTAGGCTTCCAACTTCTACTTGAATATTTGCTCTTTGGAGCTTTTGGATACCGCCACCATGACCAGCTATAGGATCGTTGAGTGCTATAATAACTTTTTTGGGTTTAAGTATTTCTAGGAGTGATGCACAAGAAGGTGTTTTACCAACATGACTACAAGGCTCTAGCGTAATATAAATAGTACACTCTGCAAAAAATCCTTTTGGAAGATTCTGTAAAAAATTATGGGCTTTATGGGAATCAAATCTATCAAACTCTATTTTCTGCTCTGATATATTCTCGAATGCTTCCACGAGTGCTAAGACCTCAGCATGAGAAGTTCCTGCTTTTTGATGTGCTTGGAGACCTATAATATTATCTTGGTAAAGAATAACTGCACCTACTGCTGGATTGGGATAAGTAAGACCTTGGTATTGCCATGCTTTATTGATAGCTAATTGCATAAAATGATGCGTCATTGAAGAACCTTTTCAAATAATTATACCCTCTGCTTATTAATTCAAAAGCTACACTACTATTAGTCTACGCTAAAATATAGTATTAAACTCAAGGAAAATACAGCTTATGTTCTCATTTACCTTTATCAAACGCCCTATTCTCGCAACTGTTATGGCTCTTATAATTATTATCTCTGGTCTTGTATCACTTCAGATATTACCTGTCCAAGAGTTCCCTGATATTGCACCTCCTACTGTCGTGGTTTCTGCAACTTATACAGGTGCAAATGCTTTTGATGTAGAAGAGAGTGTCACTCGCCCACTAGAAGATCAACTCAATGGAGTTAAGGGTATGATTTATATGCAATCTTCCTCCACTGCAATAGGTCAATCTGTGATTTCTATCTTTTTTGAGTCTGGCTATGATTTGGATTTGGCTGCTGTAGATGTGCAGAACAAAGTCTCAGCAGCCACACCTTCTTTGCCAAAAGAGGTACGAGATAGAGGGGTGCTTATTAGCAAAAAAAGCCCTAGTATGGTTGCCATTGTTTCTATACAAGGGGATGAGCGATATGATAACTCATTTTTGAGTAATTTTATTAATATTTCGGTATTGGATGAACTCAAAAGAATCAAAGGCGTAGGCGAAGCTAAAAACCTTGGAGAACTCAAATACTCTATGCGTATTTGGCTCGATCCTGACCGTATTAAATCTCTTGATTTGACACCTAATGATGTTATTGGGGCTATTAGCTCACAAAACAAACAGGCATCTATAGGTAAAATTGGAGGGAATCCTACCTTTAAAGACCAAAAGATAGAGTATATTCTTACCACAAAAGGAAGAATAGAAAAGGTAGAAGAGTTTGAAAAAATAGTTATCAAATACAAAAAAGATGGCTCATTAGTTTATCTTCGTGATGTTGCTACTATAGAACTAGGTTCAGAATCATATGATATAGAAGCTAGTCTCAATCAAAATCCATCAGGACAAATTGGTATCTATCAACTTCCTGGGTCAAACTCGCTTGCTATCAAAAAAGAGTTAGTCCAAACTATGCAAAGACTCTCTTCACGATTTCCTGAGGGAATTAGCTATAAAATTCCTTTTGATACAACTCTTTATATAGAAGAGGCTATCAAAAATGTTACTCAGAGTCTTTTTGAAGCATTGGTTTTAGTTATTATCATTATATTTATATTCTTACAATCATGGAGACCTACGGTTATTGCAGCTGTAGCTATTCCTGTATCACTTATTGGAACTTTTGCAATAATGGCTGTGGCAGATGGATTTTCTATCAACTTCTTAACACTCTTTGGTCTGATATTAGCTATTGGGATAGTTGTCGATGATGCTATTTTGGTGGTGGAAAATGTAGAAGTTATTATGAATAAAGAACCTGATCTTCCTATTATTCGTGTTGTGCAAAAAGCCATGGTACAACTAATTGCACCTATTATTTCTACAACTCTTGTCTTGGTTGCTGTATTTGTACCAGTTTCCATGATGGCTGGAATTACAGGGGCGTTATATCAGCAATTTGCTCTTACTATCTCTTTTGCTGTACTTATTTCTTCTTTGAATGCTCTTACACTCTCACCTGCTATTTCGGCTATTATCATCAAAAGACGCGATCCAAACAAAAAAGTTTTTATTGGATTTACTCTTTTTGAAAAGTTTTTTACTTGGCTTACACGAGGCTATACACATCTCATTACTTGGCTTATAAAAGCACGATATTTTGTTTTAGTGGTATTTTTTGGACTTATTGGAGTGGTTGTATATCTCTTTATGATAACACCTACAGGATTTATTCCTTCAGAAGATAAAGGGGCATTAATTGTTTCTATCAGCCTCAAAGCAGGAAGTTCATTAGAACAAACCAAAAAGATTACAGATAATATACAAAACCTAATTAAAGATATTGATGGTATCGCCGATATTGTCACTATCAAAGGTTTAAATGTAATTACAAGTTCTAATGATGGAAGTGCAAGCGTTATGTTTGTGGCACTTACACCATGGGATGAAAGAACAAAACCATCTCAGAGTGTGAGAGGAATTTTGAAACAAATTCAGCAAAAAACTGCTAGATTTCCTAATGCACAAGTTATTCCTATGAATATGCCTGGTATCTCTGGCGTAGGTGCTGTGGGTGGCTTTGATTTTAGGGTACAAGATTATCTATCAGGTAATCTCAATAGTTTTGTAGACTACACAAATGAGCTAATCAAACAGGCAAATAGTGACCCAAGAATAGCCAAAGCCTATACAACTTATTCTACAAATTATCCTATGTATCAAATTAATATTGACCGTCAAAAAACAAGTGCTTTAGGTATTGACTTAGCAGAGCTTTTTAGTACAATGCAGGTTTATTTAGGTTCATATTATATTAATGATTTTACCAAATTTGGTAAAGTATTCCGTGTTATGGTACAAGCAAACAAAGCCTATCGAAGTGAAAAAGGGGATATTCGCAAGCTCTATGTCAAAAGTACACAAGGTAAAATGGTGCCAATATCTGCCCTTATTTCTATCAAAGAGATTAAAGGCCCTCAAAATATAACGCATTACAATCTCTACCGATCCATTCAGCTTAATGGTTCTGCCGCGGCAGGATATAGCTCTGGTGACGCAATGGAGGCTATGGAAGAGATTGCTTCTCGCATCTTGCCACAAGGCTATGGATATGAGTGGTCAAGTATGTCCTATCAAGAAAAACTTGCAGGAAATGCACAAATTTTTGTTTTTATGTTTGTAGCACTTATTGTCTTTTTGGTTCTTGCTGCTCAATATGAAAGTTGGATTTTGCCTCTGATGATACTTTTGTCTGTGCCTATTGTAATGATAGGAGCTGTGGGAGCTTTGCTTTTTGTAGGATTACCATTAAATATTTATGCCCAAGTGGGGCTTGTCTTGCTTATTGCCTTAGCATCAAAAAATGCTATTTTGATTGTGGAATTTGCCAAAGAACAAAGAGAGCTAGGAGAGAGTATTAGCAACTCCGCCATCAACGCAGGAAGATTACGATTTCGAGCCATTATGATGACTATTTTATCCTTTGTCTTTGGAGTCCTCCCCCTAGCCTTTGCCTCAGGAGCAGGAGCAGTAACACAAGTATCCATCGGTGTAGGTCTGCTTGGAGGAATGATTGTTGCGACCTTTGTAAGCACACTCCTTGTTCCTGTTTTGTATGTATTACTAGAGAGCCTACGAGAAAAATTTGTATCAGTAGAAGATGAAATAGCAAAAAGGGAAATGAAGTAAAATTCTAACCCTTCTGCAACCCCAAAATCATTTTTTCGCACAAATCCAAGGGATAAAACTTTTTACTTTTATCTCTTGCATCCATTAATCTAATAATTTGTTTATCTTTTTTTACCTCAATAGCTACGCCGTCTTTTCCTGATACAAAGTTATAAACTTCGGCTTCTTCTCCATTAATTTCTATCTTGACCCCAATATATTTTCTTTTGAGTTCTGCTAAATCAAGAGGTTTTGATAAATCTATACAATTTCCTATTCGGTCTTGATTTTCAAAAAGCCACAGCCAAAAAGCATGTATTTTAGACGCATCTTTTATCTGTTTTTCTTCTTCATTATTCTGTTTTATAGAGAGTTTATTGTAGGAATTTATATAAAACAAAGCACTATCTACCCACTTTGGTACACAATTACAGATAGCTTCACCTGTGATAGCAAAA
>JADGER010000275.1 GCA_016744315.1 Sulfurovaceae bacterium
TACTTCTCTTATCGAAGATTTAACTCTTCTTGACTTTTGTAGCTCTTTTGTTTATTCTCTTGTCCAGAACTTCAAACAACCTCCTTGTTTTCCTTGCTATTTTTTAGTCTTGAAGGGCTTATTGCCCTTGCTTTTTTAACTCTATGGTTATATTTCTTTTAAAGATTTCTTTTACTTCATCTTGTCCTAGAAGATTAAACTTATTACTAGCATCAAATGCATCTGCTATTTTTACGGTACAATATTCACTGATTTCATCTTTAATCTCTTGCATATCTTTATCATAGTGATTTCCACTAATAAGTAGCATAGGTACAATTTGTACAGTGATATTTGAATCTTTGGCTATTATCTCTAATATTTCTCGTTTGATTGCTTCTTTGATAGCATAAAATGGAAACTCTCCCTCTAGAGAACAGCTTATATTATGAGGATTAATGCGTTTGAGGAATTGGCTTGTATAAGAGACAGCTTCTATTCCTCCTAAATGCAGTACAGGAACACCATGAACGATATAGAGATTTATTATCTCTTGCTTCCCTTGGCGTAGAGTTTCATCAAGACTTTTTAGGTATTTAGAACTCTCTTTAGTTTTGGATAAGAGTGTATTTGTATATCTGATATTTGCTAAAGAAAAATTTTGAAATCCATTAACTACTCTTATAAGTACTTCATGCTCATCAGTAGGAAAAATATTAATAGAAGCTACTATATATCTTTTGTATCCTGCCATATCAACATCAGCCATAAGTTGTGGTAAATTCTTATAAAACTTTTTCTTTTTCTTTGCTAGAAGTTTAATAACCATTCTTGATGAAAAGGATAGGTATACATCTATCTCTGGAAACTCTTCTTTAATATAATTTTGAAACTCTAAGTATTTTTGCTCTTCTATTACTGAGCCAAAGCATGAGAGTATAATTGCTGTGTTTTTGTTATAATGTCTATATCGTTTCATTTTAAAATCCAAATTTTTTAGACAGTATAGGAAAATCAATTGAAAAAAGCATTAGTAATCTCTGCAATTGCATCAAATCAAGGTAAAACACTCTTAACTATGGCTCTTTTGACTCACTTTAGATCAAGAGTAAGAGCTTTTAAAATAGGTCCTGATTTTATAGACCCACAGTTTCATCAAAAAGTATCAGAGTATCCATCTATTAACTTGGATGGATTTATGATGAATCAAGAGCAACTTCAATGGATGTTTCATAAATATATGGATAGAAATATTGGTATATGTGAGGGAGTTATGGGGTTTTATGATGGTATGGATAAAAATTCTAGTGCTTATGATGTTGCCAAAATATTACAAATACCAACACTTCTTTTATTAGATGCAGGAGGAAGTTATATTACAGTTGCTGCTGTACTCAAAGGGCTTCTCTCTTTTCGTGAGGATAACACTATTACCTGTGTAGTTCTTAATAAAGTCTCTTCGGCTATGCATTTTGAGCTTGTAAAAAAACATATAGAACAAGAGTGTCAAGGGATTATAGTTATTGGATGGATAGAAAAAAACTTACC
>JADGER010000276.1 GCA_016744315.1 Sulfurovaceae bacterium
GTAGCTGATGAGGTCTTTGAATTAGACCGTTGTATTGAGTGTGGTATTTGTTTGGCAAGTTGTGCCACCAAAGTTATGCGAGAAGATTTTGTAGGTGCAATAGGACTCAACCGAACTGCAAGATTTGCCATAGACCCACATGACGAACGAACCGATGATGATTTCTACGAACTTATAGGTGATGACAATGGAATATTTGGTTGTATGAGCCTCCTAGGCTGTGAAGACCACTGCCCAAAAGACTTACCATTACAGACTAAAATAGCCTATATGAGACGGAAAATGGTGGAGGTGAAGTAATAATTGTAATTTTCTCAAAGAATGTGGAGCAGTATTTATATGAAAATATATAAAAGAGCTGACTCCAAACATGACTAAAATTTATAACAAGGATTTCTATTGCCATATCTACTTAAAAAATATGTCGTAGTAGAAGGTGAAAGAGTAGAAAACTTTTTAGTTGATATTGTAAAATTATCACAAGCAATGAGTATTAATCTTTTGCAAAAAGGTAGAATAATTGACCATAAAAACAGGCGTTTACAAAAAGGGAAAGTACTCAAGTCTGGCTACATAGAAGTCATCATCTTTGAACCCATAACCAAAGGCTTAAAACCACTCTTCCAAACAGAACATTTTGCACTTTTTGATAAACCATCAGGTCTGATTGTCCACCCAGTTGGACGGTCTACGCAATATACGCTTTTAGATGAAATACGATACCACTTTGGAGATGAAGCCAACTTAGTACACCGAATAGATGCAGAGACATCAGGACTCATACTTGTATCCAAAAATGGATATGCTCAATATATCTTACAAGATATGTTTGTTAAAAAAGCATTTGTTAAAAAGTATAAAGCCTTAGTAGAAAAAGAGCTAAAAGAAGATATTTTGATTGATAAAAAAATCACAACTTCAAATGGTTTAATAAATCTAAAAATGCAAACATCTCAAAATGGAAAAGATTCAAGTACGCTAATACGACCAATATCCTATAACAAAACTAAAAATCAAACCCTAGTAGAAGCCATACCCTATACAGGAAGACAACATCAAATAAGAGTACATTTAGATGCCTTGTCACATAGAATTGTAGGTGATCCAATATATGGACTTGATGAAAGTTTTGTAGATGATTTTTTAAATAATAAAGTAGAAAATAGCGAACGCATAAAAATAACGGGAGCTTCCCGACTTATGCTTCATGCTTATTATTTAGAGTTTACTTTTTTAGATAGGACTTATATCTTTTACTCTAAGCAAGAGTTTTGTGATTAGTTTTATAAATAGTATATTATCAAAATACAGAACAAGAAGAAAAGCAAGAGAAATAAGAAGTAAAAGCTCTAGTAAAAACGATAGAAGTGATTGATGGTTTTGAGTTTTTAGCATTAGATACAAAAGAAAAAATTAGACCATTCCCAAATGGTGTTCTTTATCAATAGTTAGGTACACTATTTTTAATATAATAATAAGGAATATTATGCCAAATAATTTTGATGATTATGAATACAAAGAT
>JADGER010000152.1 GCA_016744315.1 Sulfurovaceae bacterium
TTGCACTACCTATTATTACTAAATCAGAAAAAAAGCTTTAAGGAGTAAAGAATGAAAGAACTTAAAATATTCGGAGTCGTAGCGTTCTTTACACTCCTTCTATACTGGGGAGTAGAGCCATTTGCTCATGGGCAGATGCATAAACATGTCGATGGTCATGGTTTTGTATATGATGGTACAGCAGATAATGCCGAAGCAACAGCTAGAGTTGCATCAGCAAAAGAGAGTGGTGTAAAAGTCAAAGAAGCTGAAGCAACTGCTGCAGCAAAAAAGATTTTTTGGGCAGATGTAGTTAAAATATCTAAACTCAAAGGAAATGCAACAGCTGGTGAAGCTGGCTTTGCTATGTGTGCAGGATGTCACATGGATGGTGCCCCTAATATGGGTGGTGTTATTCCTCCAAAGTTGGATAATGCAGGTGCTTTATATGATAAAAACTATCTTATAGCACTTATCAAAAATCCAGCAATGGCATCAAATGTAGATCATAAATATGCTGATACTATGATGCACCCAATGGGTTCAATCTCTTCTATGTTTACTGATGATCAACAAATTGCTGATGTGGTTGCTTTCTTAAAAGCAAAAAAATCTGCTGAAGCTACTAATAAAGAAGCATTTGATCAAGCTTGTGGTAGATGTCATGCTATGCGTTATGCAAAAACTTCACAATTAGGTGATACACCGAAGTTTAAGTATAAAAAAGATGATTTATCTCACCAAGTTAAAATACTTGAAGAGCAAGATCTTGTAAAAGCATATATGGGTAAATTACCTCCTGATCTCTCTATCATTATTAGAGCAAGAGGCGAACATTTCTTAGAAACTTTTGTAGAAAATCCGCAAAGTCAACTAGCAGGTACATCTATGCCTAGAGTTGGACTAAGTCATGATGGTTATGAGAAAGTAAAAGCATACCTTACAGAAATTGGTGACCCTAGCAAACCAGCTAGAGAAGCTATTGGACCGTGGGTAATTCTATTCTTTGTTATATTTACTATCTTAGCTTTCCTATGGAAAAAAGAGAAGTGGAGAAATCACCACTAAAATAATCTACCAAGAGCTTAGGCTCTTGGTACTATACCTTCTGTACTATCTCTCTCATTTTACTTCTTATCCTTTCAAAAAAATAAAATAAAATAAAAACTATAGGTTAGCTTATGGCTGATGTTTGTATTTTTTTAGGTATAATCTACCTCATTTGTTCAAAATAGAACTCTTAACAAAAAAGGAAATAGATATGATATTAATTTCAGGACCTTGTGTTATCGAGAGTAGAGATACAGTATATAAAATTGCAGAGTCATTAATGCCTTATCACGAAGACTGCACAAAAGACTTCTATTTTAAAGCAAGTTTTGACAAAGCTAATCGTACAAGCCTTGATAGTTTTAGAGGGCCTGGATTAGATGAGGGTTTACGCATGTTACAAGATGTCAAAGAGGAATTTGGCTATCAAATACTCACTGATATTCATGACCCGTCACAAGCATCTGTAGTAGCAGAGGTAGCTGATGTACTACAAATCCCTGCATTTTTATCCAGACAAACAGATTTATTAGTTGCCGCTGCCAAAACATCGGCTGTAGTCAATATCAAAAAAGGACAATTCCTAGCACCACAAGCAATGGAACACTCTGTAGCTAAAGTCCTCAAAACACGAGGCTGTGATGAAGTAAGCTATGAAAACTCCAAAAAATATGGAGTATGGCTTACAGAAAGAGGTTCTAGCTTTGGTTATGGAAATCTTGTAGTAGATATGCGTGGACTAAAGATAATGAGAGAGTTTGCTCCTGTAGTCTTTGACGCAACACACTCTGTACAAATGCCAGCAAGTGGCGGATCTAGTAGCGGTGGAGATAGTTCATTTGTCCCATATCTCTCACGAGCAGCAGCAGCCGTAGGAGTAGATGGTTTCTTTTTTGAAACACACTTTGACCCTTCACAAGCCCTAAGCGATGGACCAAATATGATACAGTTGGATGATTTGCATCATTTATTGAAAGAGATAGATGCTATTAGGTTGATAGTAGAATAGAATTATCTAATATTATATTTTTGTCATAAAAGGACAGAAAATAAACTTTAACTAATTATTTTCAAGCTATTATATTTAGTAAATAATAATGTAGCTAGGAAATACTATGATACTTGAGTTTGGTGCAAAAAATTTTTATTCATTTAAAGAGGGATTTAAAGTCTCTATGAGATTGGGTGATGGATGTCCTGAGAGTATCTCCAAAGGCAAGCCTTATGCTAATGTTATGGCAGTCAAAGGTGCTAATGCATCAGGCAAAACAAATGTTTTAAAAGTTTTATCTTTTTTTAAAATTTTTGCCACTAATTCATTTAATGATAAACCTGATAGTAAAATAGCTTTTAATTCATTTTTTAATACTCATCAATCTACAGAACTATATATTATCTTTTTAGATAATGGTATAGAATATAGATATGAGCTAGAAGTTACCACAAATAAAATAATTTCTGAAGTTATTTATAGAAAAAAGAAAAAAGAAAATAAAATTATTGAGAGAATAGGTAATAATATTAATTTTAGATTAAATGAATTTAAAGCATTAGATATAATGAAATTGAGAAATAATGCTTCTTTAATTAGTACAGCAAATCAATATGATATAGAAAGTACATCAGTAATTTATACTCTTTTTAACATAATTATAACAAATGTAAATTTTTTAGGTCGTAACGATAATTTACTAGATTATAATTTTATTACAAAATGGTATTTTGAAGATCAACACTTATTTAAGTTTGTAAAACAAATTTTATCTCTTTCTGATATAGGTATAGATGATATTGAAATAAAAATAAGAAAAAATGAAGAGTCGGGAGAAGAAATTTATTTTCCTGTATTTAAATATAATATAGAAAAAAAATCTAATTCTTTAGCATTTCTTGATCAATCTAGTGGTACTCAAGCCTTATATTTACAATTAGCACTCTATAAGATTGTTTTAGACATGGGTAGTACATTAGTTTTAGATGAGTTTGATATAAATCTGCACGCTGATTTATTACCTATGTTAATAGATTTTTTTGATGATGAAGAGAAAAATCCAAACAATGCACAACTTATATTTACAACACATCATACAGATATTATGGATAAGCTAGGAAAATATCGGGTTGTTTTGGTAAACAAGGAAGAGAATGAAAGCTTTCTTTACCGTTTGGATGAAATACCTGGGGATATGCTTCGCAATGACCGCTCTATTGTGCAGAAATATAAAGAGGGCAAGATAGGTGGGAAGCCTAGGTTAGATTATGAAAAAGTTTAACAATAGTAAAAAACTCTCTTTTCTAGATTCTATACCACAGACATCACTTGATAGTAGTAGCGATAAGTTAACAGAAAAGTGTAAATTTAACCTCGCTTATTTTGACAATAATCAAGAGGCAGGGCAAGATTTTTCTGATTGGAGTTATGAAGAGCTTGTTAAACTTTTTGAAAAGCTGAAAAATTATTCTAAAGAACCATTGACATATTGGAAAAATCAGAAAACTGGAAAGTATGATCTCTTTGCGATTTATGACTCTTTCCCAACTAATACAGAGTTTACACATCCCAAAAATGTGCCACATCAAGCAAAATGGGCTAGATTTCACTTAGAAAATAAAGTAAGGCTTATAGGTTTTGTTATTCCTGATGATTATCATGATACAATTCACCTCAAAACAGAACAAAGATTTGATAAGAATACTTTTTATATTGTATTTTTAGATAAAAATCACTTATTTTATAAAACCCAAAAAGGAAAAAAATGAAAATAGTAGAAGGTAACTTAAGCGTAGACAAGAGTAAAAAAGTGGCAATTATTAATGCACGATTTAATCACTTTATTACAGATAGATTAGTAGAGGGTGCAAAAGATGCGTATGCTAGACATGGTGGCGATACAAAAGATTTGGATTTGATTTTAGTTCCTGGAGCATTTGAAGTTCCATTTGCACTAGATAAAGCATTAGCTTCTGGAAAGTATGATGCTGTATGTTGTTTGGGTGCGGTGATTCGTGGGGCTACGCCTCATTTTGATTATGTATCTGCTGAAGCTACTAAAGGTGTGGCGAGTGTTGGGCTTAAATATGCTAAACCAGTATCTTTTGGTGTGCTTACGGTTGATAGTATCGAACAAGCAATTGAGAGAGCAGGTACTAAAGCAGGAAACAAAGGTGCTGAAGCTATGGTTACACTTATCGAAATGATTAATTTATATAATAATTTGGACGCATAATGGCTACAAGACATCAAGCTCGTACAGCTGTTATTGGTCTGCTTTATGCCTATGATTTAGGTAATGAAAATATTGCTTCTTTTTCTGATGAAATACTTGAAGAGAGTAAAATAAGAAATAAACAACGAACCTTTTCAAATGAACTTTTTCAAGGGACTATAGAACACCTTTTAAGACTCGATGAAGAGATTAGTTCTGCTCTAAAAGATTGGGATTATAAGAGTATAGGCAAGGTAGAAAAAGCGATTATGCGTCTAGGTGCGTATGAGATACTTATTGTAAAAACAGATAGAGCTATTATCATTAATGAAGCTGTGGAACTAGCTAAAACATTAGCAGATGAGAAATCACCACAGTTTATCAATGGTGTACTTGATGCTATAGGAAGAGAAAAAATAGTTCAAATTCCTGTAGAAGAGATAGAACCTGTAGTACTTCCTGAAAATATTGAGCTAGAAGAAGAAGTAGAAGTTCAAAAAGAAGTAATAGAAAAAGAAGTGACAGAGACTGAAGAAGAGAAATAAATATGACAAAACGAATGACCATAGACGAGGCAGTTACACTTATAGAGAATGCTGACCTCAAAGAGCTAGGAGAAATGGCTTTAGCTCGTAAAAAGCAGTTACACCCTAAAGGTGTAACTACTTTTGTGGTGGATAGAAATATCAATTATACTAATGTCTGTTGGGTAGATTGTAAATTTTGTGCTTTTTATCGTCATGAGAAAAATGATGATGCTTATATCCTCACTTATGATGAGATAGACCAAAAGATAGATGAACTTTTGGCTATTGGTGGTACACAAATACTCTTCCAAGGAGGAGTACATCCCAAGCTAGAGATAGAATGGTATGAAGAGCTAGTAGATCATATTCATAGTAAATATCCACAAATAACTATTCATGGTTTCTCTGCTATAGAGATAGATTATATTGCTACGCGTTCAAAAATTTCTATCAAAGAAGTATTACAAAGACTTAATGCCAAAGGGTTAGCATCTATACCTGGGGCTGGTGCTGAGATATTAAGTGATAGAGTCCGTGATATTATTGCACCCAAAAAGTTAGACAAAGATACATGGTTAGAAGTGCATAGAGAAGCGCATAAATTAGGTATCAAATCAACTGTAACGATGATGTATGGTACAGTTGAGACAAACCGTGAAATAGTAGAGCATTGGAATTATGCTAGAGAGCTTCAAGATGAATTTAATGGATTTAGGGCCTATATTATGTGGTCATTTCAAGGGGATAATACGCAACTAATGGAAGAATATCCTCAGATACAAAAGCAATCATCTAATCGTTATTTACGACTTTTGGCAGTTTCTCGACTCTTTTTTGATAATATTCCAAATATTCAAAGTTCATGGGTTACACAAGGGAACTACATAGGGCAAATGGCACTACTTTTTGGAGCTAATGACCTAGGTTCTACTATGATGGAAGAAAATGTAGTCTCCGCGGCAGGAGCCAAAAATGAAATGAACCAAGATGAAATGATACGACTCATCGAAGATATTGGTGAAAGTCCAGCCAAGCGAAATACGGCGTATAAAATATTA
>JADGER010000277.1 GCA_016744315.1 Sulfurovaceae bacterium
GAAAAACGAGCAGATAGGCTACTTGTTAAAGATAGTGATGAGGGTAAAAAACTCGTGATAGAGATAGATGACCTCAAAGAGCTTTTTGAAATGTTTAGTGAAGGTATTATCAAAGAGAAGTAGAGGCTACTAACTATTCTTCAATTACACGCAATAAGTCACTTTTATTTATTATTGTATCTTTTACAATAGTAAATATTCCCTTAGTCATCAAGGCACTACTTAGTCCTATTCCTGCATTGGCTGAGATGAAGTAGTTCACGCCTTTGTCCCAAAATATATTAGGGAGAATATGAGTAGGTTTGTCTTCTGTGTCATAGAGTGGATTAGGGATAATTTCTTGGTTTAGAATCTTTTCATTGGCTATTTGAACAAAGATGAGGTACTGTTCGCGTATTCCTAGAGTCCCATATCCCTCTGGACTCTGTGTAATGTAGGCGATAGTAAATTCTTCTTTTTCATCTTCAATAAGCAGAGTTTTTCCATTAATTAGAGCTGTAGCTATTTTGGTGTGGGCACTATTGATAATACGAGAAAGTGTGGTACGAGAAACACCCATAGAAGTTGCGGCTTCTTCTTGGTACATATTATTATAATCCATTAGATATACCGCTTCTATTTCTTCATGAAGAAGTGCTATAGAACCATTATTTTTACCCTCAGGAACGAATTCTCTAAACATTGGTTTAAACCGAAGCTCTCTTTTGGATTTGATTCTTGCCATATAGACTCCTCTATTTTTAATTTTTTATTATAGACAAATGTTCATAATTTCTTTCTAAAATCCTTGACTTTTGAACATATGTTCACTATAATTACGGATATATGTTCAAAATAGGAGTAATTATGAAGATTGCAATACCATTAGATAGTGATAAAGAGAGTATATTTAAACGAACAGGTCAAGCACCATACTTTGGAATATACGAAGATGGAAAACTTAATAGTATTATTGAGAACGGTCATGGCAAAGAGGGTCATGACCACCATGAGCATAGCGAAGATCATGAAGCTCATACACAACACCACAGAAAAGATATAGCAGGTTTAGCAGAATGTGAGTGGATTATTGTGCAATTAGTAGGAGAGCATATGCAAGAAGCCCTCCAATCATTTAATATTAAAATCAAAAAAGTACGCCAAAAAGATGGCATAAATGCAAATGAACTTGTAGCCAACTTTATAGCACAAAAGGAGCAAGAATGAGATTAGTTTACCCAACAGATGAAGCAGATGGAACTATTAGCAAAAGAGGTGCTCACTTTGGCAAAGCAAAATACTATACTATAGTGACACTCACAGAAAATACCATTAGTGATGTAGAAGTTATTGCCAATCCAGGACATGCTACTGGTGGCTGTAGTGATGCCGTAGCCAATATTATGAATTTGAACCCTGATGCTCTTATAGTGGGTGGTATTGGTGCTTCTCCAGCTCAAAAATTCTCAGATGTAGGATTATCGGTATATCATGACGCTCAAAGCCCAACAGTTCAAGAGAGTATTA
>JADGER010000153.1 GCA_016744315.1 Sulfurovaceae bacterium
AGAAGAGTTCTCTTTAAGATAAGCCTCTAATATTTTGCCAGCAGCATCATAATCACCAAGTTTAGCTTTTGACTTAGCAAATAGTAACCAACTCTCTTCAGAGTTACTATTAAGATTATTACTTTCTAATGCCCACTTTTGAGCTTTTTCATAACTTCTTTGTTCATAATAACCTTCTGCTAGATAGATAGCATCTTCATAGTTTGGTGATTGCTTATATCGCTTTTCTACAATACTCAATGTATCAAATATCTCATTACTATTAGCTCTTGATTTCTTATCTGTGACAACAATATTAAGATATTTTCTTTTATGTACTTTTTCTTGTGTAAATTCAATATCCATAACGGGTCTTTTTTTCTCTTCAGGTTTAAGTAATGGTATATCTTTTTGGGCTAACTCTTGGTCAATTTTTTGATTAAAAAGTTCATCACTCATATTATACTCTGAAGATCTATTATCAAGGGTAATATTATTTTCTTCTTTTATCAATGTAATATTAGTACTATTCTTATCATCAAAATATTGAGAAAGTTTTTGAAAAATAATCTCTCGATTAAGAATATAAGTAGTAGAGGCACTTATGAGTACAAGAAGACCAATCCATGGAAGACGGCGTTTCATTCTATAGCGTTTCCACTCTTTTTCTAATAATTCTACATCATACATGAATAAATCCTAATTTAATAGCAGCCATCTCAATAATTTTTTTTGAAAAACTATTTTCATCAATTTTATTTTTATTATGTAAATCATAATATTCATAAATTTCAAATATAGTAAAGAGTATTTTATTTGTCTCTCTATAATTTCCTTTTGTGAATTTATAGATAAGTCCAATATGATAACTTTTTATACTATTTGCAATTTCAAAAAGATTTTTCTTTAAAAGTTTTTTATGTATGTAGTTTTGGGTATCTTCTAGCGTTCCATTACGAAGTTCTATAACTTCCCATATTCTCGATTGAAAATGCTCTTTGGCTATTAAGTCTTCTTGGTCTGTTTTATGGAGGGCAATAATAAATTTAATTGAACGACTATCTGAGAGGAGTCGTATTCGTTCCATCATTTCAGCAGAGTACATTTGTGCTTCATCAAGAAGAACAACAATCTCTCTTTTGCCTTGCATATCTCTACAATAATCAACAAGTGTAGAGAAATTAACACGGGTATTAGAGGGGAGATCTTTTTTAGTAATAACTTTAAATATTTTGTGAAAAAACTCTTCTTCATTAGTAGTAGGAGTTGCAAAATAATGTATATCTTTTTGATATTTTAGATTTTCATACAAATAATTTAAGAGAATACTTTTCCCTGTTCCAGGTCGTCCAAAGACCAAAATCATCTTAAGAGGCTTCTCTATGCTATGTTGTAGCTGTTTATAAGAGATAACCGAAGAATCAAGTGCAATGTAGTCATCAATCTCTATTGAATCGATAAATACATTTTTGGCATTATAATATCTACTTTCCATTTACTTTCTTATACCCTAATTCTCGTAATGATATATCTTTTCCATCTTTAATAATATGTGGAGTTATAATAAGTACTAATTCAACAACATTTTCAATAGCTTCTTCTTTTTTAAATATATTTGATAGAAGGGGAATATCACCTAATAGTGGAACTTTATTTATTTTTGTTCCTGTTTGTGTTGTAATTAATCCCCCAAGTATTGCATGGTGACCATTTTTTACTTTGATAACTGAAGCAATTTGTCTACGAATAAGATCTGGTGGAATATCTCTAGTTCCACTATCAGAACTAATAGGCTCTAGTGTATCAGTAATAGAGGGATTAATTTTTAGAGTTATGATATCCTGATTACTTATCTCAGGCGTAATATCCAAAAGAACCCCTGCAAAAACAGAATCAACAGTTTCACCCTCAGCTGCTACAGATCCACCACCACTACTAGCTGTACTAGAAGATTTTATTTTATAAAAAAGCTCTTTACCTACACTTATAAGTGCTGGTTGATTATTAAGTGTCATAACCCTAGGACTTGATACTGCTCGTACATCTCCTTGAGTAGCAAGAAATTTCACAACATCTTGGACTTCCATTGTACCCCTTGCTTCTATTAATGAAGCGTTGGGTGTATATCCACCTGTAGTAAATTCCATTTCTCCAATACCTTCACCAGCAGTACTTGTATATCCTAGTACATTTTTCTTTCCCATAGCAAAAGAGTTAATCGCAACATTTTGTAGTCCATAAAGCTGTGACCAATCTACACCAGTTGTTTTACTATTATCAAAGGTTACAGTAATAATCCGTACATCAATCACAACTTGTTTTTTAATCTGTTTTTTAAGGGTATCTATATATCTAGCAACTCTACGAATTTGTCTATTAGTCCCTGTTACTGTAATCATACCAGCATCAGAATTTACAATAGGAGCTAAAGGATTATATTCCCATGCCTTTCCATTTGGTCCTGTCCATTCTGTTTCACTTTTTTTTGTATAATGTGTACTTCCATCTGCTGCACCTATAAGTATTCTTTGCACTTCTGATTCAATTGTTTTCCAAAACTTAAACTCATCACTACTCTCTATTTGTATACCTGTACGAGAAGTACTACTTGCAGCACCTTCAGAAGAACTTGCACCATTACTGGAGTTTGCTATGGTAACATTGGCACTACTGACACCTGTTCTTGTTCCTGATATATAGTGAACTCTAAAGGTTTGTGTTAAAAGGTAGGAGATAGATAATTTATTCCCCTTAAGTGTATAATTCAAATCATTTTCACTTAGTACAGTATTCAAAAAGCCCTTTAATGAAGTATTTTTTAACTTTACAAAATAGAGTTTTTTATCTAATCTTTTTTTAGCCCATTCATCTTTAATTGTTACAGTTAAATCACAGGTATCTGCTAGGTTTTCTATAGCATCACTAATAGTTAACTTACTATCTATTGTTACCGTAAAGAGTTTATTGGTACAACTTCCTCCATAAGAAAAAATAGAAAAAAGAGTGCTTATAAGTAGTACTCCTATTCCATTTTTTATTGAATAATATATTGACATTTATTTATCTCCCTTTTATTATAATAAAATTTTTGTGTTCTTTCTTTTCTAAAAAGAGCTTTACTATATTTCTTTCTCTTACTAAAACAACACCTTTTTTCCCTATAAATACAACAGTATAATCAGATACAACATCATCTTTAATTCGCCATTCACCATCAATAAAAGCTTTTCCATTCATAATAGCATTTAATGAAAAATCTTTATCTTTTTTGGAAATAATTGTTTCTGTAGTATTCCCTTCACCTAATACAATCTGTTGTTTAAATGGGTCAGGTGTTTGTGATAGTGCTTCTAATAAAATACCATCTCTAGGTTTTTTTATTTTATCAATCATCATATCAATCTCTTGAAGTGATATTTCCGCAAAAAGAGCAGTTGTTAGTAGCAGTAAAAATATAATATTTTTTTTCATTAGTGATTTATCCCCCATACTGAAAGTTGAATATCGGCACTAACACCCATTTCTGTTTTTTTAGCAGAACTTGTGTATATATCAGTTACGAGAGTATTTTGTTCTAACTCATTCATAAATTGAATAATATTTTTAAACTGTCCAGCACAGCCTAACTCAATCTCTAATACATGCCCAAAACTTCCATTACTATCAACATAATGGTTTTTAATATATCTTAGGTTAACTTTTTGATTGGCTGCTATCTCTGCGATAGAATTAAGAAATGTAGCCCAACTTTTTTGGTTAAAAAGCATATCTGAGAGCTTTAATAAATTTGAATCAATATAAAGTATAGTTTCATTGAGTCTTTGTATTTTGCTTTTTTTATTATGAATATCTGCATCAAACTTTTTTACAAAATAGTTTCTGTCACCACCTTGAGTAATTGAGTTAAGGTAGGTCTTCTGTGTGGCTATATTTTTCTCTAATTTACTTTTTGTTTGTACACTACTTTCTAAAAGTCCCTGAGCATAAGGGAGAAAATAGGTATAAGCAACAAAAGTAATAGATCCAGCAGTAACTGCTATCATTCCCCATTTTTCACTATCATTTTTTGTTGAAAAGTATTTGTCCATCTCTTCGAGTTTATTGGCTATGACTTTCATTTTAAATTAACCTTTAGTACACCTTTATAGGTACTTGTATTCTCATCCATAGAGATATTATCAATATCTATATAGCTAATATCATTAAAATATCTCTCTGATATATGTTGTATTAACCCCGTAATTTGTTTATTATCTTCACTAAAAATAGAAAAAATAAAATGGTCATTATTACTAGTAACTTCACTAACATTTACATTAAATGATTCTATATCACTAGCAAATTCATAATAGAGTTCTGATTTGAGACGATAATGTACTTTCTTATCATAAATAGAGGTAATGGTTTTCTCTTTGCCTTTATATATAAGAGTTAATTTATCTACTTTTTTATCAAGTATATCAATCTCAGCTTTTTTTGTACTTAATATTTTTTTATATTTATTAGCCTCACCTGTAAGGTCTGTCTCTTCTTGTTCTAGGATAAAGTTATGGGCATCATTTGTATAAGAGCCAAGTAAAAAATAGAGAGGATAAGATATTCCTATCATAGTAGCTGATACAATAGATATTATAAATTGACCACTTGTTCGTTTGTAAAACTCAGGTGGTCGCTCAAAGAGTGTAAGGTTAACAGTACTTGCTTCATTATCTAAATATTCTAAAGAAGTAAGAGACATAAGGTATTGAAATTGATCAATATACCACTCATCTCCACCCATATCAAAATCAAAGTTAAGTTCTGAAGATTTTAGTCCAAGATAGTTTTCACTGTACTCATCCAGTCCTATAATAGGACCTCTTGCACTTCCTACAAACATTTGGTCAATAGTCTCTAGCTCATAGGCTCTTTTAACATAAATTACAATATCATTAATGCTTATAAAAATTTCACCAAATAATTTCATAAGATTTTGTTGATAGTCTGCCTGCATTGTTTTGAGACCTTCAACTTCCAATATTTTAAAGAAGTTCTCTTTATCAATAGTCTCACCAACTATTTCACAATATTTATCATAAATATTATTTAAAGAATATTCGATAGATTTAGAATAGAGATAGTCACCATTCTTATAAAAGGTAATAAATGCATCATTTATAGTAAAATAAATAAAGCAGTGAACACCTGTTCTATAGAGAAGTTCTTTTTGATAAATTGGTTGATAAAGGAGTGGTGCAGGGACTATTAAGTCTATATATTTTGTCTCTTTTAGTGTAGGTGGATATAATTCTTCTATTACTTCAGGTTCTATAATAAAAACATGGTATACACGGTTCTCTTCAGTTGGTTCACCTTCGATATTTTGTATTATATATTCATTTCCCTGATCAAGTCCAAGTTCTTCATATACTTGGGTCTCAAGCATATCTTCAATATCTTCATCTTCAATACTAAAACTAATTTCAATGGTTGTTGTAATCATATCTTTATTTGATAGATATGAAGCAACATAATTACCACCATTGTATGTTAATTTTTTTAATGGTTTTATTTTGTTGTCTTTGAGAGTATACTGCTTTTGGGCATAGGGATTAACACTAACAATACTACTTATTTTTGACTTTTTTACGCTCATATTTTTAGACTCCCTTAGTTCATAAAAAGATTATATATGCTTTAATATTAAAACCTTCTTACTCTCTAAAAAGAGAGAGTTTTATACTCTCTTGATTATTTAATTGTCATTAAATAATATACCCAAACTCTTCTAA
>JADGER010000154.1 GCA_016744315.1 Sulfurovaceae bacterium
GAAATTTAATTTAAAGAGTATGAATTTATCAAAGTATGATATTATTTTAGTAGATATAAATAATCTAACCAAAAGTAAAATTGCACAAATAAGAGAGATAAGAAAAAAACAGCCTCTTAAGATTGTACATCTAAGCAGTTGTTTCTCAACAAAGAGATTTATAGCACATGATTACACTGATGATTGGCTTGAAAAACCTATAAGTCAAGAACGAATATATGAACTAATGATTTCTCTTTTTGATACAACAACCTTATCTAAAAATAGTGAAGTTTCTCAGAGTCTCAAAATTATACGACCAGATAATTTAATTGAGACAAAGAATATTACAACAAATAATTTTACTGATTTCAAAGATTATCATCTTTTAATTGTAGAAGATAATATTATTGATCAAAAAGTTATGATGGGAATCTTGGGTAAGGCTGGGATGAAGATTACTTTAGCCAATAATGGGCAACAGGCTTTGGATAAGCTTTTGGATACAAATAATTCTTATGATCTTGTCTTAATGGATATTAGTATGCCAATTATGGATGGGTATGAGACTATACAAAAAATACGAGAGAATACTGATTTTGATACAGTCCCTATTATTGCATTGACCTCTTTGGCTCTTGATAATGATGTGAGTAAAATGTTTAGAGTAGGGAGTAATGCGTATATCCGTAAACCACTTAAAATAGGCTATCTCTATACAGCACTTAATCATTTCTTAGGAGATGAAGAGATACATATACCGCCAACTATTCAAGAAGAAAGTTTAAATAATACTCAAAAAGGGCTTGATATTAGTAAAGGTATAGAACATTCTAATGGAAGTCATGAGATATATAGAGAGATATTAGAAGAATTTTTAACTGCTTATGGTGACTCAGGAGCTTCCCTTAAGCTATGGGTCGCAGAGAATCGTTATGAGCATATTAAAAGATTATGCCTAGATATGAAAGGTTTAACAGGAGCTATTGGTGCGTATGATATGTTTGAATTAGTAGATACTATGCATAAACAATTTTTATATAATAATGTACACCTGATTCCTAAATTTATTGAGTCTTATGAATTAGAGTTAAAAAAGCTTGTGAATACAATTCATCTCTATATGGATGATAAATGAATCTAGTAAATAAAATCATTATACTTTGTATTCTTGGGAGTTTT
Source organism: Sulfurovaceae bacterium (assembly GCA_016744315.1). GTDB lineage: Bacteria > Campylobacterota > Campylobacteria > Campylobacterales > Sulfurovaceae > SZUA-451. The sequence continues at coordinate 1,162 of JADGER010000154.1, forward strand.
ACTCTGCTGGAAGCTTTTTCGCAGAGCCAAAAAATGATTTTAGAATCTAGTAAAAATAAAGAGCAAATTCTTATAAAATTATCACAAGCAAAGAAGTTATCACAAGAGTATAATTTAAGCTATACTCTTGAAAAGTTTGGTGATTATTTTGTGATTAGTATCTCACCAATTGAGACTATTAGGCTACAAGAAGCTCTTTTCGTTCTTTTTAGAGCAGACTTTCCTACATTATTTTATGTAAATGAATCTGAAAATAGCGTACAAATAAAGAATATAGATCCCAAGCAGACTACTTTACTCTTAGAGTCCTTAGAGAAAGTAGATAAGGGAGAAATTATACAGTATCTAAAAAACTTACATTTATGGATAGAAAAGTGGTATATATTACTTATACTTTTCATATTAGGACTCTATTTTTATTATCGAAAAGTCAAAGAATTATCAGAAATCCGTATTATGCAAAATAGTTTTGAAAGAAAACAAGATCAAGTAAATCTCTAAAATAAGCCCAAATATCGTTCTAAAATAATCTTAGCAGCAATAGAATCAATTTTACCATCTCTTTTGTGCCTAAAGCTTCCTTTTGTTAGCTCTTTGGCTTCAAAACTACTTCCTTGTTCATCTTGGTACTTGATAGGTATTTCTAGCTCCAAAAGAGAAACAAAGTGCATAATACGCCTTTGCATCTCTTCAGAAGTTGAACCATCTTTTGGCAGACCAACAACAAGAGTTTCTATTTCCCATTCTCTAAGGAGTTCTCTAATATCTTTTGATGCTTGATTACGATTTTTTCGTAAAATAGCAGTTTGGGGAAGGACTGTTGCCTTATCAAAACAAAAGGCTACACCAATGCGTTTAAGTCCTACATCTATTGAGGCATATTTCATACTAGTTATATAAAAATTTCATCTAAGATAGTATTAATATACTCATTTGCTTTAAATGGTATAAGGTCTTGAGGTTGTTCGCCTGTACCTATAAATAGAATAGGCATTTTAAGCTCATCAGCAATACTCAATATTGAGCCACCTTTTGCCGTGCCATCTAGTTTTGTAATAATAATTCCATCTATTCCAATCATTTGGTCAAATGCTCTTGCTTGGTTAATAGATGAACTCCCTTGTGTTCCATCAAGTATAAGGAGTTTTCTATCAGGAGCTCCTGCATGGGCTTTGTTGGCTATACGAATCATCTTTTTGAGTTCTTCTGATAAGTTTACTTGTGTATGTAATCGCCCTGCTGTATCTATAATAACATGGTCTATCTCTTTGGCTTTTGCAGAAGCAATAGTATCATATACTACAGCTGAGGGATCATGTCCTTGTTGTGTAGAGACAATAGGAATATCAAGTTTATTTGCCCAGCGAGTAAGTTGCTCTATAGCTGCTGCACGAAAAGTATCCCCCGCTCCTAATATAACACTTTTATTTTTTTGTTGATAATGATAGGCCAATTTGGCAATAGTTGTGGTTTTCCCTGCACCATTTACACCTATTATCATCTCAATAAATGGTTTATTATCACTCTCTTTAAAATCAGCTTTGTATTGAAAAACAGTTATAAGTGAGTTAAATGCCTGAATGCGTTCAATACTGTTTGGCAGAGATTCCAAAAGTCTCTCTACGAGGGCATAGTTAACATCTGCTTCTAGTAAAATATCTTCAAATTCATCTTTGGTTACTTTTTTCTTTTTTTGGGGAGAGACTTCTGCTATTGCCTCACTTGTTTTCCCAAAAGCTTTTTTTAGAAAATTAAACATATCTATATATCCTTATAATAATTTTTGTGCATTTTTTATCTCTATTTCTAGCATCTCCATAGGAAGTGCACCCTCATAATAGCGATATAACTTTCCATCTTTATAGAGTATAGAAAGAGGCATAGAAAAATTTTGAGGGAGTTTTAAAACTCTACGGAAATACTCAATAAGGAGACTATTATCTATTGAATAAGAGATAAAGTATTCAATAAAAGCCTCGTGTAACTCTTTGGCTACTTGATCAGTGTCTTCTTGGCTAGGTACTAATATCCCTATAACAAAAAGTTTATCTTGATACATTCTTTGTACTTCATTAAGATAAGGCATCTGTCCCATACAAGGTTTACACAAACTACTAAAGAGGTTAAAGAGTACCAGAGGTTGTTTTATCTGATCTGTACTCATAGTATTTCTAATAGCTGTAACATTTAATTCTCTGTCTTTTTTATCTATTAACAAAAAAGAGACAGTTTTATTAAAATCATCTTCTTGCGTTTCTATGGTATTTGGTAGCGTTTTATTGGTATCTTTATTGTTTGAATCGTCTTGTTTTGAACATCCAGCAATCAATACTAAGAGTAAAAAGAGAAAAAATATATTTTTCAATAGTAAACCTTTAAGCATAATTTCGAGATTATATCTAAACTTTTATAGAAGTGAGTAACTTTATGACTAAAAATATATTTCGAAAACAGTGTTTGGCAAAACTAAAGAAACAAAAAGATAAATCTTGTTTTGCTCTTGATAAAAAAATTTTACAAAGAATATATCAAGAGATCAAAGCAAGTGGTGCTAAAAGCGTTATGCTCTATATCCCATTGCGTATAGAAGTCAACATTATGCCTTTGATAAGACAACTAAAAAAAGAGAAAACAGGACTCTTGGTACCATTTATGGAAGGTGAAAGTTTTAGGTTGGTAAAATACAGATTACCACTAAAAAAGAAAAAATTTGGTATATTAGAACCTAAAAATTCGCATCAATATAGAATAAAAAAAATAGATATTGCAATTGTTCCTATTGTAGGTATTGATGCACTTCAAAAGCGTATTGGATTTGGAAAAGGAATGTATGATAGGTTTTTTGAACAAGAAAAAAAACATATAAAAAAAACTATTTTTATTTCACGGATTAGGTGTACTTCTAAAGAAGTATTAACAGATGAATATGATATAAGAGCAGATAAAATTATAACTGCAAATATGAGAACATAAAAGAAAGTAGATATTATGATAATAACAGCAGGAGTAGGATTACTCAGTGTTGCTGTAGGGGCAGGTACAACTTACCTATGGCTTAAAAGCAATAATAGTAAAAAATTTGCTTATATGGAATTAGAAGTAAAGGCACGAGCAAAAGCTATTGAATTAGAGTCAGAGAGAATGCTTCAAAATACTGCACTTAAAATCAAAGAAGCAGAGCTTGCACAAGATAAAATTTTTAATGAGAGAATTGCTGAGGTAGATAAACGAAATCGTGATTTTATTTTGGAGACAAAATCGCTTAAAGAAGAGCAATCAAAATTGCAAAGAGTGCAGAAAAGATTAGATGAAAAGGCTCAAATATTAGATCAACTCAAAGAGAGAAAACAAAGACAAATTGATTTGATTATATCTAAAATGCAGAGTGTAGCTTCTATGACAAAAGAAGAAGCAAAAGTAGCTCTTTTAGAAAGTGTAGAAGAGAAGAGTAAAGCAGATATTGCAGGTATTGTTAGAAAGTATGAACAGCAGGCAAAAGAAGAAGGCAAGAAAAAAGCCAATTATATTATCTCACAAGCTACCACAAGATATGCGGGTGAGTTTGCAGGTGAGCGATTGATTAATCTTGTAACACTTCCTAGTGATGATCATAAAGGGCGGATTATTGGAAAAGAGGGTCGGAATATCAAAACCTTGGAAATGCTTTTGGGTGTTGATATTATTATTGATGAGACCCCAGGGGTAATTTTGGTTAGTTCTTTTAACCTCTACCGTAGAGCTATTGCCACAAGAGTTATTGAACTTCTTGTAGAAGATGGCAGAATCCATCCAGGACGCATCGAAGAAATTCATCAAAAAGTAGAATCTGAATTTGAACAAAAGATCTATGAAGAGGGTGAGAATATCTTGATTGATATGGGACTATTCCCTATGCATGAAGATCTTATTAGACTTTTGGGTAAGCTCAAATATCGTGCAAGTTATGGACAAAATGCACTCGCACACACACTCGAAGTTGCAAAACTAGCATCTGTTATGGCTGCAGAAATGGGTGGTGATGAGAAACTCGCAATGCGTGCAGGATTACTCCATGATATAGGCAAAGCATTAACGCAAGATATGGGTGGTTCTCATGTAGACTTAGGTGCAGATTTATGCAGAAAGTATAATGAACATCCTACAATAGTTAATGCAATTTATGCACACCATGGACATGAAGAACCAGATAGTGTAGAGAGTGCTGCTGTATGTGCTGCTGATGCTCTCTCTGCTGCTAGACCAGGGGCAAGACGAGAGGTATTAGAGAGTTTTACAAAAAGAGTCAAAGAGATAGAGCAAATTGCCATAGATAATGATGGTGTACAAAGAGCCTATGCTATTAATGCAGGAAGAGAAATCCGAGTATATGTAGACGCTGGTAGTATTAATGATAATGAAGCAGTAATGTTAAGTCAAACTATAGCAAAACAGATAGAAGATAGGGTACAATATCCAGGTGAAATCAAAGTAACTGTCATTAGAGAGTCACGATCAATAAATTATGCAAGGTAGTACAATGGAAAAATGTAAAGATGTAAAAGCGTATGTTCGTATGGAAGAGCGGTATGAGGGATTAAA
>JADGER010000155.1 GCA_016744315.1 Sulfurovaceae bacterium
ATATTTTACTATTATTCTAATAAAATATAAAAAATACTTATTCTTATTTATACTCTTAATAAGTATTATTTTATAAAAAAGGTATAAAAATGAAAAAAACAAAACTTATTGGAGTAGGTATATCTCTCTCTGTACTAACATCAACTCTACTTTATGCAACAAATGGAGATAATCTTATAGCTGTAGGTGCGAAGTCTAGAGGTATGGGTGGGACAGGTATTGCTATTAGTCATGGAGCAGAATCTACTCTAGTAAACCCTGCACTTATTACAACTGTAAAGAGTACAGAGGTATCTTTTGGTGGTACAGTATTTATGCCTGACATGAGTGCATCTATGGGACAAGCCCCTTATTATGATAGTGATGCAGATATAAATGTTATTCCTGAAGTCTCTATTGCCCATAAAATTAATGACAATTGGTTTGTAGGTATTGGAATGTGGGGTACAGCTGGTATGGGTGTTGACTATAGAAATGCTCATAGGGATGCTATGGACTCTGGTAATATGGGTATGATAACTAACCTACAGTTAATGCAGTTTGGTGTACCAATAGCCTATAAAAACTCTGGATTCTCTGTGGCATTAACTCCTTTACTTCAATATGGTGCTTTAGATATTAACTATAATGATTTTTCAGGCAATAGCAATGGTACAGGGATTGCTCAAGATTTAAACTTTGGATATAGTATTGGTGCTACTTATGACTTTAGTACACTAGAAGTTGAGGGATTAACTGTTGGTTTTGTATATAAATCAAAAATTGATATGGATTATAGCAATCAACTCTCTATTGCTACAAAACCTTTTGTCGATTTTGGTATCTTCCCACAAGCTATGGGAGACAATTTAGAACAACCTGCTGAGATTGGTATTGGTATTGCTTATGTAATGTCTCAACATACCTTTGCATTTGATTATAGACAAGTTCAGTGGTCTGAGGCAAAAGGATATCAAGACTTTGGTTGGACAGATCAAGATGTATATGCTTTTGGTTATGAGTATACACAAGATGAGTGGGCATTGAGATTAGGATATAATTATGCTGAGCATCCTATTGGTGAAGCACCAAGTGGTCCACAAGTTATTGCACCAGGAAGTTATGCTATGGCTGGTGGTAATGCTCTTAACCTCTTTAACCTCTTAGGATTCCCTGCTACTTCAGAAGACCACTATACAGTGGGTGGAACTTATAATATGAGTGAATCATTTTCTATTGATTTAGCCTATGTATATGCACCTAAAACTACTACAACTATGAATACTATTGTAGGGGTAAATCCTATGAATGGAGATATGTACACAGGACCTTCTACTGTAGAACATACAGAATCTAGTTTCTCTTTTCAGCTGACTTATAGCTTTTAGACTAAGTGTTAAATCAAGTGTTATTTTTCACTTGATTTAGCATCTCTTACACAAAGTACAAAAAACTTTTTACTATACTCTGCAACATAGTATCTTCCTAAATCAAAATCTATATACCAAGCATTCTCTCTTCTATCTTTAGTAGATGACCAATATATACCCTCTTGAACATTTTTAAATGCATGTTTAATAGCGATTGGTCGTCGAGAAAGCTCCAAAAGAGATTTCATCTCTTCATAGCTAGGAACACGCCAATCATTTACTCCTAAATAATCCATCTTAGCACAGTAGTTATTTGCTTCTAAAAAAGTTAAGTTACTACCATAAGAATCATCATTATATATTTTATTATTTTTACTATCAATAACTATACTTTTATTATTATCACGGACAAATGAACTATCTACTTTATCTGAATCTCCACCAATCTTAGGAACAATAGAACCCAATATCATTACTGTACTTACTATAAAAACCAAACCTAATTTTACCATATTTCTACTCCTAAAATTTATATAGGAAATATTATAACATTATTTAGAAAATAAAAAGATAAGATATTTGGGGTGAGTATAAGAACTTAGAAAGAGAAGAACAAGACTCTTATTCGAGTCTTGTTCTATAATAAGAAGAGATTTTCTATAAGAATCCGTTATCTAAACGACATCTTACAGGGTTTCCTTCTGCTTTTACAAATTGATACATATAGCTATCATCTTCATAATAATTGAAGAACATTGTATGTGATAAGTTTGTATTAAAGACTGTACTTGTCCAGTAATGTCCATCTACACCAGAACCATATACAAGCCCATCTACGCTATTTCTTCTACCAGTAGCAGTAAGCTTAAGGAAGCTAGGTGGTAAGAATGTCCAACCTAATGCACCTCTACCATCATACTCTGCAATCCACTCACTATCATCTGCTAGTCTATATTTTTTAGGGCATACTCTATTTGGAGCATCTACACCTAACCATAAACTTTTATCAGAATTAACTCTCCAATCATTATCACTTTTGATAAAGAGTGAGTTTGTAGGCTCATCTGCTTTTGTACTTGTCTCACCACTTACAGCCACACCTGATGCTTGGTTTGGATAAGTAACAAGTTGGTGTCCATCTGCTTTTCTACCCCATTGCCATAATGAACCATAGGCATGTGGATCTTGACTAGTAATTGCTTGTTGATGAGGATTAAAGTTAGGATTTCCTACAGTAATATAATCAGCACCAAGATTATTATTAAGCCATACTGCACCAGTATTTGGACTTACTATTGGTAAAAATATTTCACTATCGTCATCACTAATAACATACGATGTTATTTTAATTGTAAATTGACTATAATCCATAGTAGTTACAGGGTAGTCAAAAATAGCTAAAGGAATACCATAGTAATTTCTATCAGCAATACCACATTTAGCAACAAATCGACCATCACCATTACCTGCACTATCATCAACAATAATAGTTGCTGTAATATATCCTGAAGAACTTACTAATTGTCTTTCCCATCTAAAGCTCAAAAATACATTTGCTTCACCCTCTTGAGAGAGACTAGCATCTACTTTAACAGTTTTAGTATATGCACCAAGTGTTGCACTCTCACCAGCTACACTATAATGTAAAGGTACTGTAATTTGATTTGCGGCATTATCTATTACACCTAATATTTGAATAGGAGGAGTAAAGCTATCATCACAAATAGAAGTTAAATACTCTACAGGATTACGAGTATCTATTACCATATTACTAGGAATTGGTGATGTAACCTCAGGATCCGTAGGATCTGTAGGATCACAATGCGTATAATCACCAGTACAGTCAGGATCAGTAGCATCAATAGGACAACCATCCTCATCAAGCTCACAAATACCATCACTTAACTCTTTTACATACGCATCAGAACCACAACCTGTAGCTAATAACATTGCTATTGGTAAAATTAATAAATTAATCAATTTAAACTTACTAGAACTCATATCTAACTCCCCCTTGTAAACTTTGAACATTCGCATGTTCTATATCTGATGTTGTAAATATCTCCATTAGGTGGTCATGAGTCATTATCTGATACTTACCAAATAGTGTAAACTGGTCTGTCATCTCAAACTCTGCACCTGCTTGCAATCCAAATGTAGCATGGTCTGCATCTAGCTTTGTCTCTACTTGCTTTCCTGTTGTGTCTACTGGTACTTCTTGCCACTCTAGCGTTGAATACCCTGCTACTATACCTACATAAGGCATAATAAATAGATCTGAAAAACGATAATTTATACTTGCATTAAAATTAAGAATATCTACTTCATCCAAGTAAGCAGCATGAATAAATCCTGTTACAAATATATTCTCCGTATATCTATACCCTACTCCAACCTCGCCTATCGTACCATCTTCTCCTAGTACTTTGGGCATTAATATTACGCCTTCATTTATGGAATCTTGTACATCTGCTGCTGATGCCCCTCCACTTCCATATACAAAAAAGTTCTCTTCTACTATTGGAACAACTTCTACTACAGACATTGGTGCAACTCCACCTGCATACGCAATTGTTGATGCTACTGCCAATGATGATATTAATCTTTGACCTGTTTTCATTGTCTTCTCCTCTCTTTAATATAACTTAGATTGAAACACTTCACTATCTAAATATTTCTAAATATGATTATGACATTTTTCTATTTAATATTTCCTGATATTAAATAGAAAGTATATTTTAAATTTATAAGAAAAAAGAATATATGTAGAATTTAGGGGAGTGTTTTGAGTAGTTTACCTATAAGATAGAGGATACTCTAAAGAGTACCCTTTATACTGTCTGTTAGTTATCCTATAAAAATCCATCGTCTAAACGACATCGTACAGGATTACCTTCTGCTTTTACAAATTGATACATATAACTATCATCTTCGTAATAATTAAAGAACATTGTATGTGACAAATTTGTATTAAAGACCGTGCTTGTCCAGTAATGTCCATCTACACCAGAACCATATACAAGACCATCACCACTATTTCTTCTACCTGTAGCAGAAAGCTTTAAAAAGCTTGGTGGTAACCAAGTCCAACCTAATGCACCTCTACCATCATACTCTGCTTCCCATTCAGTATCATCTGCTAATCTATACTTTTTAGGGCATACTCTATTTGTAGCATGCACACCACTCCATAGAGCATTATCTGAGTTGACTCTCCAGTCACCATCACTTGTTACAAAGAGTGCATTTGAAGGAGTATCAACTTTGGTAGTTGTTGTACCATTTTTAGCTACACCTGTTGCTTTATCTGAATATGTTACTAACTGATGTCCATCAGCTCTTCGACCCCATTGCCATAATGAACCATAGGCATGTGGATCTTGACTAGTAATTGCTTGCTGATGAGGATTAAAGTTAGGATTTCCTACAGTAATATAATCAGCACCAAGATTATTATTAAGCCATACTGCACCAGTATTTGGGCTTACTATTGGCAAAAAGATCTCATCATTAATATCATTGATAACATACGATGTTATTTTAATTGTAAATTGACTATACTCCTGAGTTGTAACAGGATAATCAAATACTGCTAATGGTATACCATAATAGTTTCTATCAGCTATACCACATTTGGCAACAAATCGACCATCACCATTTCCTGCACTATCATCTACAGTAACTGTAGCCCAAAAATACCCATGTTGTCCTAATTGTTGTCTTGGCCATTTAAAGTTTAAAAATACATTTGCTTCACCCTCTTGTGAGAGACTTGCATCTAATTTAACTGTTTTTGTATAAGCTCCAAGTGTTGCACCCTCTCCTGTTACTGTATAGTGCAGAGGTACCGTAATCAAATTAGCTTCATTATCAATAACACCCAAAACAGCTAAAGGAGGAGAAAAACTATTATCACAAACTGAAGTCAAATACTCTACTGGATTTCTCGTATCTATTACCATATTAGATGGAATTGGATGCTCTGGTTCTGGCTCTGGCTCTGGTTCTACTATACAGTGTGTATAATCACCAGTACAGTCAGGATCTGTAGGATCAATAGGACAGCCATCAGCGTCAAGAGGACAATCAGAGTCAACAGGAGGAACTACAGTACAATGCGTATAATCACCAGTACAGTCAGGATCAGTAGCATCAATAGGACAACCATCAGCATCAAGCTCACAAATACCATCACTTAACTCTTTTACATACGCATCAGAACCACAACCTGTAGCTAATAACATTGCTATTGGTAAAATTAATAGATTAATCAATTTAAACTTACTAAAATTCATATCTAACTCCCCCTTGTAAACTTTGAACATTCGCATGTTCTATATCTGATGTTGTAAATATCTCCATTAGGTGGTCATGAGTCATTATCTGATAC
>JADGER010000156.1 GCA_016744315.1 Sulfurovaceae bacterium
TAATTGGGATAACTTAGAAGGGATTATTTTGCATAACCATGGGGTATTTACCTTTGATAATGATGCCAAAAAAAGTTATGACAAAATGATAGCCACAGTGGAAATAGCCCAAAAGTATCTCTATACAAAGAGCAAAAAAGTAGATGCTATTATAGAGCGTACACCTACAGCTAGTAATTTTGATAGTAAAAGTTTAGAAGAGTTATTAAGTGTAGCCAAAGAGAGTGAAGTGTACTTGCAAGTTAATCAAGGAGCTTTAGCACACTATTTTTCTACGCAAGAAGATAGTAACTTGTATCAAAAGGGTGTTTTAACTCCTGAGCATATTATCCGTACCAAACGATTTCCTGCGGTATTAGAAGAGAATTTAGTAGAAGGAATAGAGAAATTTAGCCAAGAATACAAAGAGTATTTTGCAAAATATAAGAGTTCTGAGATAATGCTCAATCCTGCTCCAAATTGGGCTGTATTGCGTGGATATGGAATTGTAGCTATTGGTAAAAACAAAAAAGAGGCTCAAATTATAGAAGATATAGTTATGCATACTATTGAAGCCATACTAAGAGCCGAGGAACTAGGAGGCTATAAGAGTATTAATGAAGCTGATAGCTTTGCTATGGAATATTGGGAACTAGAGCAAAATAAGCTAAAAGCAAAGAGCTAAAAACTTATAAACTCTCTTTGGCGGTTATTAAAAGTAACTGCCTTACTGTAGCCTACTTCTTTTGCCATAGCCAAAGCATTCTCATACCCAAAGCCTACTTGCTCTACTGCGTGTGCGTCTGAACCAAAAGTAATAGGAATATCTAATGCGTAAGCTTCTTGAAGCAGTGGCAATGAGGGATAAAGTTCTTTGACTGGTTTACGAAGTCCAGCCACATTTATTTCTAGTACCATATTAGATTCTTTTATAGCTTTGAGTGCCTTTTTGGCAAGAAGTCTTATATCTTTGCTTGGCATAAATTTAAATACTTTAATTAAGTCTAAATGCCCTACAATATCAAAATGCTTACTTTTTGCCATAGCTTCTATAGCATCAAAATACGCTTGCCATATCTCATTTATATCACGATTTTCATACTCTCCTATAAACTCAGGATTATCAAAACCCCACTTATCAACAAAATGTACAGAGCCTATAAGATAATCTACTTTTGCATCAAGTACTCTTGAATCCATGTGTCCTGCCAAATAATCTACTTCGTAGCCCAAAAGAATTGTAATCTCTTTTTTGTATCTCTCTTTGGCTTGGTATACATCATTTGTATAGGCATCCATTTGCTCAAAACCAAGACGATATTTAGGGTCAAAATCCATAGGTGCATGTTCGCTAAAACCATAAATATCTATACCTAGGCTTATAGCTTTTTGGATATATTCATCTATCGTACCTGTGGCATGGTTGCATCTTACTGTATGATTGTGCAGATCTACTCTCATTTTATTCCTTAAAATATTGCGGGTTGTCGATTTTTCTCTCGGTTTGGTTTATATGATTTTGAGCATCTTCTTTGCTTACAAAATCTCCACCAAAACCAATATTAGCCCCTTGAAGCAATACTATTATATTCGCTAACTCTTCTTGCGTTTGTGGGACTGTTGTAATATTGTACTTACTTAGTGTAGCTGTTGTCTGAGAGCTAATAGTAATCCCATTTTCTACGCTATTATCGTTATCAAGCGATTGTAAAAACTGGGCTACTTCTATAACATCTTCTAAAACCATCTCGTTTTGTGTTATACCACCCTCTTCTCTTAACAAAATATCACCCAACCAAAAAGAACAGCCTTGTCCCACTTCATAAGTAAATGCACCCTCTTGATTTGTGGTTGTTACTGTTGATCGACATTTAGCAGTAATCCCTTCCACGGCAGAATCTACATAAAAAGCCTCTGCTCTAGGCGTAATCGTCATATTCTCTTCATCATAAGAGAGAGAACTTTCACATCCAAACAATAGTATACTTACAGTAGCTATTGTAGCAAAAGAGATATAATATTTTTTCATTGGAGTTTTCCTTTTAGCTTTGTGATACGCGTATTGGCTCTGTTGATAGTTTCTAATTTTATATCTTTTGATTCTAATAAATTTCTTATAATATTTACAAGTTTTTTTGTTGACACCACACTTTTAGGGTCTAATTGATTGCCAAAAAGTAAAATATCATTTCCTGCATTGATGGCTAGTTTTATTCTCTGTTTTAGACTATATCGTTGACTAATTGCACCCATTTGTAAATCATCAGTAATTACAACTCCATTAAATCCAAGCTCTTTTCTAAGTTTGCCATTGATAATCTTGGATGAGAGCGTAGCAGGATAGTTTTTGTCTAGGTTTTTATTCATCACATGTGCTACCATAATACTATCTATATCTCTTTTTTCAATCAAAAGACGGTACGGCTCTAATTCACTCTTTTTCCATTGTGTTGTTACATCCACAAAGCCTTTATGCGTATCACCTGTAGAAGAGCCATGTCCAGGGAAGTGTTTCAAAGAAGTAAGTATACCATTACGGTGCATACTATTTATAAATATATTAGAATAGTATGCAACGCTTTTAGGATTAGAACCAAACGAGCGACCGAGACCATAGATAACATGATTTTTTTTGTTAATCGCCAAATCTACTACAGGAGCTAAATTATAATTAATACCCACACTTTTAAGCTCTGCACCCATTTTATTATAAGTTTTTTCTAGCTTTTGTTCTGAAACTTTTTTAGCATCTGATGCTTTGGGGAATTTGCCATAAAATCCATATTTACTTTTGAGCCTCTGCACCCGTCCACCCTCTTGATCTACCGCAATCAAAAGTTTTCTATGAGAACTACAAGCTTGAAGCTCTTTAGTTAGCTGTGCTAATTGTTTTTTATTGGCAATATTTTTTGCTTTCTTTCTATTAACAGGATTAAAATCAAATAAAATAACACCTGCAATATTATACTTTCTTATATCTTTACAGATTTGACTTTGTAGTTTGGCGGTTGTGCCGTAAAATCCTACCATGAGCATATTGCCTATTTTTTGTTCTATAGACAAGGCATTAGAGGAGAAGAGAGACGAAGTAAAAAAGAGTATAGCAAAACTTCCAAGAAGCAGTAATCGTAACATTTGTACCTACTTTTTATATAAAATATGCATTTATTATACAGATAATCAGATAAAGTTTGTGTATAATTAGTCTCAAAATTAAAAAAAGGTAGATATTATGAAAAAAATTGCTATTATAATGCTATTTGTTTCAATGCTCACAGTTGCAAATGGGGCTGATGACAAAATGACTGTCACAACGACTAATGGAAAAACACTTACTCTTATTGGTACAGAAGCAGGACTAATTATAGAAGAGCATAAAGGAAAAATAATCTTTTTAGAGTTTTTTGGTCACCGTTGTCCTCCATGTATCAGATCAATTCCTCATTACAAAAGATTACAAGCAAAATATAAAGATAAACTAGCAATTATAGCTATAGAGGTTCAGGGATTAGGTAATGCTGAGCTCAAAGAATTTGTTAAAACAGAAGGAATCAATTATGCTACTGTTTCCCATGAAAAAGCAGGCAACTTAGTTCCATATATTGCAAGAAGAGCTCAATGGGAAGGTGCTATTCCATTTTTGGTTGTACTTGACCAAGAGGGTGGAGTACAACTAGTCCAAGCAGGAATGCTCCCTGAAAGTAGTCTTGAAAACTTAATAAAAAAATTATCTAAATAACTTTTACTACTGGGCATTCTACGAATGCCCATTATATTTTGCTATAATATCATTAAATAAAAGGAGATATTATCAAAGCATTTGAAAAATTAAATCTACACCCTGACATTCTTAGAGCTATAGCATATCAAAAATATGAGCAGACTACTGCCATACAAAACAAAGTTGTCCCATTGGCCATGAAGGGCATAGATATTATGGGTGCGTCCAAGTCTGGTACAGGTAAAACTGCTGCATACCTACTCCCACTCCTTAATAAACTCCAAAAAGTTGTTAAAAAAGAGAATAAAGTAATTCGCGCTTTGATTATTGTTCCTACAATAGAACTAGCCGATCAAGTCTCTCGTTCTATTCATGATTTTGGGAAATATCTCTCTATTAAAAGTATCAAAGTTCAAGGTGGTTCACATAAAAGTGGACAGATAGAAAAACTCTCTTATGGTACAGATATAGTAGTTGCAACTCCTGGACGACTCCAAGACTTTATTAAAAATAAAAAAATAAACCTTTCTAATGTTAATACTGTTATTCTTGATGAAGCAGATACTATGTTAGATTTAGGCTTTTTAGCAGAAATTCAAGCCATACTTAGCCATTGTAAACAACCAAGACAAACTATGATGTTTTCAGCCACAATTTCTCAAAATATCAAAAAATTAGGGAAAGATTTTTTAATAAATCCAACTATTGTTGAAATAAGTGATAGAAGATCTGTTGTAAATGCTATCAAACATAGAGCCTATAAAGTAGACAAAAAAAGAAAAAATGAGTTAGTAGCACAACTTATAAAAGATATGCAATTAAAGCAAGTTTTGCTCTTTACTTCTACAAAAGTGTCTGCAAATAAAATTTATGAGTATTTAAAAACACAAAAAATAAGAACTTCTATTATTCACGGAGATATAAAAAGAGGTGATAGAGCCAAATCTTTAGGGCTATTAAAAAGTGGGAAAACAGAAGTTTTGGTAGCTACAGATATAGCAGCAAGAGGGATAGATATTCAAGAACTAGAAATGGTTATCAATTATGAAATACCCCAAACTACTGATGATTTTACTCATAGAGTAGGACGAACAGGAAGAGCAAACCACAAGGGAGGCGTTATCTCTTTGTTGACAGTGGCTGATTATAATGCTTTTTCCAAGATTGAAAGAAACCTTAAACTTAATATTAAAAGAGTCGTACATGAAGGTTTTGAACTTACAGATACACAACCTAGACAAAAACAACCAAAGAAGAAATCTCTTATAGAAAGAAAGGGTGGATTTGATTTTCATAAAGATAGAATGAAGAAAAGAAAGCAAAATAAACCTAATGGAAAAAAATCAACATAGAGTATCAAAGCTTTTTTATTATAAAATATCATCTTTAATTACTAATAGATGTTATCAAGGATAAAAATGAAATTACACAGCTACGATATTAACACGCGATACGATCAAAGTATTGCCTACTTTTCTATGGAATTTGCAATTAGTCAAGCACTCAAGATTTACTCTGGTGGATTAGGATTTCTTGCAGGCTCGCATATGAGAAGTGCTTATGACTTAAAACAGAATATGGTTGGTATAGGTCTTCTTTGGAGTTTTGGTTATTATGACCAGTCACGAAATGAAGATGGTATACTAGACCCTACTTTTAGACGAAAGTTTTATTACTTCCTAGAAGAGCTAGATGTACATGTTACAGTAAGAATTGACAATGTTGATGTAAGAATTAAAGCTTTTTTAGTACCACCTGAAACTTTTGGTACTGCTCCAATGATTTTACTCTCTACAGATATAGATGAAAATGATTACCTTTCACGAACAATTACGCATAAACTTTATGATGCAAATGATCGTAC
>JADGER010000157.1 GCA_016744315.1 Sulfurovaceae bacterium
TCTTCTAATGCTTCTTTTTCTTCTTCTGTTAATGCTTCTACTTTTCTCATGATGTTATTTTAGCATACCTTTATGAAATTGGTTTTGAGTGGGTACTTAATGGCGATAATAAATGGTACTATTTTCATATAGAAGCATTAGCACAAAGAAAATTTATTATGAAAAAGATTAAGAGTTCTTATTTGAACTCTTAGTCTCTCCCTTTGACTCTTGCTCTGATGCTTTTATATTTCTTGCACCTTTGGATCCCAAGTAGATACCATTACTAATAGTAATCAGTGCCAAGAGTCCCTCTGGGAATTTGGGGAATAGTAATTCTGCATAGATTTGACCAGTAACAAAAATAACTGCCAAAACTGTAAAGAGTGCCATCTGCACTTTAAATAAATCAGGTTTACAATCACTCTGAAAGAGATCCATCCACTTTGGATCTTCTTCTATGACTACTTCTTTTTTCTCATCTTCTTCTTGAGTGTTAGATGTTGAAACAATTTTAGAGATCAAAGAGACACCACCAGTAATACCTAGTAGTATTAATACATCATTTGTTAAATCAAGGAGTTTCCCTGATATTTCTAAGACATAAAAAGAAGCAGAAAAGACTAACATTGTCCAAATTAATATCTGTGCCAAAGAGAGACTAGCCTTTCCGCTATATCCTGATACAAACCAAATAGGATTAAATTTAGAACTCGTTGGCATACCATTGCGTGTTGCGGTTATGCGACTGGCTATAAGCCAAGGGGTAAAGAAAGCTAATAACCAAAAAATAATTGCTAAAGGACGAGAAGAAAGCATAAATTTATGTGTTGCTATAGTTATATCTTTTTCGTCCCCATTTTTAATAACTACTATTACTGCAATAGGTTTTGCTAAATGAATCCCAGTGATATTATCAATTTCAGGTACTTTAACACTGAGTTTCACTTCTCCCATACTTGTTTTTGATACTATTACATCCTCACTCTTTTTACTATCTTTTACTCCAAACTTAACTTCATACCAAGCTTTTCTAAAATCATATCCCTCTTTTTCGACCGTAATCGTGATATATTCATCTACAGGTGATCTCTTTGGTTCATGGCTGATAGTTGTACCAATACTACTCTTTTTACTTTGGGTACTATCAAAATCTTCTCCATACGCAAACTGTGTGAACAAAAGAGTTAAAAGCATTCCAAAGAGTAGTTGTAATGATTGTTTACTTAAGTTTTTCATAATCTTAATCCTTTTCAAAATTATATAAAGCTTATCTATTTATGGCTTAAAATTATGTTAATGGTTTATTAAGATTACAGCTAGTTCAGATATTCACAACATATAATAGCTCTAAAGTATTGGAGTTCAACCAAGCAACTATGCAAATATCAAGCAAAAAGTCAGATGATGATAATACTAAATAAATTTATTTTCCATAATCATCTATACTTATCTAGATAATATTCAATTTATGAAAGTATTATCAACAAAAATTCAAGGACATAACATGATATTAACTAAAGCAATTGAGAACTTCAAATTTCATTGTAAATTTGAAAGAAACCTAAGTATAAAAACACTGCAGGCTTATAATATAGATTTAAATCAGTTTGAAGAGTTTAAAAACTATAAGTATATTGACCTTAAAGATTTTGATAAATATATTTTGAAAGAATATATTCAAAACTTATATAGTTTAAAACTAAAGGCAAAAACAATAAAAAGAAAGGTGGCTGTATTAAAAGCTTTTTTTAATTATTTGGAGTTTGACGAAGAGATAATAGTTAACCCATTTAGAAAAATAAATATTTCTATTAAAGAGCCTAAAGTACTTCCTAAAACAATGGAACTTAAGGAAATAAAAAAACTACTAATATATTTATACAAAAAAAAGAAAGAGTATCAAAACTTAGATACATATAGCTATAAAGCACTAGTCAGAGATATAATTGTTATTGAAATATTATTTAGTACAGGTATTAGGGTTTCGGAACTTTGTAACTTAAAAAAAGATAATATAAATTTACAGACAGGTATTATCAAAATAAATGGAAAGGGTTCAAAAGAAAGAATAATACATTTATGTGATAAAGAAGTAAAAAATCAAATTAAATACTATATAAATTTATTTGAAATTTATTCAAATATTTCAAGTAATTTTTTTATAAATAGATTAGGTAATAAGCTTTCAGAACAATCTGTTAGATTAATGATTCATAAATATCAAAAACTATCAGGATTAACCAAGTATATTACTCCCCATATGTTTAGACATTCATTTGCTACATTGCTTTTAGAAGAAGGAGTTGATATTAGATATATTCAACATATGCTAGGGCATTCATCAATAGCAACTACACAAATTTATACTCAAGTTAATATGAAACAACAAAAAAAAATACTGAATACAAAACATCCTAGAAGGCAATTTAATTTTATAGATGAATAACTGATAATAGGATATTATCAAATGATAAATATAAATGAACTAAACAAGAAGGAAGCAATATATTGCTCTTGGGGTGACACAGTTCACTACAATAATCCACTAAAATATTTTACTAGTTGTAATGGCTCTTTTATGATTGATGAAAAAGATATTGAGTATTTAGATATTCAAATGGCATATAGTGCTGTTAATTTTGGATATAAAAATAGTTTTTTTAATGATAAATTGATTAATCAAATAAATAAACTACCTCAAATAGCTTCAGAATATCTACATGAAGATAAAATTTTATTAAGTAAAAGAATAAATGATTCAATAGAAAAATTTACAAATACAAAAGGTAGAGTACATTTTAATGTTGGTGGTTCACAAGCAATTGATGATTCATTAAAATTAGTTTCTATAAATAAGGGATCTAGGGGTGTATTTGCTTATGAGGGTTCTTATCATGGTAGGTCTATTGGTGCTTCTTCAATAACTTCAAGTTATAGATATAGAAATCGTTATGGTGAATTTGGAAATAGAGCCTGCTTTATACCTTTTCCATATATTTTTCGTTCACCATTTCCTGATGACCCTCAAAAAGCTGAAGATTATTATGTTCAACAATTTGAAAGATTATTTGAAAGTGAATATCAAGGTATAGTTGATTTTAAAAGAAATGAAACAGAATTTGTAGCTTTTTATATTGAACCTATTCAAGGTACTGGTGGATATATAATTCCACCAAAGAATTATTTTAAAAGAATAAAAAAGATACTTGATGAATATAATATTTTAATTGTTGACGATGAGATACAAATGGGATTTTTTAGAACTGGCAAGATGTGGGCTATTGAGCATTTTGGTATTGAACCTGATATTATAACTTTTGGAAAATCTTTAACAAATGGATTAAATCCACTTTCTGGACTTTGGGCAAAAGAAGAATTAATAAACCCTGAAAAATGGTCAGCAGGATCGACACATTCAACTTTTGGTTCAAATCCTTTAGGTATGTCATTAGGTATGGCTTCATTTGATTGGATTGAGAAAAAAAACTATGAAAAAGAAATAACCAAAAAAGGGAAATATTTTTTAAATGGTTTAAAGGAATTAAAGAAAAAATATAAAGTTATTGGTGATGTAGATGGACTTGGTTTAGCTTTAAGAATTGAGATATGTTTTCCTGATGGAAGAACACCAAATAAAGAGTTAGCAGATAAAATTAAAAATGATGGCTTAAGTGGTAAAATAGAATTTAATGGTAAAAAATATGGCTTAATACTTGATGTTGGTGGTTATTATAAAAATGTGTTTACATTAGCACCATCACTAGAAATTACATACGATGAGATAGATATGTTTTTTGAGCTTTTTGAATTTTTAATAAAAATGAATATTGAGTAGTTTATGAAGTGTTTTATTAACTACAATATTGATTATGTTATAAAATTTGGGGGCAGTATTATAACTAATAAAAAAGCTACAAAAAAGCTTTTAAGTAACTTAGTAAAGTTATCAAAAAAAGGAAAGCGAATATTAATTATTCCTGGAGGAGGACCTACTGACAACACTATTGAAGATTTACATGATAAATATAACTTTCATATTAATTTAACTCATATAACATGTGCTTTAGCACAAGACCAAACAGGTATTATGTTGTCAAAATATAAAAATATAGAATATTGTGATAATTTTGAGGCAATGTTGGAAATACAAGATAAAAATAAAGTTGCTGTACTATTGCCATCAAAACTTCTATTCAATCTTCATCCAGTTGAAAAAACTTGGAATATAACATCAGATGCAATAGCATGTTATTTTTATTGGCTATTAAATGCAAAAAAATTTATAATTCTTACAAATGTCGATGGTATTTTTAAAAAGTTTAATACATCAAAAGAAAAGTTTGTTAAATATATTAATACAAAAGATTTACTCAAACTTGGACATACATCAGTTGATAAATGTACAATCAAGTTTTTAAAAACGAAAAAACTTGACTGTTTAGTAATTAATGGACTAAAACCTAAAAGGATTTTAAATATTGAAAAGCCAAGTAAAATCACACATACACTAATTATTGGAAAGTGAAATATTAATCCAATAGAAAAAAACGATATGTGGAAAATATTCCTAGTAAACCACTCTATTCTAAATTTTATTTATTAGGAAAAAAAGAACTAATGAATTCTTGAAAAGAATTACTTTCTATAAAAGTTTTTAAAATAGTATTAAATTTTTGTTCATCTTTCGTAAAAAAAGATATTGACTTATACCAATGCCAATCATGCATTTCTTCAATTGTTTTATTATGTAGGCTTGAGGAATCTTCAGTAATATTTAAAATTTCTTGCATATTATATTTTAATGAACACTCCCAAAAAACATCTGGATAGTTATATCTAGCTACATTAATGATTTCTAAAAATTTTTTATAAAATTCTTTATTATTAAGTAATGAGTATTCATAAATAGTAGATATTGCTAAATAAGGATAATCTAAAACTAGTTTATATAAAAGTCTATAAAAATTAAATATATCTTGTTCATTAGACAAATCAATATCTTGAAAAATTAATTCTATGTAGTCTTTATCATTAGATTGATTTTTATAAATTTCAATTCTTGTAGAAATCAATGGGACAAGAGGGTCATATTGAGAATTCTTTTTTGTATCAGATATTTTTTTTGCTGTATATATATGTTGATATTTATTTTTCATCTCGAAAGTATAGTATTCTAAAAGATTGTAAAAAGTAAAATCTAACTTACTTATATGCCCTAAAACGGTAATTACAAAGTCTTGGTGTTTTTTTGTACATTTGTAAAATAAACTATCTAATACTTCTTTGAATTTAACATGATTCCTATCTCTTACAAATAAAAATATACATAATAACCAAGATGTTTTGTTTATAAATAATAAATCTGTAATATCATCTAAATGACAATCTAACATATTATTAGTAACAGCAAATATTAAATTCTTTTTGTAGTTATAATCTAATAAAAAAAAGTCAATTAAATGTTGCTTATCTGAACTATATAATAG
>JADGER010000158.1 GCA_016744315.1 Sulfurovaceae bacterium
AAATAATTGGAGTGTACGAGCATTTAATTGGCTTTACTATGGAAAAGCACCTGATGGTGTATCCAAACAACGCGTTGATATAAATACATTTTTTTATCCACTTGATGCCATAGGTCATTGGAACCGTATTTATGGCAAAGGTGGTTTCACTCAATATCAATTTATCTTTCCAAAAGAGACAAGTTATGAGGGCTTAAAAGCTGTACTTACGGCTATCTCTGATTCAGGAAAAGGCTCTTTTCTCGCAGTACTCAAACTCTATGGTAAAGCTAATGAAAATTATCTATCATTTCCGATAGAAGGGTATAGTTTAGCACTCGATTTCAAGATAGAAAAGGGATTGTTTGAACTTTTGGATCAATTAGATGAATTAGTCATTAAATACAAAGGGCGTATTTATCTTACCAAAGATGTGCGAGTAAGCAAAGAAACATTTGAACAAGGTTATCCACAAATAGAGACCTTTAGAGAATATAGAGAAAAAAATAATATGATGGAAACATTCCAATCATTACAATCAAAAAGAGTAGGAATATAATATGAGTTATATAATAATAGTAGGAGCTAAAAGTGATATTGCAAAAGCAACAGCTAGAGAATATGCCCAAAATGGTTATGATATTTATCTAGCAGGACGAAATATTTCTGAGCTAGAAGCATTTGCAGAGGATATTAGAGTACGAAGTGAAAAAGCCGTAGAGTTAGTTGAATTAGATATTTTAAACTACGCATCACATCAAGTATTTTATGACTCTCTTGCAGAAAAACCTCTAGGTGTTATTTCTGCGGTTGGCTATTTAGGAGAACAAGAAAAAGCACAAATAGACAGTGATGAAGCTCATAAGATAATAGATACAAACTATACGGGTGTAGTTAATCTGCTTAATATCATCGCAAATGACTTTGAAGAAAGACGAGCAGGATTTATTGTGGGGATTAGTTCTGTTGCAGGAGATAGAGGGAGAAAAAGCAATTATATTTATGGTTCAGCCAAAGCAGGTCTCACAGCATATCTTTCAGGGTTACAAAATAGACTTTATGAGTCTCAGGTGCATGTTCTCACAGTCAAACCTGGTTTTGTAGCAACCAAAATGACAGCAGATATGGATCTACCCAAAAAACTTACAGCCCAGCCAGAAGAGGTAGCCAAAGATATATTTAAAGCCCAACAACGAGGGAAAAATGTACTTTATACTAAATGGATGTGGAAATATATTATGTTTATAATCACTTCTATTCCTGAGTTTATATTTAAAAAAATGAGTATTTAGGGTACAAATGAATTTTACTAATAATATTGTTATTTTAGAACTAACACTCTTTTTTACACTCTATTTTGTTCTATTTCAATTACCTCAAACAAAAAAGATTCATCTCTCAGCACATAGCAGAAATCATTTTATTGCTAT
Organism: Sulfurovaceae bacterium; assembly: GCA_016744315.1. Taxonomy (GTDB): domain Bacteria; phylum Campylobacterota; class Campylobacteria; order Campylobacterales; family Sulfurovaceae; genus SZUA-451. The sequence continues at coordinate 1,410 of JADGER010000158.1, forward strand.
TGCTTCTTTATTATTTTATGCATCATGGTATCCTCCTGCCGTTTTGCTTTTACTCTATCATGCATTTTTGGGAAAATATAGTACAAAGTATCTTCAAGAAGATAAAAAAAGTTTATGGATAGTTATTGGATTAGCCCTTCTTCCTCTGCTCTTTTTTAAATACTATAACTATTTTATTGATTTAGTTGCACTCCAAGGGGCTTCTTTAGATTTAATTTTGCCTTTGGGATTATCTTTTTATACCTTTTCTATGATAGGGTACTATATTGATATTTACAACAAAGAGATAGAAGCAAATCAGAGTTTTTTGGATATATTACTTTTTATTGCATTTTGGCCACACCTTGCAGCAGGACCTATACTTAGGGCTAAAAATATCTTTGGGAATATATTTAAAGAAGAACGACTAACTTCGACCACTATTACCTTGGCTCTACTTCTTATTATCGTGGGGCTTATTAAAAAACTTCTTATTGCTGATAACATAGGTGCGTATGTTAATTGGAATATTTCTTATGGTGTGGAGAGCATGAGTATTGTAGATGCGTGGGCTACTATGCTTGGTTTTTCTGCACAAATCTATGCAGATTTTAGTGGCTATAGTGATATGGCTATAGGGTTTGCACTTCTTATGGGCTTTAGGCTTCCTGCTAATTTTAACTATCCATATCTTGCGACTACAATTACAGAGTTTTGGCATAGATGGCATATTAGTCTTTCTACTTGGTTTAGAGATTATCTCTATTTTCCTTTAGGGGGGAGTAAAGAGGGAAACTATAGAACTTATATGAATATTATGATTGTATTTATACTTTCAGGAATTTGGCATGGTGCAGGGATGGGCTTTGCTATATGGGGTGCAATCCATGGGATAATTTTGGTAGCAGAAAAAGCTTTGGGGAAAGAGTATCTTCGGGTCTATAGCACTATACGATGGGTGATTACTATGATACTTATTGTTGTAGCTTGGAGTTTCTTTAGATTAGAATATAGTGAGGCAATTATTATAGTACAAAAGATGTTTGGATTAGATAATAGTCTTTTTATCAACCACTCTAGCCCCTACTATCAATTTGTTATCTTTATGATGCTTCTTTATCCTATTTTAGACCATATATTTAAATTCTATCAAGTAGATAAAGAGGGCTTCGTAGTGATGAATACAAATCGTATAGGATTACTTGTCTTATCTATTTTGATACTAGTAACATTTACTTTTAGTGGTGATCCTTTGCCATTTATCTATTTTGATTTTTAGGAGAAATGTATGAAGAGATTTTTAACCTATCAAAACTTTTATACCCTACTTTTAGTAGGGCTTTTTTATATAATATTTTTTCTACTCTTTTTGGATGTACTCCAAGGGAAACCTTTTTCTCTAGGAATTACGACTATTGGGCTTTTAGGAGTTATCATACTCTTTACTCTTTGGACAGTAAAAAAGTTTCTAAGTCATACCCCTAAAGAGTTATCAAATACAAGCATACTTCTTATACTTTTTAGTTCTCTCTTTTTATCTTTAGTCTTACAAAAGAGTATTGTTATCAAAGAAACAGTAGATATGAGTCAAACAGTTTTTGATAATCCTCTTTATTCACATTATGCTAAAATAGCAAATGAATATGATTTAGATCTCTCTTTTAGCAAAAAAGTATGGGAACAAAGAGGTCCGCATGATTATAAAATTAATCATATCTTTCACCAACCAAAAAAATCTATAGATATTATATTTTTTGGAGATAGTTCTATATCTTGGGGAGTAATTCCTCAGGTTATTGAACAACTCACGGGTAAAAAAGTAGCGATGTATGCCTATGAATCAAATCTTCTTACGCAAAATACTAGTTTATTATTTGATAAAATTTCTCAATACTATCTCAAAGATGATGGAGTTGTTATTTTCTCGTTTGATATTAAAAATATGCAAAGAACCCCTAAAAGTATTAAAGTATCAGAAGAATCTTACTATGAAATACTCAGTTGGGAAGAGAAGGATTTTGACGCATATACACACCAAAATATAGAAAGTTTTTATAATAAATATATATCTTTTGATACTTTCGAGAGATACTACACTCGCTACTCAGAGTATCTCAAAAGTAACTATCATTTGCTATTACAATCTCCTTCTATTTATAGATATTATATAGAAAAAATAGTCAACCCAAAACTAGCCAAAGCCAAAGCTTTGAATGATAATCATGATACAAAATTTATTCGATGGGATATGAGAACAGTTACAGAATTTAATCCTAGATTTATGGAAAAAGCATTTCATGATAGTAATACTAGTACTATTTTTATGGATGATAATAATACGCATACAAATGCACAATGGAGCAAAAAAATATATGGTAAACAAAAACTGTATATGGTTCCTTTGTATAATAACAAAGAGAGTTATACGCTCTCTCGTAGTATTTATGCAAGTGCTTATAAAGATCTAGGATTTGAATTATTTGATTTGGGAATGGCTCTTAAAGATAATACAAACTACACTATGCAAGCTGATGGAACCGTAGAAAATGCAAAAACACATATGGCAAATACAGGTGGATTAATGAAAAGTATTTTGATAGGAGAGTGGTTAGCTCAATACTTTAATAGAACAAAAAAATAAATAGTACAAAGGATATCTTTATGTATAAAAAATCAAAAAATTATATCAAAGAGCATACTTTTTTTATTGCTTTACTCTTTACTCTAGGTTTGGCAATTTTTTTACGCTTTCAAGGGCTTATATTTCAAAGTTATTGGTTTGATGAGATATTTAGTATCAAAATATCAAATCCTAGCAATAGTCTAGCTTTTGTATATAATCAAACTATGGGTGATGTACACCCTCCTTTTTATCAAGCACTCTTATGGTTTTGGTATCAACTCTTTGGATTTTCTGAATATTCAGGGAGAGCTTTGAGTGCATTATCAGGATCTCTTGCTATTTTTGTGCTGTATCTCTTGGGGAAAGAACTTTATAATAAAGAGGTTGGTATTTATGCCTCTTTGATTGCAGGCACAAACTATTTTTTGATACTCTATTCACAAGAAGTTCGTTCTAATATAATACTTTTTTTATTTTCGGCTCTTTCGTATCTCTATTTTAGTAAGTTACTTAAAAATCATTCCAAACAGAATTTATTTTTCTATCTTCTTTTTTCTATTTTAGCAATCTATACACACTATTTTGGATTTTTTCTTGTGGCTTCACAAGTGTTTGTATTTCTTTTTTATCTTATTATAGACAAAGAAAAAAGAGTAGCACTTTTCAAACTTGCACTACTCTCAGCTCTCTTGATGCTTATAGCTCTTGCACCACTTATAGAAAGGATTATAGAGCATATTCAAACATCAAGCTATTGGATGCAAGCACCTGATGCACTCTTTTTTATAGACTATCTCAAAGCCTATATTTTAAGTCCTTTTTTGGAAAAAATATTTTTACTTTTAGCAGTTGTAAGCATTGGCTCACTCTTTTTCAAAAAGCTCTACTCTCACTCTACAGCTCTTTTGTTTCTATGGATAGTTATGGGATTCTTGTTACCGTATATCAAAAGTATTACAGGGTTTTCTATACTTATAGAACGAAGTATGATTATTGTGATTCCTGCATTAATAGTACTTGTTGCTTATGGTATTTATTTGCTAAAAGTTTATTGGCTCAAAATTGCTGTAATAGGGGCTATTGTCTTTTTGGCTTTGTATCATTTGTATTATATGGGCTATTATTCCAAAGTCTCCAAAGATCAATTTAGAGAAACACTTGTAGCAATAGAGAAGACAAAAAAAGATGTAGTAGTGTATGATTTTATTATGCATAATCTCCATGACAATCAATATGAGAGTCATTTTTTTGAAAACTATGCCATATTACTAGAGAGTAAACTTCAAGTAGAACCAGCTGTAAATCTTAAAGATAAGTATCAAAATGAAAATATGCCAGAATACTTTTGGGTAGTACACGCACATAAAGATTTTTTATATAATGCTAGAATATTACAAAAAGAGGGAATGCAAAAA
>JADGER010000159.1 GCA_016744315.1 Sulfurovaceae bacterium
GACCAAAGTATTATTGCCAAAATCAACCGACCGCAGTTTTTGGGGAATAATCGTTATATGTATGTGGGGAATAATGCCTCTGAACAGCTCTCTGTTATTTCTCGTGACCCTTCCGAGGTGACACTTCTTAAACTTGTAGATAAAACCTCTACAGCATTTGGGAAACGATTACTCAAAGAACGACTGCTCAATCCCATTTGTGATAAAGCTATTTTGGAGGCTCGTTATGACCTTACCGATAAACTTTTACCTTTTGTCAATGAATTTGAAACTTATCTCAAACAGATATATGACCTAGAACGAATTCTTAGAAGAATAAAACTGCGTAAACTTCACCCTGTGGAGCTAAGTTATATTGCTATGTCTTTGGATTCTATAATTAGCCTTATAATAAATGCCCAAGATAAGAAGTTGGAAATAGATAATAAACTTCTTGATGATAGCAAAGAGATGCAACTTATGCTAGAGCGTACATTTGATCTTGAAATTTGTGCTAAGTTTCGAATGGATCAAATTAACGAGAATATTTTTATAGATGGCGTTTATCCAAATATTGATACAATAGTCGGTAATAAGAACAAAGAATTAGTAAAAATGCAAAGCGTAGCCACACATATAGATTCTCTTTTTACAAATGATAAAGAGACTACTACAAACTATGCAATAGTTGGATATATGGAGAGTGAGGGCTACTCTATTGCTCTTACCAAAAATAGATTTACACTTATAGAAAAAGCTCTTTTAGACTCTTTTGTGAGTGTAGATAACAAGCACTATTTTTTCAAAGACTTTAGCTACAAACACCTCAAAAATAAAGTTAAATTCCATTCTACTTTATTTGATGAGGTGACACAAAATTATGAAGCCAATCAAGTCAAGCTTATTAGTTTGGTCAAAAAAAGATATATAGAGAGCTTAGATACTATAGAAAACTCTTTTTCTCTACTTTTTGACAAACTTATTGAGTTTATTGCAAATATTGATGTAGCTATTTCTAATGCCAAAATTTCCAAAGACCTTAATCTCTCACGCCCTCATATAGAAGATGAAAACTTTTTTGAAGTGATAGGTCTGCGTCATCCTATTATAGAAGCCAATGATGAGAGTGGTATTTATATACCAAATGATATTTATTTAGGTACAAATATAAATACCAAACACAACCATATTACACTCAATGCTAGCAATGGAGAGGGAGTCAATGGTATACTTTTGTATGGGATTAACTCTTCTGGAAAATCCTCTTTGATGAAAAGTATAGGGCTATGTGTTATTATGGCACAGGCTGGATTTTTTGTACCTGCGATAGAATTGCGATTTGGTCTTTATAGTAAACTCTTTACTCGTATAGTCTCAAAAGACAATCTTTACAAAGGGCTTTCTACTTTTAGTGTAGAGATGATGGAACTCAAAAATATCTTTAACCGTGCAGATGAACGATCGCTTATATTGGGTGATGAAATTAGCCAAGGCACAGAAACCACATCTGCTCTAGCTATAGTATCTAGTGCTATTTTGCGTTTGATTTCACTCAAAAGTACTTTTATTTTTGCGACACATCTTCATCAGCTTAAATATATTCCACAACTGCAAAACCTTAAAGAACTTATCTTTTTGCATTTGGGTATCAAGTATGATGAACAAAGTGATAGACTTATCTATAATCGTGTTTTACAACTAGGTATGGGTGATAGTCTTTATGGATTAGAGTTTGCCAAATCTTTGCATATTGATAGTCAATTTCTTTCTATGGCACAGACTATACGAGATGCACTTGTCTCACAAACGAATGATATTACAACACTCCAAAAACAAAAACGAAGTAGATATAATAAAAAACTCTTTATCAATAAATGTGCATTATGTAATGAGGCTGTAGAAGATATTCACCATATCCATCAACAAAAAGAAGCAGATGAAAATGGCAATATAAAACACTTTCATAAAAATCACAAATATAATCTTATCCCCTTATGCAAGATGCACCACAATATGGTACATGAGGGCAAAATAGTACTCTCTGGATTTATGATGACAGATGAAGGATTAAAGCTTCATTATCAAGTGAATGAGTAGTCTATAATGTCTGCGTATAGATGGGATATACAAGGTCTACGAGCTATTGCTGTAATGAGTGTAGTTATTTTTCATATCAATCCACAGCTATTATCAGGAGGATATGTTGGTGTAGATATTTTTTTTGTTATATCTGGCTATTTGATTATGGGGTTTATATGGCGTGATTTAAATAACAACTCTTTCTCATTAATGCACTTTTATACCAAAAGAGTACAAAGGCTCTTTCCTGCTCTGCTTGTAATGGTTGTAGTAAGTGCTATCTTTGGATACTTTATACTATTACCCCATGAAGCCCTAAATTTTTCTTCTAGTCTTATTGCTACACTTTTGTATGTATCAAACTTTTATTTTTATTTAGAAGCAGATTATTTTAATGATGCTATGGAGTTTGCTCCACTGCTACATACTTGGTCTCTTAGTGTAGAAGAGCAGTTTTATCTTCTCTTTCCACTTCTGATTATGCTACTCTTTGCCAAAGCAAAAAAAGATATTTTCAAACTTTTACTCTTTATAGCTTTTGTATCTTTGATACTCAGTCAATTCCTTATCTCTTATGATAAATCTTTTGCCTTTTTTGCTTCACCCTCACGATTTTTTCAATTTATTATAGGTGGAATAGTGGCTATATCACTCCACAAATATAAACTCCCACAAAACTTAAATAACTCTTTGGGAGTTTTGGCTTTGGCTCTACTGCTACTTTCTCTATTTTTATATGATGAAACTACACTCTTCCCAGGTATACATGCACTTCTTCCCACTCTAGCCACAGCTTTGATACTTTTTGTAGGTAAAGAACCAAATATAACAAGTCAATTTTTATCTAATAAACTCTTTATACTTATAGGAAATACTTCATACTCCATCTATCTATGGCACTGGCCACTTATTGTCTTTTATAAACTCCAAATAAGCCCATCACTTAGTAATCAAGAGCAGATAGGTTTATTATTCGGTTCACTTCTTTTGGGCTATCTTAGCTGGAAATATATAGAAAAATCTACAAAAGGCAAAAACTATACTTTGGCTATGATTATAAGTACACTCCTTGTCTCTTTGGGTTCTTATTATGCCTTTACTAGCCTCTCTTTAGAGCACAAAAATATTGCTTCAACCTATCTTGATTATAATACTTCAAAGTTCCGTTCAGGAGAGTGTTTTTTGACAAGTGACTATGATAGTATTAACTTCTTTGATAAGAGCAAATGTATCACACACACCCAAGGCAAAAAAAACTATCTCCTTATAGGTGATAGTCATGCAGCACATTTTTATAGTGCCTTAGATCAAGCCAAAGAAGACAATATTACCATCACCCAAGTCACTGCTTCAGGCTGTCATCCTACTCTACCTTATACTGGAACAAAAAGATGCTCTGACCTGATGCAGTGGGCATATCAAGAATTGATTATAAACAAAGAGTTTGACACTATTATCCTCTCTGCCCACTGGAAATACTCCGAAAAAGAGCAACTGCTTAGTAGCATCAAATTTTTAGGCAAATATAGCAAAAGAATCATAGTTCTTGGACCTAATATGGAATACCTCCAATCCCTCCCCCGTCTTCTTGCAAATTTACCCCCAACTGAAGACACACGCTCCATTTACAAAAGTGCAGGAAAATATAAAGAAGTAGCCTCTGTAGACTATTATATGAAAACATATCTCAAAAAAGAAAATGTTACATATATCTCTATATTAAAACTCTTATGTGATGCAAATGGCTGTACCACCACCACCCCAAAGGGTATACCCATAGCTTTTGATGCTAGTCACTTAACACATAGCGGTGCATGTTATATTGTTGAGAATATACGAGATAAGTTGTTTTTATAATCAGCTAATAGTCAACTTTATGTTAGTATTAAAAATCTCAAAATTAGGAAATGAAAAATGAAAAAATTTATAATACTCTGTCTCTTTATACTGTTTATAGGGCAAGCTCTAGCAGATGTAAATAGTACTCTTAGTGGCAAAGCCTTTTGCTTAGAGCTTTTAAAAACTCATAAGTTTGAAACATTAGATAAAAAACTACTGATTCTTCAAAAAGAGTATGAGCGTGATATAACAAAAGAGCGTACACTTTTACATGCAATGAGTGCATTTAGTAACTCTGATCCTCTCTTGGAAAAAGATTTGGAGTTGTGGCAAAAAAAGTCTCCTGATTCTCTTTTTGCTCATTTGGCTATGGGTGCATATCATCGTAATCTAGGGTGGTTATCTCGTGGGACTCGATGGAGTAGTGAAACAACTTCTCAACAGTTTGCCAAGATGCAAGCTCACTTTAGAAAAGCAAAAGATGAGCTACTATTTGTAGTAGAGAAAAATCCTAAACAATCCATAGCCTATACATATTTGATAAGTGTACTATCGGTTAGAAGTCACATAAAGTTGCGTGATAAGTATTTAGCAGAAGGACTCCAAAATAATCCTTTCTCTGTGGTAATACGAGATAACTATATTAATTTTTTGCAACCTAAATGGGGTGGTTCTATAGAAGAGATAGAGACTTTTCTAAAAGAGAGTAAAGCCCTTGAAGATAAAAACCCTACTCTTAAAAGGCTACAAGGTTTTGTTGAGTATACACAAGGCTATAGTCTCTTTGTCTCTCGAAAAGAGACGGCATATAAAGATGCAATACCCTACTTTAGCAAAGCTATTGCTCTCTATCCCAATGCGGAGTATTTAACTAGTAGAGCAAACGCCTACTATTATCTAGGAGAGTATCAAAAATCTTTGACAGATTATGAAGCATCTCTCAAAGATATACCACAAAACACTAGAGCACTCAAAGGAAAAGCAGAGGTCTATAGAAATTTAAAGCAGTATGATAAAGCACTAAAGTATATAGATGAAGCTATTAGTTACGATAAAATGGATCCCTATCTACTGCATATAAGAGGAGGCATCTACTACACAACAGATAAATTGGATGAAGCCTTAAAAGACTTTACAGACTCCTTAGCCTATGGATATGGAAAACCCTATGGACATAAAATGTTAGGATATATCCATTATGCAAAGAAAAACTATAGCGTAGCCTCACAAAAGTTACAACTAGCAGTAGAGTTTGGGAATAAGGACTCATATACTTGGTATCTTCTTACCGCGTCCCAATGGCATGAGAGAGATTGCAAATTTGTGGAGTCTGCTTTTATGTATGAGAGTATCTGTAAAGTAGAAAAGAGTTGTGATAAAAAACAGTTAACTTGGGCTTTAAAGAGTGCAAAATTTGCAAAAGATAGAGGAGTCTGCAAGTAATTTATACTTTTTGGGAAGAGTGTTGTTTTATAAAATGCA
>JADGER010000008.1 GCA_016744315.1 Sulfurovaceae bacterium
TCTTTTTTTTAGCATATTTTCTCTCTTTAAAAATTCTTTTTGTTAGTGTTACTTTACCTTTTTTTTCCTTATTTCATTGGCATTGGGGATTGCCCCTACTAAATTAAGTCTCATCACTTCTTTTTGATAGGCATAGTACTCTCCTAATAAAGGTTTATTTAACTTAAAAAATCAGGTGTAGCCAAGCCAACCTTTTTGCCTTTTTGTTCCATAACAATAACATCTATTACATCTCCCTCACTATATTTATCAGAAAGAGTATCTATTCGCTCTTTTGATACTTTTGAGATGTGCAAGAGTGCATCAAAACCATCTGGCATTTCTACAAAGATACCAAATTCAACAATTTTTTTGACTTTTCCAGAGTATACTTTCCCTAATTCATAGATAGTTTGTTTTTTAACTGGTGTATTGGCGATACCTTCAATATGTGCTTTGGCTGCTTCTACTTTGGATTTATCTCCACCAACTAATTTTACACCACCTTTATCACGATCAAGATCTATGCTTACATCAAACATATCTATAATCTCTCTAATAGTTGAGCCTGCTTTTCCTATAATATCTACAATTTTACTAGGGTGAATAGTAAAAAATTCTGTACTAGGAAGTGCTTCACTAGGTTTTGTATTTGCTTCTGCTTCTTCCATTAAATCTAAGATATGGTTTTTGGCAGTGCTTGCTTTGTTGAGTGCATCTTGGAGTAGGCTGAGTTCTATACCACCTAATTTAATATCCATTTGAAGTGCTGTGATACCATTGCGTGTTCCTGTAACTTTGAAATCCATATCACCATCATGATCTTCTAGCCCCATGATATCTGTTAAGATAGCATGTTTATTCCCATCTGTAACCAAGCCCATAGCCACACCTGCAACAAGGTCTACAATATCTATATCTGCTGAGCGTAATGCCAAAGCACCACCACAAACAGTAGCCATTGAAGAAGAACCATTACTCTCTAATACTTCAGAAACCAAACGAATAGTTCCATCTAAATCCAAATCAATTACTGGTTCTAAAGCTCTTTTTGCTAAGTTTCCATGCCCTAATTCTCTTCGTCCTGGAGCACCATTAAACTTGGCTTCACCTACACTAAACCCAGGGAAGTTATAATGAACCATAAACTTTTCATACAAACTTTGTTTATTGGTAATGAGTTCATAGGCTTGAGAATCTTTGCTATCTCCAAGTGTTACAGAAACTAATGCCTGTGTTTCTCCTCTTGTAAACAGACATGAGCCATGTACACTTGGCAAAAGACTTGTTTCTATGCTAATAGGACGCACTTCATCAAGTTCTCTTCCATCTGCACGAATACCATCTTCGAGTATCATTGCTCGTACAACACTCTTTTTATAATTCTCTAATACTTTTTTTATAAGTGCTTCATCTACAGTTTTTCCCGCATCTTCTAAAGCACTTACAATACTTTTTCTTACTCTTTTAAGGGCTGAACTTCGCTCACTTTTTGCCATTTCATTCACTGCTTCTTTTACTTGTGTAGCAAAATTAGTAGCAATAAATTCATATAGCTCAATATCACCTTTCTCTTCTTTTAGCTCAAGATCAAGAGGTTCTCTTGCTAAAGGTGTAAATTCTTTTGTAAAGCTATCTGTAGCTTCTTTAATACCAGCAAGTGCAATAGCTAGAGCTTCAATAAGTTCTTCGTTAGCAAGAGCATTAGATTCTTGGTGTTCCAAAATAACAGGAGTCTCACCCATCATAGGACTCATACCTATTATCTCTACATCATCCACTTTATTAGAAGCCATACTTCGCATCTCTATCATCAATAGGTCTTCACCACTTCCCACAACAAAAAGATCAAGAGTACTTCTGCTAAGTAAATCCAAACTAGGATTAATCGTAATCTCTCCATCTACTTTAGCAACACGAACTGCTGATACATTTTGACTTACAGGAATATCTGATACAAAAAGAGCTGCATTTGCTGCATGCAACGCAGCTACTTGCATATCTACCTGAGGATCACTACTTACGACTAATATAGTCATAACCACAGGATAATAAAATCCTTGAGGGAAAAGTGGTCTAATAGAACGGTCAACTATCCGAGAAGTAAGTGTTTCAAAATCTCCTGGCTTTGTCTCTCTTTTGATAAATCCTCCAGGAATTTTAGCCCCAGCATAAGATTTTTCCATGTACTGCACAGTCAAAGGCAAAAAATCATCTTCCACAGCCTTCTCATCAATAGCAACTGCGGCAATTAATACTGCTTTTCCTACACTATACATCACAGCACCACTTGCTTGTTTTGCCACTTTATTAAAACTATACTGTTCTTGGATTTGGTTTGTCTCTAACTTAATAATTTGTTCCATAAAAATTCTATTCCTTTGTCTGTTTGGATACTTCTAGTAGCCCACTATTTTTTATTATCTTATCTAATGTATCAAAATTCAATATCTCTTTGTTTTTGTAATAGTACTCTATAGAGATATAATCATCTATCTGATGAGGAGAAAAAACGCCGTCACAAATAGTCAATAGTTTTTGATAAAGAACCTTATCTAATACAGGTACAGCAATATAAACACTCTTCACACCCATCTCAATCATAGATTTTAAAGCTACGGTTATGGTTAATCCTGTCTCAATACATTCATCAACCAAAATAACATTTTTACCCTCTAAATTTGCTAAAGGTATACCTTTGCGATATTTATAAACATAAGAGAGTACAGACTCTTCATATTGACGATGTGCTTCGCTATAAATATAATCTTTATCAATACCAAAAGAGTTTATTAAAAGATGATCCATAACCACCTCTTCTGTCTCACTTACAATAGCAATAACTAATTCAGGATTATTTGGTGCAAATATTGGCTCACTTAAAAGAATATTCATAGGTATATGTTGTGCAGTTGAAAGATAAGAAGCAAAATAAACTCCTGCTTCACTTACGGCAATAAATACACTATCTTCACGATTAAAATATTCATTGGGAATAAGAGCAAGTAACTCTTTTGCCGCTTCTTCTTGATTTTCAAAAAGAGCTGTTGACTTTTTGGGTGATTTCATCTAGTATCTTCTGTCATCTTCTGATGACATTGCAACACCACCAAATGGTACAAAGTTAAGCTGAAAGGCAAAAAGTGTCTCTTCAATAGATTTAGAACCATCTTCTGTCTGCATAGGTCTAATCTCTTGCTTCATTCCTAAGGCAAGGTTCCAACACCCTTTGTCATACTTGAACCCTATACGATATTGTGATTGTAACTCATCTTCAGTATTATCATTATCAATATCATAAGTAAAACCCATATTAAGAGTCAAACGATTTGTAAGTTGATACCCTAAATCTAATTTTATATCATTTGTCTTCTCGTAAGTCTTAATCTCTTCATTCTCACCCCAAGAATAAAGACGCTCATAAGAGTGTGAGAGTCCAACACCATATCCATGACCTCCCCAATTAATACGACTAGACATCTCTTGAACTTTATTAAACTGATGTGAATAAATCAAAAGATTATAAAGTTTCCAATTGGCTATATTATACTGCATCTCATTGGATATATCACCCCAATTATACTCTTCTTGTTCTGGTAAATAAGATTGTGAAAGCCGTTGATAAAATTTGAGGTTTCCTCCATCATCATAAAAATACTGACTCAAACGAAAAGTTATATCTTCTTCTTCAAAGCCTGGAGAATAGAGTTTCTTTTGATCATCTTCTAGAACTTCAAATTCTTCAAGTTGCGTATCTTGATTACTAGGAAGACTATATGTTAATGAGGGCTGTAATACATGCACAAATTCATTATATTTTTTACTTAAGTCAGTAAAAATTTTGGCTCTATGGATTGCATTATAATACTCATACTCATCATTTTCATAAACAACATTACCATAAAAAGCTTTTTTATAATACAAGTCTTCTTTGAGTGAGAGAGATAAAAAACCATCAAAAAGTGTTGTAGTATACTCTATAGGAGCATAAAATTCTGCTAACTTAACGGTTGTCCCCTCTTCTCTTGTATAGTTATTTGTGGTGAGATCCATACTATAAGTAAGATTATTAGTAAAAATAGTTTTAAGATATTTGTGTAACTGTACAGTCGGAAGTATTTGCATTGTTTCATTGTTATCATTGAGGGTTGTATCAATAAAGTATTTTGCATATACACCAGCAAAATAGTCACTATTATTCACAAAGTAGTTAGCTTTTGATTCCATAAACGAAGAGACACCAAAATGGTTCATAGGCTTTTTTTGTAAATAGATATAATCAATATCATTGAGTAATGCAATATCTATATAAAGTCCATCTCTTACAGATACTTTTTTGTTGAGTATTCTTTCTATCACATTAGAAGAGCTATAAAGCATTTCAAACCCATAATGCGTTTTATTTTCTAAGTCATAATCTTCAACATAATTATCTTGATCTCTAAAGTACCCTAATCGAATACCACCATGAGAGTAAGGAGAATCAGCAAAACGAAGTGTTCCATAGATACCTTCTCCTCTATTGGTACGAATTTGTGGATTTAGCTCTATATCCCAACTTAAAGAAGGTGCCAAATAGAAAGGCTGTTCATAGATAAATCCTTCCGTATCACTATACCCAAACGAAGGAAATAAAAATCCCGAGCTTCTCTTGGAATGTGTAGAAAATGCCAAATAAGGCGTATACATTACAGGCATATCCCAAAGCTTCATTTTTACATCACGCATTGTCATATAATGATTTTTACCATCATAATGAGAACTACCAGAATAGAGTGTCCAGTCAGAACTATTCACATCACAACTAGACATCATAGAGCTAGTAAATGTAAGATCATCATTTTGTTTAATTGCACTATTTGCAAATACCCAAATATCATGGTCATCAGATAAAAAAGTTTTCTTAAAATGAGTCTCTTTAGTTTCTGTATTTATTACCACCTCATTACTCTCTATTTTACTCCCCTGATATCCCATAAGCTCAACACTTTTACCTTTGAGAGTTAGTAAATTATTAGCTCTATCATAAGTTGCTAAAGAAGATTGAATAATAGAGTTATCATAATGAACAACTACATTACCTTTGGCTGTAATGGTTGTTTCATTTGCAGAGAGGTCTTCTGCCATTATCTCTATTTTGCCTTGGGCTAGAGCCATTATCCATAAAAAAGGGATTAGAGTAAGTATTATTTTATACATCGATTACCACACATCCTGATAGTCTATCATGAAGGGTTTGAGCAAGAGGATTAAAGAACGCCATAAGAAATCCTAAATAAAAAAATGTCTCACTTACAACTCTAAGCGTTGCACGCATCAGAGCACTACTAAGTGGAGGGGTCTCTCCTGAAGAGAGCAGAACTACACGCATTTTGAGTAAATATTTACCAAGAGTCATACCATTTTGCCAAACAAAAAGAGTATGATAAAATATTCTAATAGATACAATAATCAAAAAATTCTCTGTTAAAAACTGATTAATTTCTTCAATATCTGATAAAGAGGAAAGTTGTGACCAAAAGATTGATATAACAAGAAAACTCACAACTAAATCATCAATAATAAAAGCACCAACTCTTCTTCTTGCTGTTACAATTTGTGCTTGATCTTGGGTCTCTTGCATCTTTTATTCCTCTAATTGTAATGCTTGATAGGCAATATCTGTTCTACACTGCTTACCAATAAAATGTATTTGACCACAAAGCATATAGGCTCTTTCATGGGCTTGTGTAATACTATCTCCCATACCTACACACACTAATACACGCCCACCTGTTGCAAATAATTTTCCATCATCACCACGACTTACACCAGCAAAAGAAATATGAGCATCAGCTTCTATATTATCATGTACAATATCGTCTATAATAATTTCTGCTGCTTGGGAGCTTTTGTATGGATAATCTTTACTAGCCATTACCACTCCTACAGCATATTTATCATAAAACTCTATACTCGCACTTTTTAAGTCTCCTACAGCTGCTTTATAAAAAAGTTCACTTGCAGGAGATTTGAGTAAAGGCATCAATTCTTCACATTCAGGATCACCAAAACGAACATTATACTCTAATATAATAGGTTCCCCATTCACCACCATAACACCAATAAAAAGCACACCTGTAAATGGCATACCTTCTTCTTCCATCCCTTTAAGAGTAGGTTTAATAACTCTCTCATCAAGTTTTCTATAAATCTCATCATTAACTAAAGGTGTTGGAGCATACGCACCCATTCCACCTGTATTTGGTCCTTGGTCATCATTAAGGAGTTTTTTGTGATCTTGTGCTGCTGGAAGTACCACAAAATCTTTCCCATCACAAATAGCAAAAACAGAAAGTTCATAGCCATCCAAAAACTCTTCTACTACAATAGAAGTTCCTGCGTCACCAAATGAGTTACCAGAGAGCATCTCTCCTGCTGCTTTTTTTGCTTCATCTTGACTTTGAGCAATAATCACACCTTTTCCACCACATAAACCATCTGCTTTTACAACAATTGGAGCTTGAAGCGTATTAATAAACTTATATGCCTTCTCAAGAGAATCAGTTTCTATATAAGCAGCTGTAGGAACGCTATGTCTTGCTAGAAAATTTTTCATAAATATCTTTGAACCCTCTAGCTGTGCTGCTGCTTTGCTTGGTCCAAATATTGCAAGTCCTCTTGCTTGAAAAGTATCTACGATACCATCAACTAATGGTCCTTCAGGCCCTACTATTGTAAGGTCAATTCCATTAGATTCAACAAAATCAGCTAATTCATTAAAGTCACTAATTGAGATATTCTCTCCAAGTGTATCAGATGCACCATTACCAGGAGCAAAATAAAGCTTCTCTACAGCATCATCTTTTTTAAGTGCTAAACCTATTGAATACTCTCTACCACCTGCACCTACAATTAAAACATTCATTACATTACCTTTAATTAATCATTAGGAATAGACACAATTATATATATTAATAAAAATTAGTAGGAATCCCCAAGTGGCCGTTCTGTCTAAAGTCGGCCCTAAAAAGCCAACGGTGTAGGAGAGAGCAGATCCTTAGGGGGCAGATTCTAACCTTGCGAAAGGTTCAAACAAAAATACCCACACACAGATCTGACTACCTGTCCTACGAAAACGAATGTTGGACCCCATATACAGTTATCGAACCACTCAGGTAACGGCATTATAACAAATAGCAGTTTATAGAGGAGTAAAAAGCAAGAGAATCTCTGAAATTTGCTCAAATAGCTCCAAAGTTTAGACTAGCACTACTCACTTACCAAGGGTTCTGCTATTTTATCAGCCAACATAATAAAAATTGCTGTAATTATCATAAATAAAAAACTAAGAATTGTATTGAGTATTGCCATGCTCATCTGTACTATTTCACTTTTTATATCAATAGCAGAGAGACCAGTAAAACCTATAACTAACCCTAACAAAAATAGCGTAGCAAAAATAATCAACCCAAAGCGAGTTAAATAAGAAAAATATCTTCTAGTAAAGGCTTTTGTCCATACTTTTTTAGAAAAAATAGTCATAACAGCTCTAAAGCCCTCTTTAAAAGTATTTGATACAATCACATTAGCTTGTACCAGTGGCTGAACATAGAGTACAATTAGCATAATCACTATAAAAGGGATAAATGCCAAAAGAAAATTATCTATATCTTCTGTTGTTGGTTCTGCTCCTTGTGGTAAAAAAAGTACAATAACTAGTATTGGCAGAATAAAAAGAGTAATCCAAGCAATATAACTTCCTGTAGCAACTCCTATATGTTTTTTAAAAAAATCCATAACTGTAGCTTCTCTGATAGTAGATGCAAAATCATTCATACCTACAGCTTCATAAAAGGTTCGACCTATATATATTTGTGCTGATACAACTAGTATTCCAGAAAAAATTACTAATACTATATTAAGGAGCATAAGGTTCATAAAACTTGCAATATTAAGTAAAAGCAAAAGAGTAATAGCAGTAGAAAGAGTTGGGATATTTAGTATAATAGTTTCCCATCCTATTTTAAAAACATTTTTAATTGGTTCTGATGTGGCTTGATCTATAAGCATTGAGTATCCTTTAATAAAAATATAGGAAATAGTATAGCTTAATGTTGATATATTATATATGGAAGGTATGATTTTGTTAAAATGAAGTGGTGGCGCCAGACGGAATCGAACCGCCGACACAAGGATTTTCAATCCTTTGCTCTACCAACTGAGCTATGGAGCCACATATTATTTGAAGTGGCTGAAATTATAGCCAATTATTCTTAATATTAGCTTAAGTCAGAAGAAAGCTTCATAAATAGCTCTCCTCTTGCTTTGTAAGAACTAAATTGATCAAAACTAGCAGCAGCAGGAGAGAGGAGAGCTACATCGGTAGTTTTTAGATTTTGGTCTATAAATTCAATAGCTTTTTCTAGGGTATTAGACTCTACCGATGCTATATTATATTCTCTTGCAAGCTCTAAGAGTCTAGTGCTATTTTTGCCTATTGTATATATTGTAATACTATGCTTTTGCATCAACACAAAAAGTGGTCTCAAATCTACACTTTTATCATCACCACCTAATATCAGATGTATAGGATTCTCTGCGTAGCCTTTGATTGCTTGTATTGTTGCGTCAATATTAGTAGCTTTGGAGTCATTCACCCATAAGCGTCCTAGCGTATCATACTGTTCTTCTTGGCGATGAGCATCAAGTACAAAACTATTGATACAAGTATAATCAATCTCATCAAATAAAACTTTTGTTACAGCCATAGCCAAAAGAGCATCTTCCAAAAATGCCCCTCTAAAATTTATTTTACTAGCATCTATATCAAAATACTCTGCCAAAAACTCTACATTATCATACTCTACAACAAAAGCATTCGTTTTAGGAAGGTTTAGCCCTTTGGGTACTAAAGCTAGTTCGCCCTCTTTCATACTTAAAAGTGGTCGCAGTTTATCTTCTTCATAATTTTTAGCATTGCCATGCCAATCAAGATGATCGGGCGTAATAGGCAAAAGAATATAGATATTAGGGGAAACTATAGTCGTATGATGGAGCGTATAAGAGCTAGATTCTAATACCCATATAGGTGCATTACTATCAAGATCTGCCAAAGGTGTACCAATATTACCTCCACTTAATGCACCTTTTTGTTCTAAAAGATGTGTAAGCATTTGTGTTGTAGTTGTTTTACCATTGGTTCCACTAATCCAAATAGTAAGTGGGTGTTTTTTTTGCTGGGAAAGAATATAATCATACTCACTCATCAAATTCTTAGCAGACATAATCAAAGGGTGTGTAGGACGAAGACTTGGAGTAGTAACTTCTAAGCTACTTGCGTCAGGATCAAAAAGATGGGAGGGAAGAATATGGTTATGATTTTCATCATAATAGGACTTTGTCACCTTATCATCAAAAAATATACATCCACCACCAAGAGATTTTGCAATCGCTTTAGTAGTAATTCCATAGCCAAAAAGTGTGGGTTTTTGTGACTCTATCATTTTGTTATCTCTTTTCTTCTTTTGCTACGCACAATATAAAACAGTGTAATAAATGCTACAGATAATAAAGCTATCACTGTAGCTGTACGCAAATATTCACTAATCATAGCTTCATTTGATCCCAAAAAGTATCCTAATAAAACTAATACAATGACCCAAATTCCTGCTCCTAATGCTGTATAAAAAGAGAATTTGGCAAGATTCATACGCGAAAGTCCCGCAGGCAAAGAGATATATTGGCGTATTCCAGGGATAAGGCGACCATTGAAGGTAGAAATCTCTCCATGCTTTGCAAAAAATAGCTCTAATTTATCAAGACTCTCTTCTTTTAAGAAAAAATATCTTCCATATTTTAACAAAAAAGTGCGTCCAAATTTCATTGCAAGATAGTAATTAAATACTGCTCCTGCTACAGAACCCAAAATACCTGCTAGTATAGCTAGATAGATATTCATCTCTCCCTTAAATGCCAAATACCCAGCAGGTATCATAACCACTTCACTAGGAAAAGGGAAAAAACTACTTTCTAAAAACATAAGAAAAAATATACCTATATACCCTATACTACCAATACTCTGTATAATAGTATCTGCTATTTCATGAATCATTACATGTGACCTTTTGTATAAGAGTTATTATAAAATTTACTAGAAGTTTAGCCCTTCTAGCTCTTCTACTTATTCGCTATATGCACCAACTCCAACAAGTCTTTGATAGCGTTGTTCAAGCATCTCATCTACAGAAAGTTCTCGTAGAGCTTTAACCTCTGAAAGATAGTATTCTTTCACAACTTCAGCTGCTTTTTTTCTGTCACGATGTGCTCCAATAAGTGGTTCATCAAGAATATCATCTATTAGTTTATACTCAAAAAGATCTTTAGGTGTAATTTTGAGTGCTTTTGTTGCTTGTTCTACCTTTTGGGGATCATTCCACAAAATAGCAGAACAACCCTCAGGAGAAATAACAGAAAAGACAGAATATCGCATCATAGCAAGCTTATCAGCTACACCAATAGCCAATGCTCCACCACTTCCACCCTCACCAATTACTATAGAAATCATAGGAGTTTTCATACTTGTAAACTCAAAAAGGTTTCTAGCAATCGCCTCACTCTGCCCTCGTTCTTCTGCACCAAGACCAGGATACGCACCTGGGGTATCTATAAGCATAAGCACGGGAATATCAAATTTCTCTGCTAGTTTTACAGCACGAAGTGCCTTACGATAGCCCTCTGGGTTTGGCATACCAAAGTTTCTCATAATCTTTCTTTTGGTTCCACGCCCTTTTTGCTCACCAATAACCATGGTCTTAACACCATCAATCCAACCAATATAACAAACAATAGCTTTGTCATCACGAAATGCACGATCACCATGAATTTCATAAGCATTATCCATCATCAGTCGAATGTAGTCAAGTGCATATGGACGATCAGGATGACGAGCGAGCCTAAGCTTTTGATAATCATTGAGTGAACCAAAAGTCTTTTGAACCTCTTTATCTAAATCAACTCCAAAAGTCTCTAATGCATACTCATCTCTACTTGCCTTAGCAGATTCAATATCTTTTTGAATAGTTTCAATTTTGCTCTCAAAATCAAGATAAGTTGCCATCTAAACTCCTTATATTTTTCTGAAAACGACGACACCATTAGTACCGCCAAACCCAAATGAATTACTCATCGCAACATCAATAGTTGCTTCTCTAGAGCTATTTGCCACATAATCAAGATCACAATTTTCATCAGGCGTAGTATAATTAATAGTTGGAGGTAAAATACCATCTCGCATTGCCATAAGCGTTACTACCGCTTCAATAGCTCCTGCTGCACCCAAACAATGACCAATCTGACCCTTGATAGAACTTACAGGAGGACAATTTTCTTTGCCATCAAATATCTGTTTCATCGCAGCTGTTTCATTTTTGTCATTTGCAGGTGTACTTGTACCATGTGCATTAACATAATCTACTTTAGGATTACCAGCCATTGCCAATGCCGCTTTCATTGCACGGTAAGGACCATCTACTATTGGTGATGTAATATGGTTAGCATCACCACTTTCACCAAAGCCAATAACTTCAGCATAAATATTTGCTCCTCTAGCTTTTGCACTCTCATACTCTTCAAGTACTAATGCTCCAGCACCCTCACCCATTACAAATCCATTACGATTTGCATCAAAAGGACGAGATGCTTTTGTTGGTTCATCATTATTAGTACTCAATGCTTTCATAGCAGCAAAACCACCAATACCTGCACCACAAATAGCAGATTCGGCACCAATTACCAACATCTGATCTGCACCACCAACCATAATAGTCTTCGCTGCTTCACCGATGGCATGCGTACCAGCTGCACATGCTGTAACACTTGATAAGTTTGGTCCTTTGAGTCCTTGATAGATAGAAACAAATCCACCTAACATATTCACAAGAGAAGAAGGAATAAAGAAAGGTGAAATTCTTCTGGGTCCTCTATTTTCACAAATAACAGAGTTTTTTGCTATATTTGGCAAACCACCAATTCCAGAAGCAGAAGAGACACCAAATCTATCTTTGTCTATATCTTCTGGGATATTTGCATCTTCTATAGCTTCAGCAGCAGCTTTTAGCCCTAATTGAATAAAACGGTCTGCTTTTTTGACCTCTTTTTTATCCATTACAGTGCTTGGATCAAAATTAGTAATCTCACCTGCTATTTTTACAGAGAATGCCTCTGCATCAAACAACTCTATTCTTTTAATACCGCATTGACCTTCAACGATAGCCTTAAATGAACTCTCTTTCTCTAAACCAAGACTATTAATCATTCCTATACCTGTTACTACAACTCTTTTCACTTCTACTCCTATCGTTGGATTAATGGGGAATCTTTAAATATTATTTTTATCTAAAAAATATTTAGAGATTGCCCTATCAACATTATTATTTAAAAAAGCAACCCCTCTATAATAGGGGGGAGACCTTAGATCTTTTGTTTATTCTCTTCAATAAATTTGATTGCATCAGCTACAGTAGCGATACCTTCAGCTTGATCATCAGGAATTTCAATATCAAATTTCTCTTCAAGAGCCATTACTAGCTCAACAACATCAAGACTGTCAGCTCCAAGATCCTCAATAAATTTTGATCCCTCTTTTACTTCATCTGGACCAACATTAAGTTGCTCAACTACTACTTCTTTTACATCATCAAATAATGCCATTGATTTCTCCTTCAATTAGTTAAAAATTACGCCTAAGTATAACAAAAAAATGATAAAAGAGATACGACTAGTCCTAGATATTGCACTATTTTAACTTCTTTGTAACGAAAAGATGATAAACTTTATCACTAAGCACTCAAAGGAAAGACAGCATGAGTACCCTAGAAAATCCCAATCTTTGTGGCATTGACGAAGCAGGCAGAGGTCCATTAGCAGGATCACTAGTAATTGCAGGAGTTGTACTCCACAGCCATATTGAGGGTCTAGCAGACTCCAAAAAACTCAGCGAAAAAAAACGAGAACTCTTCTATACTCTTATTATTGCCAACGCATCCTATCATATAGTCTCATTTTCAGCCCAAGAAGTTGATAAAGAGGGAATATCTAAATGTTTACAAAAAGGTTTACTAGCAATTCAAGAAAAACTCCATGGATATGAGTATCTTTTTGATGGTAATAGTACATTTGGCGTAACAAACCTTGATACTCTTGTTAAAGCTGATACCAAAATCCCCCAAGTAAGTGCAGCCAGCATTCTAGCCAAAGTCACTAGAGACAGAGAAATAGTTGCCCAAGCCTCCCAGTATCCTCAATATGGTTTTGAAAAACACAAAGGCTACGGCACAAAAGCTCATATAGAAGCCCTAGTAGAACATGGTCGATGTCCCCTCCATCGTAAAACCTTCAAAGTAAAAGCCCTCGATGAAGCTCTGTTATTTTAACTGTTTTTATGATATTCTAATCAAAAAGGATTTTTATGCTTAAACTACTTGTTATACTCTTCACCTCATCAATACTCTACGCCCAATCACTCCAAATCATCAACAAACCTATAGAGTTTGGATCCAAGCGTATAGAAATGACTAAGTCTTATATCAAACAGCACTATGGAAAAAGTGTCAAAGATATAGTTATACAACCTCGTATTATACTTTTGCATTGGACTGCTGAGATGGATTTTGATCGCTCTTTTGCTAGGCTCAATCCAGAAAAATTATTAAGTGATCGCAAAGATATAGTCAAAGCGAGTGCTTTGAATGTCTCTTCTCATTTTATGGTGGATAGAGATGGAACAATTTATCGTCTCATGCCTGATAATTGGATGGCACGGCATGTAATAGGTCTTAATTACTCTGCTATAGGAATAGAAAATATTGGTGGTAATGGTAATAAAGCAGAAGATCTTACAAAAGCACAGCTTAGGTCAAATATAGCACTGGTAAAGTATCTCAAACAAAAATATCCTAAGATAGACTATCTTGTAGGACATTATGAGTATAAACAGATGGAAAAAACTTCACTTTGGTTAGAAAAAGACAAAGGGTATAGGACTACCAAGCAAGACCCAGGGAAAAAGTTTATGTCCAATGTACGCAAAGCAGTGAAACCTTTGGGCTTAAAAACTCCACCAAGATAGAAAGATGAATAGTACCTTTTCTTCATTAGATTGGATGATATTTAGCGCATACTTCTTAGTGCTTATACTTACCTCAGTGATGCTTAGCCGTGTAAAAGTAGAGACTACAAGAGATTATTTTGTAGGGTCTAACTCTATGCCTATGTTTGCAGTAGCTATCTCTGTCTTGGCTACTTCTCAATCAGCAGCAACATTTTTGGGTGGTCCTGAATACTCTTATGGCAAAGATTTAACATTTTTAGGATTCTATTTTTCTGCATTTATAGCAGTAATTTTTGTGGCATATATTCTTATCCCACGCTTTTATGCTATCAAGGCGGTAACAGTCTATGAGCTACTTGAAGTGCGATATGGTGAACGAGCGAAGAAACAAGCAGGAGTAATGTTCCTCATAGGGAGGCTCTTTGCAAGTGGTGCTAGGCTCTATATTGGGGCGTTGGCTATCTCTATGATACTTTTTATGGATATTGTCGCGTGGCATGTGGGAGTATCTATAATACTATTGATGCTAGGAGCCTTGGCATATACCTACTTTGGCGGTATCAAATCAGTGATACTCAGTGATATTATCCAAGCTCTTACTTATATAGGTGCTGCTATTGCTGTATTGCTCTTTTTATTTTTCTCTTTGGATACAGATTTAGCAACTATGATAGATATACTCTCTCGCGAAAATAAACTCCAAATCATTAATTTCTCTTTTAATAACTTTGAAGGTGGATTTAACTTCTATACGCTTATAGCTGGTTGGTTCTTACTCAATATCGCAGCTTATGGACTTGACCAAGATATGACTCAAAGAGTACTAAGCTGTAAGAGCAAAGCAGAGGGAGCAAAATCACTTATCTACTCTATCGTTATGACTCTGCCTGTGGCACTGCTCTTTTTACTCATAGGATTACTGCTCTATCTCTATTATCAACATCCTGAACTCTCTGGCTTTTCAGGTATAGTAGATCAAAAATTTGAGGGTGATAAAGTTACTATTATGATGACTTATATTCTCTATGAGATGCCTGAGGGATTACGAGGATTAGTCACGGTGGGAGCTATAGCCGCAGCGTTGTCTAGTACAAACTCCGTGCTAGGTGCTATGAGTTCTGTTGCTATAGAAGATCTCTATCGTCCATGGAAACTAGCTCGTATCAAAGCAGATGAAGCCCACTTTCTCAAAGCAGGCAAGCTAGCCGTACTTCTTTTTGCTTTACTTCTTAGTCTGATGGCGATGCTGAGTTACTATTGGCAACATGCTACGCAGACACATCTGCTTAGTTTTGCTCTTGGAGTAATGGCTTTTGCATATGCAGGGCTATTGGGTGTATATGGAGCTACTATTTTTACAACTAGAGGAAGTGAAAGAACTGTTCTTTGGGCATTAATTGGTGGATTTATGACTGTGCTATTATTACAAAGTTATGTACTTGCTCTTTTTGGAATTGACCTCAAAGTTGGATTCTCTTGGCAGTTAGTTTTGGGTACGATTGTATCATTTGCAATTATGATGATGGACTCTAAAAAGTGAGTTATTATATTGGTATTATGTCAGGTACAAGTTTAGATGCTATTGATGTGGCTTTGTGCAAGATAAACAAGCAAAAATGCACGCTTATCAAAGGAATAGAATATCCCTTTGATCCTTTACTCAAAAAAGAAATATTAGAAATTATACATAAAAAAAATACTTCTCTATCCTCAATAGGCTCTATAGATATTAGCTTGGGCAGACTCTTTGGAGATGCAGTGAATCATCTCTTGACACAAGTGAATATATCACGCAATCAAATAGAAGCCATAGGCTCACATGGTCAAACACTCTGGCACGAACCAAATACAAACACTCCATTTTCAATGCAACTAGGAGACCCTAACACTCTAGTAGCACAAACAGCCATCAAAGTAGTAGCAGACTTTAGACGCAAAGATATAGCACTAGGCGGAGAAGGAGCCCCTCTAGCTCCTGCTTTTCATCAATTTGCATTTAACTCATTCACCCAAAAAATAGCCGTAGTAAATATTGGCGGTATGGCAAATATAAGCATTATAGATACTCCATTATTAGGCTATGATACGGGATGTGGCAATGTATTACTTGATAGTTGGATACAAAAACATCAAGGTAAATCTTATGATAAAGACGGAGCATGGGCTTCACAAGGCAAAGTCAATAATAACCTTTTAGCAAAGATGCTCCAAGAGCCATTCTTTCAACAAAAAGCACCCAAAAGTACAGGGAGAGAGAAGTTTAATCTAGCGTGGATAGAGTCACATGCTAAAGAGTTTGATATATCCGCAGTTGATATACAAGCCACTCTCCTAGAATTAACCGCTCAAACCATAGCTGGTGAGGTTAAATTATATAACATAGAGTTAGTACTCTTATGTGGTGGTGGTGCAAAAAATCAAGTATTAGTAGCAAAAATTAGAGAATTATTACCCATTGCTAAGGTAGAAACAACAGACAGTTACGGAGTAAGCTCAGACTATATGGAAGCAATGGCTTTTGCATGGCTAGCATATAAACGAATCCATAGTGAAAAAGTCAATCTCAAAGATGTCACAGGAGCTAAAGAGAATAGTGTATTGGGTGGGGTTTATGAGTGAAAATTTGGATAAAAAGTGTTATAATAGTACAAAATTAATACAAAAGAGATATTACTATCATGTCATTTATTACTAGTTTAAGTATCCAAAACTTCTTTTCTATCAAAGATAAAGTAACTATTGACTTCAAGGCATCACCCTACAATATAGAGAATAACCCTGAGAGACTTTTTGAATATAATGGCAAGTATTATAATAAGATTATCTCTTTTTATGGAGCGAATGCTTCGGGGAAGACTACTGTTTTGAAAGCAATTGTTGCATTGGCAGATATTGTTAGAAATCAAAATGATAAAGAATTTCCAGTATCCTTTAAAAATAAATTTAATAATTCTAATACTACTAGTCAATTAGCTATTACTTTCGTTTTAAATATAGATAATAAACAACAAGAGTTATTATATGAAGTGGAGTTTGAATCAAACGGATTTGAAAATATTGGAATCAAGAATGAACAACTTCAAATAAAAGCCGCTACAGAAGATATTTTGATTAATAAAAAAGCAAAAATTGTCAAGAATATTGATCAAAATATTATAGAGGCTATTTTTAATCATCCAGAAAATAAAAAATCTCTTATTCAAGAATTTTATAAATTTGAGTCAAAAGATTTTTTAATAAAAATAATAGATTTCTTTATTTCACTAACTTATCATAATCATATTGGGTTATATCAATCATATTTTAACGTGGATAGAATAGATAAAAAGAATATTGGTAAATTTTTAAAGCTAGATGCTTTTTCAGATGAATTAGAAATTTTTTACATATCGTTCTTTAACTCTATAGGCTTAGATTTTTATAAAATAGAGGCAATATATGAAAAGGATAATGGTGAAGTTGAAGAATTTAAAGGTATAAATATTACACATGAAATTGACAAAAAAGAGATATTAGATTTTGATTTAGAATCTGATGGAACTCAAATGTTAATGAGAGTATTATTGGATATTTATCTAGCAAAAGTAACAAAAGTACCAATGATTATTGATGAGCTTGATTCAAGTATACATCCTTCTATTGTACCAATTATAATAAACTTATTAATAGAAAATGATATACAAATTATCTATTCTACTCATAATATCTACAATATGCAATTTCTACAAAATGACGAAATATTTTTGATAGAAAAAGATGAAAATCATGTAACAACTATCAAGCCCGTGAAAGATAATCCTGATATAAAAGGCTATAAAAACCTATTAACACTTTATGAAAATGGTTATCTAGGTGGTATACCAAATGTAAAAGATATTATTACAAAGATTCTCTGATGTTACCCTATCTAGAGAGTTTAAAGCCTAATGGAATAGAAAAAAGTTTTATTCAAAAAAAAATACTTTGTATTATCGAAGGTGATTTAGAGTTTAGATATATCAGTAAAATATTTAAACTTTTTGGTTATACAAAAGGTTGCTACCCTTTGAGTGAAGAGTTTATAAAAATAGCTTGGGGGATTCCTAATAGTAAAGAAGCGAATATAGTTAATTATAAGTGTAATTTTCAGGGTGGTAGTAGAAAAAGTGCAAAGGTTCCATTCCCTGCCATACAAGCTTTTGAATTATTTAATAGAGACTTGATTATATTTGACTCAATTGTAGTATTTTTTGACGGAGATAAGGATAAAAATAATGAAGTTGAAAATTATTTTTTAGAAGCATTTGAATCATTGGCATTACCAAATACTCTTCTTGTCTCAAATCCCTGTTTTGAAAGTTCATTGATTAATTTTTGTAGTTGTGGAAATTGTAGAGAAGATATGGATAGTATGGAAGCGTTAAAATATCCTTGCGATAAATATAAAGATAACTTCTCTAGTTTAGAATGTTTTAATGGAGCAAAACATTTAATTAGTATACTAACTAAGGATAATCTTAAAATACTTCAAATAAATAACTCAGACCTAGATAATACTACACAAATCATTCAAAACTTTATGGTATCAAAATGAGTTTAAGTAAGATAACCCTTTGGCTAAAAAGCTCAAATATAAACTTTACAAAAATAGAAGTTGCCTCAGCAGACGCAAGCTTTCGCTCTTATTATCGTCTTTTTGATGGAGATAAATCATTTATTGTGATGGATAGTTCTTTGCAAAAGGAGAGTTTAGTACCGTTTGTAGATATAACTCATAGACTTCAACGCGTTGGGGTGAGCGTGCCTGTTATTTATAAGCAGAGTTTGGATGATGGATTTTTGCTTTTGGAGGATTTGGGGAATGAAGATTTACTAGATAGTCTTAGAGAAGATAATTTTGAAAGCTATTATAAAAAGGCTATAGATGAAATTATCAAGATGCAAGAAGCTGATACTCTAGGTTTGCCCTCTTATAATGCAGAGTTTTTGGGTTTTGAGATGGAATTGATGCAAGAGTGGTATTTGGAGAAGTATTTAGGGTTTGAGTTAGAAGAAGAAGATAAGACTCGTATCAAAGAAAGTATAGAGAATATATTAGAAGGTGTACTTTCTCAGCCTCAGGGGGTTTTTGTGCATAGGGATTTTCATTCTCGCAATATTATGTTGCGTTCAGATGATAGCCTTGCGGTAATAGATTATCAAGATGCTAGAGTGGGAGCTATTACTTATGATTTGGTCTCTTTGCTTAGAGATTGTTATATAGAGTTTGATAGAAAGAAGATAGAAAACTTGGCACTCTATTTTAGAGATCAAAAGGGTTTAGAGGTAGAAGATGAAGTT
The DNA here is from genome assembly GCA_016744315.1 of Sulfurovaceae bacterium. Classification (GTDB taxonomy): domain Bacteria; phylum Campylobacterota; class Campylobacteria; order Campylobacterales; family Sulfurovaceae; genus SZUA-451. Next base: position 19,388 of record JADGER010000008.1, read on the forward strand.
TTTATTCGATGGTTTGATTTTATGGGTCTGCAACGGCATATCAAAGTATTAGGGATATTTGCAAGATTATCTTTGCGAGATGGGAAAGATGGGTATTTGGATGATATACCACAGACACTAAAATATATTCTTTCTATAGCTATAAAATATCCTCAAACAAAAGCTCTTGTAAAAGTTTTTGATAAATTAGGTATAATTAACAAAAAAGGGAACGAGTGAAACTTCAAAAGTATCTTCAAGATGAGTCTATTATATTGGATGAATCAATTATTATAAAACTAGAACGATTTTCAGAGCTTTTGCATGAATGGAATGGAGTCCATAACCTTACAGGTGCAAAAAGTATAAGGGCTATATATGATAATATTATCGACTCTTTATACCCTCTTTCTTTTATCCAAGAACCAAAAAGTCTCCTTGATGTAGGTACAGGTGCTGGGTTTCCGGGTTTGGTTTTGGCGATTGCCCTCCCCTCTTGTCAAGTTATCCTTGCAGAACCTCTTAAAAAACGAGTAGCATTTTTGAAATATATGCGAGCAGATTTAGAATTGACTAATATGAAAGTCGAAGCAAAAAGAGTAGAAAATATCACACATAGCCCTTTTGATATGATTAGCTCACGAGCTGTAACCAATACTAAGCTTCTGCTCTCTTTGACCAAGGAACTTAGCAATAGAGAGACTCAATATCTTTTTTATAAGGGTGAGAGAGTTTTTGATGAAATAGAAAATATCTCTCAAGAGCTAAATTATGATATAGTTCAAAAAAATCGTAGAAATTATCTTTATATAAAGAGTCAAAAATGATATTAAAGTTTATTATATTTGCAATAATTGCACTCATAGTCTATAAGTTTGTAGGTGGAAGATTTCCAGAATTGGGGTCTATCAGAAAAAAAAGAAATGAAAAGAAGAAGATAGAAGAAGATACACTTGTTGAGTGTACAAAATGCTCTACATTTGTCACTTACAAAGAGAGTATTATTGTAGGAGGCAAAGCCTACTGTTCCAAAGAGTGTGCAGGGTTCTAAGATGAAGATTATCGGTCATCCTTGGATTCAAAGTCCACAATTTATTACTATAATATCCAAAGAACAAATCGCACAGACCCAAGCAAATTCTATTTTGCTCTTTGAAAATATAAGAGCGTCTATAAAGATTATACACTACGCCAAAAAAGAGGGTTTAGCTTTTGGGGTAAAAATTTCTACTATTAATGATGCACTTTTAGCTTATAACCTTAGTGCCACTTATCTATTGGTAGAAGCTCAAATTGCCTTAGAAATTCAAAATATAGCACAACATTACCTCTTTGACACACAAATTATTGTAGCAATTAAAGACGAAGAAGAGATAGCCCAGTACGCTAAAATGGGGATAGATGGGGTTATATTTCAACAAACTATAAAATAGAAATAGTATAATTATTTTGATAAATTTAAGGAGGTATATTTATGTCTACTACTGCGTACCCGAATAACTTTGATGAATTAAAAGCACAAGTTAGAGAAGCTGGTTTATTGGAGAGAGTCCCTATTAGAGGCTCTATTGAGATGATTGCTATTTTTGTATCGTTCATTGTTGTATATGCAACTGCAACTAGCTGGAACCCTATTCTTCTAGGTCTATTTATGACTCTTCTATTTACAAGATCTGTCTTTGTATCTCATGATATTCTACATACACAATATTTTAAAAACAAAGCTCTTTCTATGAAACTTAGTTATCCATTCTCTGCTATTATACTAAGTAATTCATCATCTTGGTGGGATTTTAAACATAATATTAATCACCATACATATTGTAATATTGTTACTAAAGATGAAGATATTATGGCACTAAATGGAGCCTTTACTCCAAATAATAAGGGAGATAGTCCATTTTTAAGAAAATATAAACATATTATATTTTGGGGTGCTATGTTCTTTATGTATCCTGCTTTTATTGCTCAATCTTATAACTTCGTACTCAAAAGAAAAAATTATGGTGAATTTGCGTTAATGTTACTCCACTGGCCAATTATATGGGGAACAATGTTTTATATATTACCATTTACTGATGCCTTAATAGTCCTTTTGACTCTCAACTTTACTCTCTCTCCTTGGTTAGCATTTGGATTTATTACAAACCATTTAGGCTGTGAAGTATTTGATCTAAAAGAAGGGAAAGAGCTATCTTGGATGGAATTACAAATGCGTACAAGTCGCTCATTACGAGGTGGTGCATTTGTACATTGGTTCTATGGTGGACTAAACACACAAATAGAACATCATCTTTTCCCAAAAGCTCCACGATTTAATCTCTTGAAAGTTCAAAAAATGACACGAGAGTTTGCAGACAAATATAATATACTATATTTTGAAACAACACCTATAGAAGCATATGTTCAAATAAATAATGCTATAAAAAAGTATTAAAAAATACTATAGCACAACACTCACTCTTTGACACACAAATTATTGTGGAGATCAAAGAGTTAAGATGAAGATATATAAGGTTCTTTTTTCTGCTCAGAAAGAAAAGTTTTATAGTTTTCATCAATAGTATCAAGTATCTCTTGTGCTTGTGTTGAGTTATTTATAAGCGTAATTTGTGGCATCCAATTTTGGAGTACTTTAATAACTTCAAGTTTGTTATTATATACCATATCCATATCTACTATACCTTCACTATCTTCTGATAAAAACTTATAATTTGGATTTTGGAATAGTCCTTCTCGCTTGAAAAAATGTGCTACAGAGCTATTGAGTTTAAGCGTAACTATTAAAGCATCATCAAAACTCCCAAAACTATTTCCTCTCTGATTTGTTTTAAATATTTCATCTTTTTTATATTCAACAAGTTCTATATCTTCTATACTATTAAATGCTAGTTGTCTTTTTTCTCCAATATTATCAGCATTTTTTGTATCATAAGTACTATAAAGATAATAGATTGAACCAACTGTTATAATTTGATTTGGTTGAATATATTTTGTCTCTTTGGGTTTATTATTACCTCTATATGAGATTTTTATACTAGCATTATGATTTATAGCTGTATTTATTTGAATAATCTTTTTGGATAGATTTGATAAAATTGCTGTATCTATAATAATTTTTTTCTCTTCAGAATTAAGTCGAGAAGTAATATTTACCATATCCTTTTTTAAAATTTGATTTGATAGATTATCTTTGAAAAGATAAAAATAGTTATGATAAGAAATTTTCTTAGGCAATAAACTTTTGAAGTGGTAACCTCCTAATTTCTTACTATATACAATGTCATCATATTTTTTAATTGTATTTTCAATGGTTTTTATACTTACTTCACACTCTTTAGATAAATATTCTTTAGAACAAATTCCCAAAAATAACTCATGATATATTTTTATTATTCTATTTTCCATTCTATACCTCCTTTGGTATGATTATATATAAATATTCTTTTAGAAAGATAAAACTCAATAAATTAAATTTAAAAAGAAAATACTTGACTTTATTTTCTTTTTAGAGTATAATTCTCTTATAACTTAACTAAATGGAGCAGTAAAATGAAAACATTACAGAATGTATTACAAAAGTATGAGCAAGATAAACAGAAAGTTATAAGCTCGCTAGAGCTAAATAAAAGAGCTGTTGCTCATAAACTATTAGAAGAGTATAAGGGATTAACTTACACTACAATCTTGGATAACACCACAAAAGCACAGGTTTCTTTTAGTAAAAATGCTGAAAACCTCTTGGAAATAGAAGAGAAAGAGTTAAAAGAACTTCAAAATTTAAAAACCATCAAAAATATACTGCTCCAGCAAGATAATATACTTGAAGATAAAACTATTATTTTAGAAGAGACCATGGTGCAGAAACAGCAACATCTTTTAAATCTAAAAAATTTAGAAGAAAAAACTATAGAGAAAAAAAGTAAACTAGATAAATTACATTCTGATATAAGAAAAGATTTACAAGAAAATAGTGAAGCTCTTGATAAAACTATCACTCATTGGAAAACTGAAAGAGAAGAGAGACTAAACAAAGAAGAAGAGTCTATTCTTTATGAACACAATCAAAAATCAAAAGAGAGTAAAGATAAACATCTTGAAAACTTAGATGTTACAACAAAAGAGTTAGAGATAAAAGAGCTTCATAAACAAAAAGATATTGATGCACAACGCAAAGAGTTAGATGAGAATTTAAAAGTGTATGATGAATCAAAAGAGTATATCGAAAACTTTGAAACCTTGGTATCTGAAAAAGTTGCAACACAAAGTGGTATGAAACTAGGATTCCTCAAGAGAGACCATGAAAATAATATACAAATAGAAACAAATGCTTTTATTAATAAACTAGATGTTTTAGAACTAGACTTAGAAAATATAATTCAAGGTTGCCAAACTAAAAAAAGTATGATTGAAGAGCTTCAAGCAAAACTTACAAATGCCAAAGCTGACTTAAATAATTTAACACAAAACACATTAACAATATAAGGGATATATTATGGCTATTACAGTAAATAAAGTAAGTGAAAAAAATACCAAAAGTCAGATTTTAATAGAACATGAAAAAGCATTAAAACTAATAGAAATGCTAAAAGGGGCAAACCCAGCCAAAAGTAGCCCTAAGGCTACGACTACAACAACTAAAGTAGTTGATAAGAGTATTAATATTGAAGGGCTTATACAGTACTTTAATATATTCTCAAATAATTTAAAAGATGATATGAGCAGAGAAAATTCTGTTATAGAAGAGCTAAAAGAGAAGATAGAACTCAAAAAAGATACTATCCAAAATATTTATAGTATTAGTTCTGATGCAAGTATTGATGAACTTATTAGTACTTATACTAATTTACTAGAAGAACAAGATACTAATTTAGACTTTCAAGAAAATAAATCACTAGAAGAAGTAGAAGTGATTGTGGGTAATTTTGAAGAAGAAAAAGAAGAAAAAACACTGCTTCAAAAGAGAAAAAAGGCAGAATTTAATCTCTACTCTATACGAACCAATAAAGAAGATGTTTATAATAAAGAAAAATCTATTGATAAACTAGAAAAAGAGAGAGAAGAGCATACATTAGAAAATGAAAAACAGATAGATGATTTAAAAGAAAACTATAGCATTACATGGTCTGAACTATACAAAGCATTAGAAGAAGATAAAGATCTTCAAAATACTACCATTGAAAAAGCAAAAGAGTTAAAAGAAAAACTCGAAGAGAATGTAAGTGCAAAAGTCTCTAATATTGTAGGAAGACAAAAAGGCAATAATACTCAAGAGTTTAGAAATATAGAACAAGAGTATGAGAACAAAATTACACTAAAACAGACAAAACTAGAAAATTTAGAACAAGAAGAGAGTATATTAAATACACAAATTGCAGAGTTACAGTCAGAGTTAGCAATAGTTCAAGAAAAAGCTCATATTTTGGCAACCAAAACGATTGAGAGCAAATCAGCAACACACTCATTCCAAGCAATGAAAGATATAGCAATGGAACAAGCCAAAGGTAAAAAATAATAGATTAACACTAAATTAACAAAATTTAATCATAATCATTCCTAAAGATTACAACAAGGAATGAACTTATGACAAGGATACTCTATTTCTCTATAGCATGTGCTTCAATGCTCTATGCTAATGAGATAAATTTAGGTGCAATTAATGTGGAAGAGACTATTGAACAAGAAGTAGTCAAAGATATTCATGGCGAAGATATTAAATCCGCTGATGTAGCCGAAGCACTCTTTAAACAATCTCCATCTATTTCTCTTAAAAGACGCAGTGGTATCGCTAATGATATTGTTGTGCGTGGACAGGTCAAAGATAATATCTCTGTAACTATTGATGGAGCAAAAGTATGTGGTGCCTGTCCTAATAGAATGGATCCTCCTATCTCTCATGTATTAGCAAATAATATAGATTATATAGAAATTAATCAAGGTCCTTTTGATGTTGAAGATTTTGGTGCATTAAGTGCTGGAGTCAAAGTATATACTATTAAACCTACCCAAGATATTCATGGAGATTTAAACCTAAATGTAGGAAGCTGGGGATACCAAAAAGGTTCTTTCTCTTTGAGTGGTGGAAGCTCTAACCTTAAATTTTTATTGAGTGGCTCTACAGAAGTAGGCGGACAATATGAAGATGGAAATGGTGATGACTTTGTAGGACAAATAGACAAAAATATCAAAGCGGGTCTCATTCCTGCCTCTGCACAGTACCAAGATAAATACAAAAATATGGATGCCTATAATAAAGATACAGTTATGGCAAAACTATTTTGGGATATTACAGATAACCAAGAATTAAAACTAAGCTATACAGTCAATAGAAGTGATGATATTTTGTATCCTTCTAGTAAAATGGATGCAATATATGATGACTCTGATATATTTAATGCAGAGTATATTGCTAAAGACCTTAGTGACTACTCAAAAGAGCTTACTATTCAGCTTTATAAAACAGAGGTAGAACATCCAATGTCTACGCAGTATCGTAAATCTTCTGCAATGATGGGCTTTGAGATGACACATGCACTCACTACCGATATGCAAGGTGCCAAAATCAAAAATAGCTTTGAGATGGATAACCATACTATCACAGCAGGAGTAGATTATAGTCTTAGAAATTGGGATGGTGGCTACTACAAAAATGGTACACCTCTACCTGAAGCAAAATTCCATAGTATTTATGATGTTGATACCACTAACTATGCACTTTTTATGAAAGATAGTATTAAATTAGAGAAAGTTACAGTAGATGTTGCTCTTCGTTATGATGATACAGAAGTTACTTCACAAAATACTAAACAACAAGCCAATGATTATAATCAGCTCAATGGATATATCACAGGAACTTATACCCTAGACGAAAGTACTAAATATTTTGTAGGTGCTGGAAAATCTAGTAGAGTTCCTGATGCAAAAGAGCTGTATTGGATGGGAAGTATGGGTAATCCTGTGGGAACACCTAACCTTGATGAGACTATCAATTATGAAGTTGATATTGGATTTGAAAAGCAGTATGAGAGTGGTATGATAAAAGCAAAAATATTTTATAGTATACTCCAAGATTATATAGCCTACAATGCCTCTAATACAAAAATGATGATGGATAATAAAGTTACTTGGAATGCCTACGAAAATGTAGATGCTACTATGTATGGTCTTGAAATTAGTGGTACTTATATGGCAACTGATTCTATCTATTTTGATTATGGACTTGCCTACCAAGTAGGAGAAAAAGATACTCCACTCAAAGGTCAAAAAGGTACAAATATGCCAGATATTGCCCCTCTTAAATTTAATGGAGCTATCAATTATGATTATGATGAAAGTCTTAACTTTAAAGCTGAGATTATAGCCTCTGATAGTTGGAGTGATTTTGACGGAGAAAATGGTGAACAAGAGCTTGATGCTTATGCTATACTCAACCTAAAAGCTAGCAAAAGCTTTGCTCAAGGATTTGAACTTACGGTAGGTGTGGATAATGTACTTGATGAGACTTATGCTGTGTCTAATACATATAAGGATCTGATCCTTCTTACAGTCCCTGGGAATGAAGTAATGTTACTCAATGAACCAGGTCGTTATTTTTATGCAAATCTAAGATATAAATTTTAGTATCAAAAAATCTTTTCGTATAGTATCTGTCCAATAATTTCTGCACCATATTTATTAGGATGGATAGTATCAGGAAAGAGATTTTTTCTGTCACTAAAAACCGAGTGCAAATCAATTACTTCCAAATTAGTTAAAGATGCTACCTGATTAATTTTTGGTATTAACTCTTTGGTTATTTTATAATCTGTAATCCCTTCAAGATCTCCAAAACTAGGTGTAGGAAGAATTAAAAATATTTCAGGTTGCGAATCTAAGCTTGAAAAAACATTTATAAACGCTACATAATTATCAATAAAAAGATTTTTATACTTCCAGTTTTTAGGTTTTGTATCATTAAGCCCCAAAAATATTACAACAATATCAGGCTGACTATTTTTGGCTTCTGTAAATTCTTGAGTATTCCAATAAGAGGGTGAACCTTTTTTAAGCATAGTTGTTGAGGTAATTCCATAATTCTCTACAGTCCAATTACTCCCCTGAAGTAATAAACCCACCTGACTAGGATAACTCTCTGTAAGTGGTGAATTCAACCCTATACCATCTGTAATACTATCACCTAGAAAAATAATCTTTTGTGGAGTAGCCTTTGCCATTACACTTTTGACTGCATGAACTTTTGTTTCTAATATTACTACATCATCATCATGAGCCCCATTTATAATAGCTAATATAAACTTTGACCTAGAGATAGAACCACTACTTAGCTCTTCTTGCCAATAGTCCCCACCTTCTTGATCTAAATCACGATCAAAAACATTATTATATATCGTATTAATAAAATCAACATCACTAAATCCCTCAGGATATTTCTCTTGAGTTTCAGGCTGATCAAAAAAGCTTTGGGCTATCTCTTCTATAGAA
>JADGER010000160.1 GCA_016744315.1 Sulfurovaceae bacterium
CATTTTAATAAACTTAATCTTAAAATATACTCATTCTATTGACAGTGGATAATTCATTAGGTAAAATAAGTTAATCTAATACAACAAGAGGAGATTAGACATGAAAAAGTTTATAAGTTTATTTATCTTAATTATTGCACTCTTTGCAGTAAGTGGTTGTGGAAGTAGTGGAAGCTCTAGTGATAATGGATATGCTCCAGCACCTCTACCTGTAGATCCCATTCCTGTGGATCCAACACCTATTGATCCTATACCTTCTGATCAATCTGTTGATCTTTTAGATTTGGGTTATGGCTATGCTATAGAAGGATATAGCTCTTATGGTGAGTATGTAGCATTAGACTATTGTGGAAGTGCTTATGACCTTTATCGTGATAGCGAACACTTCTATGGTGAGTTTAATACTGATGGTTATACTATAAATATGTATGATAGTGATGGTGGAAGCTATGTTATTGATACAGATGATGGCTATTTAGATGTAGGTGAAAACTATTATATCTATGATATAAATACTGATATTACAGTAGAAACTATTACTCCTATCTCTTGTTAATTCAAGAGATAGATTTTAATTAAAAATTAAATGTTGCAGGTGTATTGATTATACTATAAAATTCATCTCTTGTACGCTGATCGCTTTTGAACAATCCTCTCAAAGCAGAGCTTACAGTAGTAGAGTTTATCTTTTGTACACCTCTCATTTCCATACACATGTGTCTAGCATGCACTACTACCGCCACACCTTTTGGATTAATACTCTCAATAAAAGCATTTGCTATCTGTTCTGTCATCTGCTCTTGAATCTGTAATCGTCTCGCAAATACATCTACAACTCTTGGTATTTTAGAGAGTCCTACAACCTTGCCATCAGGTATATAAGCAACATGTGCTCGTCCTATAATTGGAAGCATATGGTGTTCACACATAGAATAAAATTCTATATCTCGCACTACGACCATCTCATCATTGCTACTAGTAAAAAGTGCGCTATTGAGTATCTCTATAGGATTTTCTTGATACCCTTGGGTAAGAAACTTTAGTGATTTAGCCACACGACTAGGTGTTTTCAAAAGCCCTTCTCTTGAGGGATCTTCTCCCAAAAGCTCTAATACTTTAACCACAGCTAATTCAAATTCTTCTTCTTTATTCATTATATTATCCATAAGTTTTAATGAGCAAATTGTAGCAGAAATTTAATAACTTTTTCATCTATATTACCTTTATTAATCTTTTTTGGATAGAATCACAAGAATATTTACAATTAGATAACAAAAGGAATAGTGTGGAAATTACAACTAAAAAATTAGACGATGCTAATGTATTAATCGTAGCAACAATCCAAAAAAGTGAGATTAACTCACGCATTGATAAATTGGCAAAAGAAGCTGGTACACAAATTAAAGTTGATGGCTTTAGAAAAGGTAAAGTTCCAGCACACATAGTCAAAAAACTTCATGGTGAAAAGCTAGAACAAGATGCTGAAGGTGATGTTTTGAAAGAAGTTCTTGATCTAGGAACAAAAGAGCTTGGACTAGAAGCTAATGCAATTCTTGGACAACCTACATTCAAAAAATTTGATAAAACAGACGCTGGTATTGATGTAGAAATTGAACTCTCTACAAGACCAGAATTTGTAGTAGAAGGCTATAAAGAACTTGCTCCATCATTTGAGATGCCAGTTGTAGAAGAAGCTGAAACAACAGAAAGATTAGAATCACTTATCAAAGCACAAGCACCACTAGAAAAAATTTCACAAGAAAGAGCTGTTGCAGATGCTGATACAGTTTTAATGGATTTTGAAGGTAGTATTGATGGTGTTCCATTCGAAGGTGGAAGTGCTGAAGCATTTAGTCTTGCTATTGGTTCAAATCAATTTATCCCAGGATTTGAAGAGCAATTAATTGGTGTAAACCCTAATGAAGAGACTACAATTACTGTAACTTTTCCCCAAGAGTATCACTCAAAAGATCTTGCAGGAAAAGAGTCACAATTCAAAGTAACTGTAAAAGAAATTCAAGAAAAAACTATTCCTGAACTCAATGATGAGCTTGCAGGAAAAATGTTACAAGGTGAAGAGAACCCAACAGTAGATCTTCTTAAAGAAAAAGTAACAGAACAAATTAAAAGTGAAAAAGTTTCTAAAATATACAATGATGAATTAAAACCAAAAATGGTAGAAGCACTTGTAAATCATTTTTCATTCTCACTTCCAAATAATATTGTAGAACAAGAAATTGAAGCAAAAGTTAATGCAAAAGCACAAGATATGTCTCCAGAAGAACTTGATGGATATAGACAAAATCCTGAAACAGTAGAAACTCTTCGTGAAGAGTTACGAGGTGATGCAGAAAATAGTGTAAAAGCAACATTTATTGTAGATGCTGTAGCAAGAAAAGAAGAAATTGTAGTAAGTGACGATGAAGTATCTCAGGCACTTTACTATGAAGCTATGATGAGTGGTCAAAATCCACAAGAAGTTATGAAACATTATCAAGATAACAATCTTCTCCCAGCTGTAAAAATGGGTATGATTGAAGATAAACTTTTCTCTAAAATCTTAGGTCTCTAAGCCAAAAGTATTCCATTAGTCTAGTTAGCCCCAAGGGCTAATGTAGGCTTGGTATTGTCAAATATACAATATTTAATAATACCAAACCTATAAAATTACAATATATTATTTCAAAGTTAAAAAGGTCAAAAAATGAGTTATATTCCTTATGTAGTAGAACAAACAGGTAGAGGAGAAAGAAGCTATGATATTTATTCTAGACTTCTTAAAGATAGAATTATTATGCTTAGTGGCGAAGTCAATGACCAAGTAGCATCTACAGTGGTAGCACAGCTACTATTTTTGGAAGCACAAGATCCTGATAAAGATATATATTTTTATATCAACTCTCCAGGTGGTGTAATTACAAGTGGATTATCTATGTTTGATACTATGAACTATATCAAACCAGATATTGTTACTATCTGTATAGGTCAAGCTGCATCTATGGGTGCATTTTTGCTTGCGTCAGGAACTATTGGTAAAAGATATGCCCTCCCAAATGCTCGTATTATGATACACCAACCATCAGGTGGCGCACAAGGACAATCAACAGATATACAAATCCAAGCCCAAGAGATTCAACGCCTCAAAGATACACTTAATGAAATCTTGGCAAAACAGACTGGTAAAACTGCAAAACGAATAGAAAAAGATACAGAAAGAGATAACTTTATGTCTGCTAGTGAAGCTGTAGAGTATGGTCTTGTAGATAAAGTTCTTACCAAGAGCTTTGCATAAAGGATAGAAAAAATGATTAGAGATATTGTCGTTTATCCAGACAGAAGACTTAAGAAAGTATCTGTAGATGTAGAAAAGTTTGATGCTGAACTTCATACACTACTAGATGATATGTATGAGACAATGGTTGCAAAAAATGGTGTAGGATTGGCTTCTGTACAGATAGGTGTACACCAAAGAGTTCTTATAATTAATGTACCTGTAGAAAGATTTGAAGACCAAACAGACCAACCAAAAGATAATACTATTGAGATGATTAATCCAGTAATACTTACAAAAGAAGGTCAATCTTTACAACAAGAAGGCTGTTTGAGTGTGCCTGAATTCTTTGAAGATATAGAAAGATATAATGCAATAGAAGTAGAATTTTTTGATCGTCATGGAAATGTACAAAATATTAAGAATGATGCGTTTTTAGCTGTAGCGATACAGCATGAAATGGATCACTTAGACGGAAAATTATTTATAGAAAAACTCTCCTATATCAAGAGAAAGAAATTTGAAAAAGAGTGGAAAAAGAGACAAAAAGAGAAATAGATATGCTATTATAAGAGTATGAATCAAATAGACAATAGTGGTACTCCACCAAAAAAACAAAAAAATATTGTAAATAGAGTACTTTGTGCCACTCTTGATGGTCTCAATGCTAAAGTTATCGAAGTAGAAGCTACATTTACCAAAGGTCTCCCAGGGTTTACGGTAGTTGGCTTGGCAGGAAATGATATACAAGAAGCAAAAGAGCGAGTAAAATCAGCTCTTTTAACAAATGATTTTATTTTTCCTCCACTCAAAATCACTATTAACCTTTCTCCTAGTGATATACCTCATAAAAGTGGTACACACTTTGACCTTCCTATTGCCATACTTATTGCTCTTCACAAAGAACTCATACCAGAAGAGGGACTTTTTATATTTGGAGAGCTTGGGCTTGATGGTAAAGTCAAAAGTAGTTCTATGCTCTTTCCTCTTATACTTTCTCTTAAAGAGCAACAAATTATCAAAAGAGCCATCGTACCCAAAGAATCTATCAGCTATCTTAGCCATATTTCAGGTGTAGATTTTATTGCTGTAGAAACTCTTGATGAAGTAATTACTCTACTTAAAAGTGGTGATTTTAAAAGTAATAGCGAATACTTTAGTTATCATTCTAACTCTTTTAATATCCATAACACAAACTATTTTTATGAACAATCCTATCAAAATGATTTTAAAGATGTCAAAGGACAAAAAATTGCAAAACGAGCAGCTCTTATTGCTGCTTCAGGAATGCATAACTTTATGATGGAAGGAAATCCTGGTTGTGGTAAAAGTATGATAGCCAAACGGATTCGAGATATTTTACCTCCATTATATGAAGAAGAGATGTTAAGCATTGCCAAACATCAATTCCTTGATGGTACAACTCCTAATTTTTCTGCCTATAGACCCATTCGATCTCCTCATCATACAGCTACAAGTGCTTCGATATTTGGTGGTGGTTCACGCCAAGCAAAAATAGGAGAAGTAGCCCTAGCCCACAAAGGTATCCTCTTTTTTGATGAGCTTCCGCACTTTCCCAAAAATATCCTAGAAGCACTTCGAGAACCACTCCAAGACAAAAAAGTAAATATAGCACGCGTCAATGCCAAAATATCTTATGATGCAGATATTATGTTTATAACCGCTATGAATCCCTGCCCTTGTGGAAATCTACTCTCCAAAATAAAAGCATGTCGTTGTAGTGAAATGGAAATCAAAAGATACCAAAATCGTCTTTCTGACCCGTTTTTGGACAGAATAGATGTTTTTGTAGTTATGCAAGAAGTTAGCCATGAAGATAGTGGAGACATTAGCTCCCTAGAGATACACAACCAAGTTATCCAAGCCTTTAAACAGCAAAAACTGCGAAAACAAACACAACTCAATGGAAAACTAGAAGAAGAGGAAATAGAGAAATATTGTCTTTTAGACAGTGACGCAACAAGAATATTACAAAGTGCTATAGAGCGTTTTGGACTCTCTCATAGAGGTATTGCAAGTATCAAAAAAATTGCTCGAAC
>JADGER010000009.1 GCA_016744315.1 Sulfurovaceae bacterium
GTAATATATTTTAATACTATACTTTATTAATATGCTTCAAATATATATTTTGTTACTATAACCATCCACCATAATTCCTTAGATAAAGAGTGTTATTTTGATGAAAATTTTTACTACTATTTTTATATTCTCGATTACTGTTTTGTCTGACTCCTTAGTTCATAATGCTGTACAAGTCAAAGGATATTTTCCTACGCACAAAGACTTTCCATCAAACATGACAGGATATCAGCATCAATCTAAATGGCAAAAGTCCAATAGACGAAGAGAAAATCGTAGATTTGGCAAAAATAAACCTACCATTGAGCTCAAAGATAAATATCGGAAAGATAAATATTTATCCATGATTAATCAAGTTCGATCAGTCTCACGAAATTGTGGAAAATATGGGATATTTCATGCGACAACCCCATTAGAATGGTCTGATAGTTTGTACCAATCTGCAAAAGGTCATAGTATTGATATGGCCACACATAGTAACTTCTCACATGAAGGCTCAGGAGGTCGTACAGATAAAGCAGGCAGATATAGAGGTATCAAAAGTACACCAAGTGTTCGTGCCTCATACCATAGATATAGAGGTGGTATTGTAGGTGAAAATATTGCACTTGGATATGGAAAAGCCAATAGCTCTATACAATCAGCCATTAGAAGTTGGTTAGGAAGTGATAGCCATTGTGCAAATATGATGAGTCCACAGTATCGTAATGTAGGTATGTCTCTTGTAGAATACAAAACACCTAGTAGTAAAAATCGTTATTATTGGTCTCAAGAGTTTGGTACCCATTAAAAAGCTTTTAACTATATGAAAAAACTACTTATCTATCCCACTTCTAGGGCATTACGAAGAGTAATGGAAGAACAAAAATCTCAGGATATGTTTTTGCCATCTCTTATGCGTACAGATGAATTTGAACATCGTGCTATTATTATGCCCCAACAAACTATAGTAGATCCTCTACATAGAATACTCCTTCTAAGAGAAGCTTCAGACTTTGAAGAGTTTAAAAGACTCAAAATTGATAAAGAACTTGTACGATTTTTTAGCCGAAGTGACTCATTTTTTAAATTTTTTGAAGAACTCTCTGCGGAGGGAGTTTCTTTTGATGATTTAATGGGTGCAGATGCTTATGTTGAATTTGACGAACACTTAGAGATACTCCAAACCCTTAGAATACGCTATGAAGAATTACTCAATGCCCAAGGTCTAACAGATAAAGCATTTATTCCTAATAGATATAAACTCAATCAAGGCTTTATAGATAGTTATGATCAATTTGAACTCCATCTTGAGGGATATTTAAGTCATCATGAACTCTCAATAATAATAAAAATTGCCAAGCAGAAACCTTTTCTTATCTCTATGCATACAAGTAAGTTCACAAGTAAAATGATGAAAAGATTTGAAGAACTAGGAATTATATTACCACCTAATCATCATGTTCACTTTGATTTACACAGCAAAAAAATTATATTCCAAGAAGAAAGAAAAGACAAAATAGATGCCAAAGTTTTTCGTTGTGAAGAACGATTGGAGCAAATACCTCTGGTATTAGAGTCTATCCAAAAACTTGTAGACTCTGGTATTCCTCCCCAAGAGATTGTCCTTATCTTACCCGATGAAGCAATACAAGAGCAGTTTCATATTTATGATAAAGCAAATAATTTTAACTTTGCTATGGGTTTTTCTTATAAAAATAAAAATAGCTTCAAAAGATTAGATGCACTCTATAGATACTTACAAGCTTATGATAGTGATGCCAAAGATCTTCTGCTGACCTATGGTATCAAAATAGAGGAACTTCCTATTTCTGCAACAAAGAGTATTAGTAATAAAGAATTTTTTCAACACTTAGAGACTTGGGAACTTTTGGATATAAAAGAAGATATTCTGGTACAACGATATAGCTATTTTATAAAATTATTTCATCAGCATACAATGGTATTTAAAAACTGGCTCTATTTATGGTTACAACTTTTAAGTGAAGTATCTATAGATGATGTACGAGGTGGAAAGATTACTGTAATGGGAGTATTAGAAAGCCGTGGCATACACTATAAGGGAGTCATAATAGTAGATGTGAACGAAGGAATAGTCCCTGTTCGTTCTAATAAAGATAGGTTTTTAAATACTGCTGTCAGAGCATACTCAGGTCTTCCCACAAAAACTGATAGAGAATCACTGCAAAAATATTTTTATCAACGCATTTTAGAACAAGCCCAAGAAAGTATTATCTTTTATGCCTCAAGTGATAATCGCTTACCATCTAAATTTCTTTATGAATTAGGATTAGCACAATCACAAATAAGCGTAGCCCCACTAGAATTACTTTACAACAATCCATCACAAATCATAGCTCCAAAAGATCCTATAATCAATAACTTTGATGCCTCTTTTTATCGTTGGTCAACAACTATGCTAAAGTGTTTTATTGAGTGTAAACGGCATTTTTATTATCGCTATCTCAAAGAGTTAAAAATTCCAAAAAAAGATGAAATAAATGAGGGTCTCATCCTCCATGAAGTTCTGGAGAGAGTCTTTAAAAACTATAATCAAATTGAGACTGTAGAAGAGTTACAAAGACTCTTTCATACACATCTCTTAGAATATATCCATACCAATAATATTCATTATGAATATTATACTCTTCTTTGGAAAAAAAGATTAGAGGGCTTTTTTTATAAACAAATTGAACATTTTAAATCTGGTTGGAGTGTAAAAGAATCTGAGTACAAAATCACAGGAACTATAGAAGGTCTTAGATTTATAGGAAAAATAGATCGCCTTGATCAAAATAACACGAATACTTTAGTCATTGATTATAAAACAGGCTCTACAGCAGGGGTAAATCGTGTTAAAAACTTAGAAAAACTAAGTGATTTTCAAATGAGTATTTATCATGAACTCCTACAACAAAAAGAGTATAAGTCTATAGAGTTAGGTTTTATAAAGCTTTTTGATAATGGAGAGTATGAACCTATTACACTCCTAGAAGAAAAAACTCAAATCCTCAAAGAGCATATAAATTCACTCAGGCAAACACACTCTTTTGTTGCCAAAAAGTGTGAGAATCTACAGCAATGTTTATTTTGTGATTATAAATTAAATTGTGAAAGAGGAGAGTATCTCTAGCTTCTAGTATGATACTCATCTCTATTAAATTCAATATATACCTTTGTAATAGCAATCAAAAATGAAGTGATTGCTGGACCTAATATCATACCCCATACTCCATAGCTACTCATTCCCGCAAGTATAGAGAAAAATATTACTAGTTCATTAATTTCGATATTACTTTTGAGCATATCTTCTTTAATTACTTTAATAATAATAGGCTTTACAAAAGTATCCGCAACTATAGAGATAACAATAATTGAATAAAGCATAATTACTAATCCAGCATTTGCATCAATAGTATTCCAACTATAAATAGCCACAGGAGCCCAGACTAACGCCCCACCTACAATAGGAACAAGTGATGCAAAGCCATAGATAATACCAAGTAGTAAACCATTTAATCCAAAGCTTCCTACAAGCACACCAAAAAGTAACCCTTCTAAAAAAGCTGTTGCAATAGTAGAATAAAAAACCACTTCCATTGTAGAAGAGACTTCGTGAATCATCTTGGTACTCTTGATGCGAGAAACAGGTAAAAGCATACGAATAAGCTCAAACATACGATCACCATAGAGATTAATAATAAAATAAAATAAAATTACCAAAAACATATTTTTGACAAATCCTAATCCTGCTGTCCCTAAAGAAGTAAGATAAAAGAGTATATCTTGCAGTGATGAAAGAATCTGCTCTTCACTCAGATACTCATCAGTAAAACCTCTAATATAAGGTATGTTTGCTAAAAGCTCTTGAAAGCTGTGGATAATTGATTTGAGTGTTTGCTTATCTATTTCTGACGCATAGGAGACTCCTATAGTTGTAACATATATAATAGGTACAAAAATAATAAATGTCAAAAATATAGTCATCATAAGAGAACTTATTTTTCGTGAGTGTAATTTTTTGGCAAGTTTTTTTGTAAGGTTATAAGTTGCCATTGTGAGAAGTATTGCAACTACCATAGAGAGTAAAAAAGGCTGATAGATACTATATGCACCCATAAGAGCAAAAGCAAAAAGAATTATAATAACAATATTTGTTCTACTAATCAAAAAAAGTCTCCTCTTGTGGACTTTTAAATTTGAAATAATCGTAAGTTTTAACTGTAGCTATGCGTCCTCGTGCTGTTCGCTCAATATATCCATGTGCTATAAGATACGGCTCTAATACATCTTCGATAGTACCTTCATCTTCACTCAATGCTGCACCAATAGTACTTAATCCCATAGGTCGCCCTTTTGCAGTCATAAGAAGCTTTAAGAGTCGTATATCTTGTTCATCAAAACCTATATCATTTACTCCTAGCTCATCAAGTGCATAATGAGTCAAGGATAATTCTATACTCTCTTTATTAGCAACTTCAGCAAAATCTCTTACACGACGCAAAAGTCGTAAAGCTATTCGAGGTGTTCCCCTACTTCTATTAGCAATCTCATTAGATGCTTTTAATACAGTTGGTTTTTCTAATTTATGTGATGCTTGATTGATAATAGTTGCCAACTCTTCAGCAGTATAAAACTGCATTCTAAAGTGCATTCCAAATCGCTCACGAAGAGGATTAGACAACATACCCGCCCTTGTAGTTGCTCCAATAAGTGTAAATCGAGGGAGGTCTATTTTGACCGTCTGTGCAGCAGGACCACTACCTATAATAATATCTAAGCGAAAATCTTCCATAGCAGGATAAAGTATCTCTTCTATAGCTGGACTCATACGATGAATTTCATCTATAAAGAGAATATCACCCTCTTCTATATTAGTCAGTAATGCAGCTAAATCCCCTGCTTTTTCTATCATAGGAGCAGAGGTAGTCTTGATACTTGCATCCATTTCTGTTGCAATAATATTAGCTATAGTAGTCTTTCCCAACCCTGGAGGTCCAAAAAATAAAACATGGTCTAATGCTTCATTGCGTCGTCTACTTGCTTCTATAAAAACTTTAAGATTTTTTTTGATTTTATCTTGACCAATATACTCATCCCAACTATCAGGACGAAGTGTCACCTCATAAGAACTCTCACCCTCAAATCGTTCTATCTCTACCATTCTTTCCATAATTCTAAGGGATTATTTCAATATGATTAATAACTCGTCTAACACCTTTGGTATTTTCAGTTACTTTTTGTGCTAATAATCTCTGTTTATCATTAGCCACAAAACCACTCAGTAATACATCACCATTAAGTGTAGAAACATTGATTTGAAAGCTATCAAGCCCATTAGTATTAACAAGCCGACTCTTAATACTTGTCGTTATCACTGATCCCTCTACAAAATTCTGTGGTTTTTCATACGGTGACATAGCAACACAACCAGTAAATAAAAACATACTTATTATGCTCAAAAGTAGTGTATATTTTTTCATTGTAAACCCCTTAAAAAATAATTATGAATTATAGCCAACTCACCATCCTTTTTTGCTTTTGATAAGGTTCTAGTAAATTTCTTATCTTTTTAATATATCAAGTATTTCTACTGAAGGTATTTTCAAAATATTCATCCCCTCAAAGTTAATATCTGTTTCAAATAATCCACTATGATTTGTTTGTATCAAAATTGATTTTTTAGATTTCTTAATTTTCATGGCTTTTGCTAACGCAGAAGCAGACTCACTTATTGTCTCTTGATCTTTTTGGACTCTTACTAAAATGGGAGTACCTTGATACTGCTCTTGGAGTATCGCATCTATACCTTTATTTCTCTGTACAGCATTAAATTTTAATCCCTCTAGCAATTCTAATGCTTTTTTATCAGCACTTAGATATGCTTTTCTTCCTTTTTTTAATAAGTTTGATTCGGTTTTGATAGGATTCTCTATTCTACTTTTAGACAATTCTATTGCTTCTTTAGATTTATCTAATCCAATATAATTTCTTTCTAATAATTTTGCAGCGACACAAGTTGTTCCACTACCACAAAAAGGGTCTAGGACAATATCATTTTTATCTGTTGTGAGTTCAATAATTCGTTCTAATAATAGCAGTGGTTTTTGTGTTGGATAACCAACTCTCTCTTTGGCTTTAGGATTTAGATATGGTATATCCCAAACATCACTTAATGGTACACCTCTTTTTTTATCTCCAAGTAAAGCTTCACCATTTTTATCTCTATCATAAATAGATTTATTATCACTATCTCTTGTTCTTCGTTGTAATATTTGATCTACATTCGTTGTTTCCGAATAAGAGGTAAAAATTGTATTAAATTTAAAGTTTTTTGTTTTTGAATAAAAATAGATATTTTGATGGGTAGGTAACAAGCCTTTTTTTGAATTTGACCAACGCTTATAACTCCAAATTATCTCAGATTGAAAGTTTTTTTCTCCAAAGACTTTATCCAAAACAGCCCTAACTATATGCTCTGCACTTTTATCACAATGAACGAATATTGATCCATCATCCCTTAAGAGTTGATGCATAACCTTTATTCTATCATATAAAAAATGAGCGTATCCCTCACTACTTCCCCAAGTATCATCAAAGCTAAACTCTTTTGTTCTCTCTTTATTTTTTAATGCATGTTTTTTTTCAGTAAAAAATGGAGGATCTAAATATATTAAATTTATAGAACACTCTGTAATTTGCTCCATACTATCAATACAATCTCCCTCAATAAAATAGTTAGTTATATTACTCATTTGAGAGAAATCTTTTTTGATACTTCTCTATTATTAGCTATCTCTATCAATATAGCTTTTAGGTCATAGCCACTAATTTTAGTTAAATAATTCCAAGCATCATCTCCAGAATAATATTCTCCCTCTACACCTTTATAAAGAGTCTTAAGAGTTTCTTGAATCTTAATAGCTTGTTCTCGTTGAGGATAATAAAACATAATTCTTATAGGATTATATCCATGATCTTTAATAACTTGAACTCTAGTATGCTCTTTGGTAATATGATCACCATCTGTTGTAGCATCTCTCCATTTTAGTTCAATTGCATCATTCGCATTTAAAAAGTCTATTTCAAAAGTTTTAGGTCGTTTGCCTAATGTATTTGGAACATAATATTTTCCACCTGAAGTATTAGCAAAAAAGAGACATAATGATGAGGCTTCTTCCAAAAATGAACCAGCATATTTATATAAAAAACGACCCGTATTTTGGTATTGATCAATTAACATACCTTCTTTATTTGATATACCTAGTACTTGATAAATTAAATAGTGAGAATTATCATCTTTTTTCATCTCCTCTTTTCTTGCAGTAATTTTTAAATCCAAAGTACTTGCATATTCATCTGCAAGGTTTTGAATTTTTGATTTTAAGAAATTAAGAGAAGTTCCATCTTTTATAGCATTATCAATCTCTTTCTTTTCATAATTATATACAGCTTGAATTAAATCAGATTTTTTCTTTTTTTCAATATCAATATGTAACTTTTTACAATAAAGTCTTAACTCAGATATTTTTAATTGTTCTATTTTCATTTATAAACTCTTTTCCTAATAAGTATACTTCTCATCAGGAAACTTTGCTGATTTTACCTCTGATGCGTAAGTTTGGATGGCTTCTGTAATCTCTTCTCCGCCATTTAGGTAGGATTTTACAAATTTTGGCATAAAATCATCAAAAAATCCAAAGGCATCACTCCAAACCAAAACTTGACCATCACAATCGACTCCTGCACCAATCCCAATTGTAGGGATAGAAACGCTTTGTGTTACTGCTTGGGCAACATCTGGTTTGACACCTTCAATAATAAGTGCTACTGCTCCTGCTTTTTCTAAGGCTATAGCATCTTCGATGATTGCTTTTTTATCTTCTTCATTTTTGCCTTTGATACTGTATCCACCTTCGGCACGCACACTTTGGGGTTTGAGTCCTATATGACCAAAAACAGCAATGGCATTTTGCGTAAGATGTTTGACTATCTTGGCTTTTTCTTTACCACCTTCTAGTTTGATAGCATCAGCTCCTGTCTCTTGGTAGGCTCTAATGGCATTTTTGAGTGCCTGTTTTTTATCTGTGTAGGTTCCAAAAGGCATATCAAAGAGTACAAAACTCTTTTTTGCTTTGGTACACACTGCCTGAGTATGATAAATCATCTGATCCATAGTAACACCTAGAGTATCTTCTTTGCCTGCGAAGCTCATATTGAGACTATCTCCAACAAGTATTACATCTACATGTTTATCAAATATTGAGGCAAAAAGAGCATCATACGCAGTAATCATTACTATCTTCTCTTGACCCTTCATCTTTTGTAATTGTGTTAATGTTCTTTTTGTGTTCAAAATTATCCCCTTATCTAATTAAATGTATAATATCACAAAAAAATTATAGGATACTTCTAAAAGTCCTATTTGGAGCTAGAAATTATGAAAAAACTTGTTGCCTACATTACTACAGGATATCCTGATATTAATTTTACCGTTGACTTAGCATTGAGTCTTGCACAAAATGGTGTTGATACACTCGAACTAGGCATTCCTTTTTCTGATCCTGTTGCAGATGGTCCTGTAATAGAAAAAGCCAACCTTTATTCTTTGCAAAATGGTTTTAAAATGGATCATCTTTTTGAGGCTTCTGCACAGATTGCACCTCATATTGATACTCTATGGATGGGATACTTTAATCCTTTTTATCACAAAGGAGTGGAATATTTTATTGATGAAGCCAAAAAGAGTGGCGTAAATGGTTTTATTATTCCTGATCTCCCTTTTGAAGAGGCACAATTTTATAAAAAGAGTGTAGAGAGTAAAGATTTGGCACTTATAGATTTTATCGCTCCTACTGATACCACCTCACGCGTAGAAATGATTACAAAAGATGCCAAAAAGTTTATCTATCTTGTTGCCTATGCAGGGATTACAGGGTCTGGAAAAAGTGAATCATTGGAAGAGATTATAGCTACTATAAGAAGCTACTCTCAAACACCTATTTATGTAGGCTTTGGCGTTGACCAACACACAGCTACAGCAAAAGCAAAAGGTGTAGATGGTGTAATAGTAGGCTCTGCTTTTGTAAAGATACTTCTTGATGACTCCCTTTCTCATACACAAAAAATCACCAAAATAAGCCTATTAGCTAAAGAAATTAAAGAAAAAATTAACCCATAAGGAGTTAGCAATGCTAGTATCTTTTTATAAATTTATTTTACTTAGCCTATTGATTACAAGTGCCTCTTTTGCTTCTAGTAAACAAAAAATGATACAATCAGCACAATCACAAGTGGGCAAAACACTCACATATAACCCAGAGTATGTACGATTAAAATATCCTATGGGTGATATAGCCTTAAGCAAAGGGGTTTGTACAGATGTAGTTGTGCGTGCTTTTCGTGGCGTAAATGTAGATTTACAAGAGAAGATATATAAAGACAAAAAATCTAATCCCAAAAGATACAAAGGTCTTTACTACACAGAAAAACTAGATCCAAATATAGACCATAGAAGGGTCAAAAATATACAAGCCTATCTAGCATCCAAAAATTATCGCGTCAAAGATAAGTTTAGAACTGGTGATATAGTAGTATGGAAACTCCCCCATAAAAACAAAGAGTTAGACCATATAGGAATCTGTTCTACAAAGCTCAATAGCCAAGGTGAGCCTTTGATTATCCATAATATAGGGCAAGGAGCCAAAGAAGAAGATGTACTTAGAGAGTTTAGAATTGTAGATCACTTTAGAGTTTTTAGATAGCTCTCAGGATTTTTCTAGCTATCATGCTATAATTATCTAAAATAATTAGAAGGATATTCTATGCCACAACCTACTATGTTTCACAAATTACAAAAACCAACAGGTGCTTTTATTGGTGCTTCTTGGGTTTCACTCGTTATTGGTATCAGTGCATATATGGGAGGGTTATGGAACTCCAATCTAGCAATTACAGAAAAAGGGTATTATTTTACTATATTGATGTATGGACTCTTTTCTGCTATTTCCTTACAAAAAATTGTTCGTGATAGACTTGAAGGAATAGCTGTAACAAATATCTATTATGGCTTGTCTTGGATGTCACTTTTATTAAGTAGTTTTTTACTAACTGTAGGATTATGGAATGGTGAAATGATTGCAAGTGAAAAAGGCTTTTATGCTATGGCATTTGTATTAAGTCTCTTTGCATCTATAGCTGTGCAGAAAAACATTAGAGACCTAGCACTCTATCCAGAAGAAGAGAAAAAAGTTATAGAAATTGAAGAGATTGAGTAATATTACTCATCTCTATAAGTTACCTTCTCACTTCTTCCATAGAACTTAGCCTTTTTATCCAAAATATGTATATCAATAAAGGCTTTTGCTCTTGCTAAATGTTCTCTAAACCGCATACGATAATCTGCTGGAGTATTTGCAAAGTCTTTGGCTCTAAATCCTATTACTTTGTGTCCTTTAGATTGGGCTATATAAATAGCTCGTTCTAAATGAAACTTTTGGGATACTATAATATAATCAGACAATCCAAAAATAGCTTTAGCTCTAATAATAGAATCAAGTGTTCTAAAACCTGCATAATCAAGAGTAATATATTTTTCTGGAATACCTGCTTTGATAAGATCTTCTTTTATTGAGGTTGGTTCATCATAGTATTTGGTTGAGTTATCACCAGAGACAAGAATAGCTCTAACTTTACCTGCTTTGTAAAGTGCTACTGTAGCATCTATACGATAAGTATAAAAATAATTTGTTCGTCCAGTAGCTACATATTTTGCTGTACCCAAGATCAAAAGAGCCTTTTTTTTGGGTACATCATCAATATTATTATAAATATTTTCTTTAGATTGTTCTGATATATAATTATTCCAAAAAACAAGAATCAAGATTCCACTTACTATTATTAGTAAAAATAGAACTAGTTTCACCCATTTTTTAGAAAACATCCTTACCTTCTAAGCTTCGCAATTACCTAATTCCATGTCTTTATATTCTATATCCATTAGTTTACATGCTCTTTGTGTAATTCCTTCAACTGTAAAACCAAATTTTTCAAAAAGTAAATTTGCAGGGGCAGATGCTCCAAAGCTTTCCATACCAAGTACATCATCAGCATAACGATAATACTCTGTAGCTGTACCTGCTTCTATGGCTAGGACTTTTGTTGTTGGGTCTATCACTGCATTTTTATATTCACTATCTTGTTCATTAAAGAGATCCAAACATGGCACAGAGACTACATTTGCATTAATACCCAAAAAATTCAAGTTGCACCCAGCTTGCAAAGCTGGCATAAGTTCAGAACCTGAAGCCATAAGCGTAAGTGTGGCATCTTTGCGTTTGCGTACAATATATGCTCCTTTTGATACCTCTCCAAAGTCTCTTTTTGGTTTGAGTGTTTTAAGCTTTTGACGAGAAAGAACAAATCCATGAGGTGCATTAATACTAAGAGCAGTTTTCCATGCTTCTACATTTTCTGTAGCATCTGCTGGTCTCCATACATAAAAGTTTGGTAATGCTCTAAATTGACTAATATGTTCTATTGGCTCATGTGTTGGACCATCTTCACCTACACCAATACTATCATGTGTCCAAACAAAGAAGTTTTGAATACCTGCAAGAGCTGCTATTCTAGCACTTGGTTTCATATAATCAGAAAAAACAAAGAAAGTAGCATTAAACGGTATAATAGTACCATACAAAGCCATCGCATTTGTAATAGCTGCCATAGAGTGTTCTCTAATACCAAAATGGATATTTTTACCTTTTGGAAAATCTCCCATATTTTTGAGTGTTGTTTTATTTGATGGTGCTAAATCTGCTGATCCACCAATAAAACTAGGAATAGCTGTTGCTATGGCATTGAGTATTTTTCCATTACTATCTCTTGTAGCTACTGATGGATCATTACTAAAGTCAGGAAATTTAATAGAAGCAAAATCAGGATTCAAAAGTCTATCTAGGGCTTCATTTTGTTCTATAAGAGGTGTCTCTTTATGTCTATGAATCCACTCTTTTTGAGCTAGTTCACCTTGTTCTATAGCACATCTAAATCTCAGAAGAACATCTTCTGGAATATAGAATTTTTCATCAGCAGGGAAACCAACTTTTTCTTTGGATACTCTAATAGTCTCTTCACCAAGAGGTGCACCATGAGTTTCATGACTTCCTTCTAATCCATCAGCACCTTTACCAATAATAGTATTTGCAATGATAATAGTTGGTTTGTCAGATGATTTTGCACTATGTAATGCTTTATCTATTTCATTATAACAGTGTCCATTTATTTTGAGTACATTCCATTTACTCGCCTCAAATCTTTTGCCTACATCTTCACTCCAAGCAATACTTGTATCACCCTCAATAGTAATCTCATTACTATCATAAATAAGAACCAAGTCTTTTAGTGCTAAGTGTCCTGCCAAAGCAGTTGCTTCGTAGCTAATCCCTTCTTGAAGATCTCCATCACCACAAAGACAATATACTTTATGATCAATAAGGTCACAAGTTTCTGAGTTTACTTGATTAGCCGTATAAGTCTCTGCCATTGCAAATCCTACAGCATTTGCAATCCCCTGCCCTAATGGACCTGTTGTAATTTCAATACCATCTGTATGACCATACTCTGGATGCCCTGGAGTTTTAGAATCAAGTTGACGGAAGTTTTTGAGGTCTTCGAGTGTAACATCATAACCCCATAAATGAAGTAATGAATAAATAAGACCTGTACCATGCCCACCAGAAAATACAACTCTATCACGGTTAAGCCACTTTGGATCTTTTGGGTTATGATTAAGATGTTCACTCAATACGACAGCGATATCTGCTAGACCCATAGGTGCTCCTGGGTGTCCTGAATTAGCCTTTTGTACCATGTCAGCAGCTAAAAATCTAATTGTATTCGCCATTTTTTTACGCATTGTGTTTGGCATAAATATTTTCCTTTATATGTGTCTGTGGAGATATGTATCCATCAGGGGAGTTAAAGCAATCTGTAGTTTCTTATCGAAGTTTTCAAATCGTCTTTGTAAATCTTTTGCTAAAGTAGTAGCCTGAGAAATACTCTCATCTAAACCCAAAAGATTGACAAAGCTATTTTTATCTCCATCATTACCTGTAGTTTTTCCTGCTTCTTCATCAGTTTGAGTCTCATCTATGATGTCATCTTGAATTTGAAAGAGTAATCCTAAATCTAATCCAAAATTATATAAATCATCTTGAATATTTTTATCAAGTTGTACAATAATAGCACCCATCTGTAAACTTACAGCAATAAGCTTGGCAGTTTTATTAGTATGTAAGGTCTTCACCTCATCAAGAGTAAGTGGTTTATTTTCAAAATAACAATCTAATGCTTGACCCAATACCATACCACGAGCACCACCATCTCGTGCAAGTAATTCTATAAGCTTAATCTTTATATCCGCACGAAGAGGAGCTTTGGAGAGAACATAAAACGCATCTGTATTCAATGCATCCCCTGCTAATATGGCTGTAGTTTCATCATACCGTACATGCAGTGTAGGCTGTCCACGACGCAAAGGAGAGTTATCCATACTAGGAAGATCATCATGGATAAGAGAATAAGTATGAAGCATTTCTACTCCCATCGCCACTGGCAATGCACCCTCATAAAGCAATGGTTCATAGGCATCTACAATACTCAGCAGTAACATAGGACGAAATCGTTTCCCACCTGCCAAGAGCATATCAGCTAATGCAGATTCATAAACAGGATGAAACGATGGTACCTTTGGTAAATTAGATTGCAAATACTCTTCAAATCGTTCCATCATGCTCTCTTTTAATAATTTGGCGAAATTATAACTAAATTAGGATAAAATCATCTCTATACAAATTCAAACAAAAATAAAAAAAGTTTATTTACTACAAAAAGGGGAAATAAATAATGGCAAAAGATCACTATTTTGATATAACGGCTAAACTGGATATGATGGAATTAAAGAATGGTATTATAATGGCTCAAAAAGAGTTAGAAAATCGTTTTGATTTTAAAGGGATTTTGGCTGAAATAGAGTTAAATGAAAAGGCAAAAACTTTAACACTAAGCTCTTCTAGTGATACTAAAATAGATGCTCTTAAAGATATACTTATTTCTAAGCTTATCAAAAGAGGCATTGCAGGTAAATCACTTGAAGAGCTTAAAACAGAGGGAATATCAGGAGGGAATACTAAGGTTATTTATAAAGTAGTCGACAGTATAGAAAAAGATGAAGCCAAAGAGATAGTTAAGGCTATCAAGGCTCTCAAAATCAAAGTAACTCCCTCTATTCAAGGTGATGAGGTGCGTGTGAGTGGCAAAAAGATTGATGATCTTCAAGCAGTCATAACAGAGGTCAAAACACTAGAACTCAAAGCTCCACTTGTATTTGGTAACTTTAAATAGAGTTTTTTTGGCTATAATTTTCTCTATATAATTGAAGCCAAAGGTAGAGATCATGACAGATTATCAAAAGAGATGGGTAACAGGTATAGGGCTTTTGGCTCTCGTGGGGACTATAGGGTGGATTGATGATCCTCTCTTGATGTGGGCATTTTTAGGTGTTGTGTATATGATAGCCTTCCATGAAGCTATGAAACTCTTTAAATTAGAAAATAATTCTGTTTATTTTTGGGCTATAGTTTTATGGGTTGTTGCCTATTTTTATCCTAATCCTGATGATCTTTTCTTTTTGGTTATGATTATTTTGGCTGGAACACGAGCGTATAATACTAAATTCCCAAAAGAACTTATTTTTCCATTTTTATATCCTGTAAGTGGGATACTCTTCTTTTGGATACTTTATCAAGATTTTGGTATTCAAGCTATGTTATGGTTACTTGTTACTGTAGCACTTACCGATATAGGGGCATTTTTTACAGGTAAAACCATTGGGAAAACCCAATTTTCTCCAACTTCTCCAAATAAAACTATTGAGGGTGTTATAGGTGGCATAGTGTT
The DNA here is from genome assembly GCA_016744315.1 of Sulfurovaceae bacterium. GTDB lineage: Bacteria > Campylobacterota > Campylobacteria > Campylobacterales > Sulfurovaceae > SZUA-451. The sequence continues at coordinate 14,959 of JADGER010000009.1, forward strand.
TGCAACTATTGCAGGTACTTATATGGGGCTTTATATTGCTGATTTATGGATTGCTCTTATGGTTACTTTGCTTACTTCTGTATCTTCTATCTTTGGGGATTTATTTGAAAGTTACCTCAAAAGAGAAGCAGGAGTCAAAGACAGTGGTGATATTTTACCAGGGCATGGTGGGGTTTTAGATAGAATTGATGGCTATCTCTTTGGAGCTATTGTGATGGTTATTGCACTTCGAGCATTTTTATAATAGATGTCTGATTCTATTGTAATTTTAGGTTCTACGGGATCTATTGGTGTTAATACTCTGCTTATCGCCTCACGATATAATATCAAAATAGAAGCTCTTGTGGCAGGAGCTAATATTACTCTGCTTAATCAACAAATAGCCCAATATAAGCCTGATTTTGTAGCTATTGCAAATGAATCTGATAGACATTTAGTCAATCATTCATCTGTTTATGTAGGCAAAGAAGGAATACTTGAACTACTCTGCAAAAGTACAAGCCCTACTATAGTCAATGCTCTTGTGGGATATGTGGGTGTAGCACCAACACTTAAAGCCATAGAACTCAAACGAAGAGTAGCCCTAGCCAACAAAGAGTCGTTAGTGGTTGCAGGAGAGTTTATTGATATGAGCTATATTACGCCTATTGATAGTGAGCATTTTGGTCTTTGGTATCTTATGAATAATCGCCCTTTTGAAAAACTCTATATTACTGCAAGTGGTGGGGCTTTTAGAGATTGGGAGAGAGACAAAATAGCATCTGCTTCTTTTGAAGATGCTCTTAAACATCCAAATTGGTCTATGGGAAATAAGATTACAATAGACTCTGCTACAATGACAAATAAACTCTTTGAATTATTAGAAGCAAAATGGCTTTTTAATACAAGTAATGTGGATGCAGTAATAGAGAGAAAATCTATTATTCACGCACTTACACAATTTAAAGATGGTTCAACAACTGCACATTATGCAGGTACAGATATGAAACTTCCTATAGCATTTGCACTCAAAAAAGAGGTAACTGAATCTATTTTACCTCCTTTGGATTTACTTGCGATAGGAGAAATAAGTTTTAAACCAATTACGCAATATCAATATCCTATTTGGGCTATCAAAGAGCATCTGCTAGCAAATCCTCATTTGGGTATTATTGTTAATGCTGCCAATGAAGAAGCTATCAAAGCATTTGAACTAGGAAAATGTACATTTTTTGGAATGAGTGAGAAAGTATTGGATGCATATCAAAAGTTTGAAAATACACAAGCTCTTGGCATAAATGATATTGAAACTATAGATAGAGAAGTGAGAGCTTATCTAAAGAGAGGATAAAAATATATGATGGATATACTTATTATTGGGTCAGGTGGAGCAGGTTTAAGTGCAGCATTAAGTGCTAAAGCTATGGGAGCCAAAGTTCTTGTTGTAGGAAAACAAACAGCAACAGCTTCTCAAACATCAATGGCTCAAGGGGGAATTAACGCATCTTTGGGAAATGTAGGTGAAGATAGCGTTGCATCTCATATTCAAGACACACTTAAATCCTCAAAAGATCTTTGTGATAAGGAAATGGTAGAAATACTCTGCAAAGAAGCTCCAGAATCTATCGAGTGGCTAGAATCAATCGGTGTCCCATTTAGTAGAACGGCTGATGCCAAAATGGCACAAAGACAATTAGGTGGTGCAAACGCAAAAAGAGCCTGCTATAGTCAAGATTATACAGGTCTTAAAATATTACATACTCTCTATGACACTTGTCTAAAAGAGGGTATAGAGTTTCTTGACCATCACTTTTTACTCAACCTTATCAAAGAAAATGACACTATCAAAGGAGCAGTACTTCTTGATATTGCTTCAGGAGAAATCAAACAAATAGATGCTTCTTCGGTGATTATCGCCTCAGGTGGATATAGCTCTTTATACCATGGATTTACTACCAATGCTTTTGGTTCTACAGGAGATGGAATATCTGCTGTTTTGCGTGCTGGAGGCTATTTGAGTGATATAGAATTTGTACAATTTCATCCCACCGCACTCAAAGGCTCTTCTATTCTTATCTCTGAAAGTGCTAGAGGAGAAGGTGGCTACTTACTTAATAGTAATAAAGAGAGATTTGTAGATGAATTATTACCCAGAGATGTAGTAGCACGAGCAATCTATGCACAATTAGATCAAGGGTTAGAAGTATTTTTGGATATTCGTCATTTGGGTGAAGAAAAACTCCTAGAACTACTTCCCCAAGAGGTTCACCTATGCAAACTTCACGAGGGCATAGACCCACTCACAGAGCTTATCCCTATCAAACCAGTAGCACACTATAGTATGGGTGGTATTGATGTAGATAGCGTTCTAAGAGTCAAAGGACTAGAGGGCTGTTTTGCTGTAGGTGAATGTAGCAATGCCAAAGTACATGGTGCTAATAGATTAGGAGGCAATTCACTTTTAGAAATTATTGTCTTTGGACGAAGAGTTGGAAAAAGTGCAACTATTTATAGTAAAGAAGCCTATATACAAAAAGCTGATAACAAACAACTACTCTTAGATACAGAATATATTACAAACCTCTACAAAAGCAAAAATAGTATAAATTTCTATACAAAACGAGATAGCTTAGGAAAGTCTTTTTATCAAGATGCAGGAATTGTCAGAACACAAGAAGCCCTTTCTTCTTTACTTGATACAGTACAACAAATACAAGAAGAACTCCCACTTATGGGTCTAGGAGATACAAACAAAATATATAATACCAACCTTGTAGAACTTCTAGAATTTAAAAGTGCCATTGAACTAGGAGAGATTCTATTATTAGGTGCCATAAACCGAAAAGAGAGCCGAGGAGCTCATTACAGAGAAGACTTTCCACAACTAAGCAAAGAGTATCAGAGTCATACACTCTATTGGAAAAAAGATAATAAACTCTTTTTTGAGGTATAGTAGGCTTTAGCCTACTCTCGTATCTCTATCCCTTCTTTTCGTACTCGGATTGTTTCATATTTATTGTATAAGACATTCGAGCCTTCTTGGACTTTGACGAATTTTCTTTTGGTGTAGTCTATCTCATATTCTCCTGCTTTTTGTATAGAGAAATCTACACATAACTTAGCAGCTGATTCAATTACACTCTTTGGAAGATTTTGTTTGTCTGTTCTAATAATTACATGAGATGAGGGAACATCTCTAATATGCATCCATAGGTCATTTGCTTTGGCTACTTGTAGGAGTTTTTGGTTTTCTATGCTATTGCGTCCTACTAATACTTTGTAATCTTCTATCCAAAATAATTCACACTCTTTGAGTTTCTCTTTTTTTCGTTGAGATTTAGCTCGTTTTGGGACTAATATTTCTAATTCATATATATCAGTAACTTGTTTGGCTGAGTGATATATGTTTTGATAAAAGCGTAATTTACTGCTAAGGTTTTCTTGTTCTATATAGACATTTTTGGCTCTATTTTTGGCTCTTTTGGAAAGATTAAAATAGTATTGGCTTATACGGTTTGTAACTATATTTTTGGGAAGTTTTATACTAATCTCATTCCCATCAAAATCATAAGTATTAAGTACCTTATCATACGGTTTAAGTGTATAGAGATTGGCTAATATAATATTTCCATAATTTTGATATTCGAGTGCTTCTTCTTCTAATTTAAATTTATCAGGAAGAGTTGCTAATATTTTGGAGAGTTTATCTATCTTTTTTTGTACACTTAAAAGTTTTTGTTTTTTGATATTAGTAATTCGTTTGGCTTCATACTCTTTCCAATTATTTGTAAGCAAAGTATCTACAGATTCTACTTCTTGCGATTCTTCTTCTCTCTCGTAGGGAGGTAAAGGCAAGAGTTCTACTCCAGGGCGAATTACTCGAAATGAACGACTTGCATCCACATGGCGTAAAGCTTCTATTATTACTCCACTCTCGTCAAGCAAGATTATATTTGTATTTTTACCAGTAAACTCTAGTTGGAGTGTTATTTTTTTCTCTTTATAATTACTTTTGGGTGCTACTTCTATACATAAAATACGATCATTATTTGGCACAGTAATAGAAAGAATTTTGCTATAGGCTAACAAAGAATGTAAAATATTATCAAAAGGAGCTTTATAGCTTTGGAGAGGTTTTTTTGTCTTTTTTTGATAAATAAAACTATTCCCTCTTGTCATATTAAAAAAGATACTATTTTCTTTGTTAAATATAAATTCAACTGTATTATCGTCTACCCGTCTAGCTTCTGCTATAAAATCATAAGAGTGAAGATATGATGCTATAGCTTGGAGTTCGTAGCGTTTCATTTATTACTTATGCCTTTAAGGTGTTTGGCAAAGATACTAGGCTTGATAAATCCTGTAAGTGTTTTCTCTGCGAGATAGTTATTTTCTTTGTCAAAAAATATAATATTTGGAGTTCCAAAAAGTTCATATTTTTTGAGTAAGGCTTTATCATCATCACTATTATTAGTGAGATCTATTGTAATAAAAGTAAACTCTTTAAGCTCAGTTTGTACCAAAGGATGAGGGAAAGTAATTTGTTCTAGTTCTACACATGCTGTACAAGAATCTTTTCCAAAATCTACTACTACAGGCTTATTAGATGCCTTTACCTCGGCTAAAAGTCTTTGGATACTATATCCTCTATGGCTTTTTGTATCACTTTCTAAAGCATTTTGGCTCACAGAAACATTTGTAAATTTCTCAAATGGTTTAAATACCGAAGTCGCTCCACTAATACTCCCAACAAACAAAGAGAGACCATAAGCTAAAAATAAAATTGAAAATAACTTTGCTAGATAACTAACAAAACCTTTTGGAGATTCTCCATCTAAAAGTCCCATATACAAAGATGTTCCAATAGCCAATAAAGACCAAAGTATTAAAGTAAGCATATCAGGAACTATTCGTGCTAACATAAATATTGCCAAACCTAACATCATCAAACCAAAGACTTGTGATACTTTTGTCATCCAACCACCAGGGCGAGGCATAAATTTACCTGCTCCTATACCCACAAGTAAAAGAGGCATACCCATCCCCATACTCATAACAAATAGAGCTGTCCCACCCAAAAGTGCATCTCCTGTATGAGAGATAAAGAGTATAGCTCCACCCAAAGGAGGGGCAACACAAGGACCAACAATCAAGGCAGACAAAAAGCCCATAATTACTGTCCCAAGAATACCTTTATCTTGCGCACTATCACTAGCTTTGGTAATCTTGCTCTGTAAAGAAGCAGGAAGACCAATTTCATAATAGCCAAAAAGAGAAAATGCTAATGCCACAAACATTCCAGCAAAAATAGTCAAAACTATAGGGTTTTGCATAGCTGTTTGAATATCTGCACCCATAAGCCCTGCAATAAGACCTACCAAAGTATAAGTTACTGCCATAGACAAGACATAAATAAGTGAGGTAAAGAAAGCTCTTGCTGTGCTTGTTGTTCCACCACTTGATTGTGACACAATAATGGATGAAAGTATTGGTATCATAGGGAATATACAAGGAGTCAAAGAGAGTAATAACCCAAAGATAAAAAAGAGCAAGATAATAAATAATGAACTCTCATTTTTTAGTACATCTGCTATTTTTGCACTATTAGCCTCATCTGCAAGAGAACCTATCTTACCAAAGACACCCTCTTGTTCATCAGTCGTGACCTGTGTACTATTAGCTTCTCCTTTATCAAAAACAAACTCATGTTTTTGAGGCTGGTAACAAATACCTGTATCAGAACAGCCTTCAAACTCTATCGCAAGAGTAAATTCACCTTTAATTTTCTCTTGAATACTCTGTAGAGGAATGGAAATATCTATTTTTTTCTCATAGACCTCATCTTCGTCAACAATATGAGCTAGAGGTAACTCTATAGAATCTAGTGGAAACTCTTTTGGAGAAATAATAGTAAAGTGTAGAGATTTTTTGTATACATGAATCTTTTCACCCAAAGCAATCGCAACTTCGATAGATGAATCTTTTTTGAGGGTAGATACCCTAAATGCCTCTTCAGGTGTTAAGAATTTTTGTTTCAAAACTACAGAATCAAACCCTGAACCCCATACTAAGGTAGTTAGAAGAACTATTATTTTGATAATAAATGACATAATAATACAAACCTTTTTTTAAATTCTAAAAAATTAATATCTAATAGTATCAAAGGATAGTGAATGTTTTATTAATACATGAACCTTTCAAAAAAAGAGCTAGGGTTTAAAGCGTACATCTCTCATTTGGTAACGGATAGAGTGGTTCATCATTCATAAGATGAGAAGACTTCTGAATTCCTTTACTCATAATTGTCATTGGAGTATTTATCATCATAAACATTCCTAGCCTCATCATAGATAAATTATCACCTGATCCAAATATTGTTTTGAAGACAACTCCTATATCTGATGCTAATCGTTGGCATCGCATGGCTTTTGAGCTATTTCTATCCTCTTGTGCTATCTCATAAAATTTATCTGATATTTTTCGCAACTCTGTATAGAAAGCATCATTACATAATTGATCTTTTCGCCCCTCATAAATATAACAAATATCATGTTTCATACAAACTTCATCAATACTATCTATAGGCTTAATCAAATAATATTTAGCAATAAGTGCATCTTTTTCATCTCTATCTAAATTTCTAAAACTTTTATGCGTATCAGAAATAAGATTAGGATAGTTTTTGCCACAAAAACAGCCATAACGAAAATCACTATCAAAATTTTCTTTTGCCACAAAAGGAGAATCACACTCTTTTGCTTGTTTTATATTCTCCAACATTAGAGAAGTTGGTGAAGAGTTTAATCTATCAAATTCATCCGCAGATACGAATGTTACGCTAATCAAAAGGAAAAATACTAAATAATGCATATACTACCTCATTTATTTTTTATATAATTATACCCTTATAGTATTTAGGTATGTTTTTATCTTCTTTTAAGGGCTTTAATATTAAACTTAATACAAAAACAAACTAAATGGAGATTTGGATGAACAAAAAATTTATACTAACTAGTCTTATCAGTGCTACACTACTATTATCAGGATGTGGAAGTAGCGATGACACAGTAGTAGTCGTACCTGTAGAACCAACCCTTACAACACTATTTTTAATTGATAGTGATGGATTTTCCTTGGCTGGCGTACCGTATATCTGTGACTCTATGGAGTTTGCACAACATACACTTAACAATGGAGAATTTTCATTTTTAGTTGGAGAAAATTGCTTTTTTGATTTTAATGGCTATAGAGGAAACTACAATAGTGACCCTTATAATGGTGATGATATTATCCATATAGTATCAGATATAAATACACCTGCAAATGGCGTAGAATATAGTTGTGACTCTTTTGGTGCTGGTATTACATTTGAAGATGGTAGTTTTGATTATAATGCAAATGATGCCTGTGTTTTTTATCTCTAAGAGGAATTATTAGATGCTATTAGGTGTTAACATTGACCATATTGCAGTACTAAGAGAAGCTAGAAGAGTAGCTGATCCAACTCTTATTGATGCTTTAGGAATTGTCAAACGAGCAGGTGGAGACCAGATTACTATCCATTTGCGTGAAGATAGAAGACATATTCAAGATAGTGATGCAAGAGATATTATTCATCTCTCACCACTTCCTGTAAATCTTGAATGTGCTATAGCTCCAGAAATTATAGATATAGTCTGTGAGCTTACACCACATCGAGCAACTATTGTGCCAGAAAAAAGAGAAGAAGTCACAACAGAGGGGGGATTATCAGTTATACCTCAAAGCCCTGAGCTTAAAGATGCTATCAAAAAATTACAAGCAAAAGAGATAGAAGTTTCACTTTTTATTGATCCTTGTAGCGATAGTCTCAAAGCATCCAAAGAGTTGGGTGTAGAATGGGTGGAGTTTCATACAGGAAAATATGCTAATATCTATGCAATGCTTTATGGTAATCTTGCCTCAACACACCATACAATCCCTTCATTAAATCTCCCAAGAGCAACACTCAAACAAATGCTTGAACAAGAATTAATCATACTGAAACAACTGAGTGATGAAGCACAATCTTTAGGCATTAGAGTTGCTGCAGGACATGGGTTAAATTATCAAAATGTTCAGGCAGTCGCTTCTATTGACTCTATTGAAGAGTTAAATATAGGGCAGAGTATAATCGCACGATGTGTCTATACAGGATTAGAAGAAGCCATAATAAAAATGCGTGAGTGCATTCAAAGATAAAATTATGAAAAAAGTAGCTATCTCTATAGGTGATTTACATGGTATTGGCATAGAGTTAGCTCTTGAAAATCATCATCTTGTCAAAAAATTAGTAGAACCTATTTATTGTATAGATTCTACTATGCTACTGCAAGCATCTAAGCTTCTTAAGAAAGCTATTCCCAAAGACTTTGAGATTATAGACCCACAAGCCAAAGAATTTACTCTCCAACCTTCTACTGTTTCCAGTTTGAGTGGAGCATATAGTTATGCCTCATTTACCAAAGCTGTAGAACTTGCAAAAGCAAAAAAAGTAGATGCTATAGTCACACTTCCTATACACAAAAAAGCATGGGAAAAAGCAGGCGTTTATTATAAAGGTCATACTGATGCTTTGAGAGATTTTTTTGGAGCTGACGCGATTATGATGCTTGGCTGTGAAAAGATGTTTGTAGCCCTTTATACCGAACATATCCCTCTTAAAGAAGTAGCAGAGAGTATAAATCAAAAAGATTTAACGCGTTTTTTAATAGATTTTTATTATGCTACCCAACCCTCTCAGAAAGTAGCTGTTTTGGGTCTTAATCCCCATGCAGGAGATGATGGAGTCTTGGGAGATGAAGAAAAAATAATTACACAATCTATCAATCAAGCCCATCAAATATTAGGCAAAAATATCTTTAGTTCTCCTCTTGTTCCTGATGTAGCATTTACACCACAAGTTAGAGCCAATTACACACATTATATAGCCATGTATCACGACCAAGGTCTTACTCCACTCAAAGCCCTCTATTTTGATGAAGGCATTAATATCTCTTTAAATCTCCCCATAATACGAACCTCAGTAGACCACGGCACAGCATTTGACAAAGCATATAAAGGTGCAAAATTAAATAATTTAAGCTATCTTAATGCGGTAGAGTATTGTATTAAAGGCTAATCCTCACCTTTACTTCTTGATAGCAAGCACCCTCACCTTCTTGGCTTATTGTATCTGGGGTAAGGATATTCACGCCTATAGTATTTGCTGAGATTAAAAGACTATCTAATCTAAGATTACTATTATGTTTGACTATAAATTTATACTCTCCGTAACTTGAAGAGACTGTAAGTTCTTGATTGTTTTCATATCCTAAATTAGGATGTAAATGTACACTATTATCTCTTCTAAATTGTGTATTCAAAGAGTGTTTGGCTTTGGGGGTGATAAGAAAAAATTCTTCTCTTTGGGCTTTGCTATTAGTTGATTTTTTATATTTTTGTATCTCTTTAATATCTTCAAAGTAATCTTCAAACTCATCAATAAAAACAAATGCATCATCCATATCTTTGCCAAAACCATCTTGATAAGGAAGGGCTTGATAGGCTGGAGACAAGAGAGTGTTTTCTGGTTTTTGGCATTGATTTAGCCATATATTGATATATTCTTGTTCTTCTTTTAGCTCAGGAATATTAAATCTTTTATAGAGTTCTTTGACAAAATCATATTCACTAATACCTATAGAAGTATCCATAATAGGATTCATTTGGCTTACTCTATAATGAGCATAACTCAAACGAATATCATGTTTTTCTAAAAAGCTTTTTGCAGGAATAACTATTTTGGCTCTTTTGCTTGTTTCATTATGGTATAAACCAAAATAGATAACTGTCTCTACACTCTCTAATTCTGCTTGAACTCGCTTACTATTTGGCATACTTTCTGCTGGATTCCCCCCTTGAACGAGTACTGTTTTAAAATCTTTAAATGGGGTATTTACTTTGGATACTTTGGGAGTGTTTACCTCAAAGGGGTTAGTAAATCCTAGTTTTGAATTTCCAAGATACCCTACTCCACAGCCCTCTTTGCCAAAGAGTCCAAGCGTACTAGCAAGTGAATCTATGGCATGTAATATAGAGTGACCTATAGAGTATTTTTGGACACCGATACCTACTAATATTACTACTTTATCAAACTTTAGATAGGATATAAGCTCTCCAATATCACCTAAACTGAGTTCTAAGTATTCCAAAATAGCTTTGAGTCGAAAGGTGCGTGTGAAATCGTAGAACTCTTCATATTCAGGAGCATAAGCATCCATCCATTCTGTATTTTCACTATCTTCCATAAAAATAAACCGTGAGAGCATTAGGGCTAAATATATATCTTTTCTAGGAGCTATTTGTATATGTAAATCTGCTTTTTTGGCAATAGGTGTAGCAACTGGGTCGATAACTACTATCTTTTTATCTTTTAGATAAGGCATAAGATGGCTATTAGTTGTAGAGATATTACGACCCCATACTATAACAACCTCAGCATTTTCTATCTGCTCTATAGGAAGCGTACGGTTTACACCTCTGCCTTCTTCTATACCCGCGTCTCCTGCTCCATCACAAAGAGAGCCTTTGGTAAGTGTGCCGTTTATTTGTGCAAAAAGAAGATTTGTTATCTCATTCATTACCCCAAAGTTTCCTGACCCACGCCATAACAAAGATTTTTCTTTGAGTGATAGAGCCGTAGCTTCAATCGCTTCTTCTAGGCTTACTTCTACACCATCTATCATCGGTTTTTCAATACGAGGAGCATCAAATAACTCTTTATTAAGAAGGCTACAAAGTGTGTTATTGCTAGTATTTGCTATAAGTTGTGAACTGCCATACTCTGCTACACTAAACTCACATGCATCAGGACAATCAAGTCCACAACTACTCTGTATCACTTGAGTTCTACTTTGACTAATTTAGAAAAACTATCTTTTGGACTTTCAATATATATCTCTACACGATACGAAGAGATAAACTTCTCATCTGTACTATTCCAAACTTTATTCACTTTATAACCACTCTCTTTGCCATCAATAAAAATCTTTTTAGATTCTATTTCTTCTAGTTCTGAAGGCTCCAAAAAAAGTGTTAATTTTGCACGCTCTTGATTTTGGATAGTAGCAAGAGGAGAACCAAGATTAACATAATCACCTACGCGTACAGAGAGCTTATAAAGGTAACGGTTTTTAAGCTGTATACTCTTTTTGCTAATACTATCACTAAGTTTATTTATCTTTAACTGCATATCTAGTATTTGTCTTTTGATACTTTCTATCTTTTCTTTGGTAGAGAGATACTGATTTTTGGCAGTGACATAAGAGATAAATGCTGTATCTTTTTGGGTTTTTGACGCTGTAGAAAGCTTATTGAGTCTTTTATAATATCCCTCTTGACGATCAAAAGATTTTTTGAGGTTATAAACCATATCTTGATTAATACCTAAAGTTACATCAAGAATTTCTAAACTCTTTTGAGAAGCTACAAGGTCTGCTTTGTCTATCTTGTCATCCAGACGAATAACCTCTTTATCCCCTATCATCTTCCCTTCTGCATCCAAATCTACCCCAATAACCTGTGCACTGACCGCTGATTTGATAATCACACTCTCATAAGGCTCTACTTTGGCATAATGTACTTTTGCACTGAGCAACGCTGGTATAGCTAATAGATATAGGAATCGTTTCATAATTTCTCTTTTTTCATTTATTGTATAATGTTAGGTATAATACAAGTAATTACTTTAAAAAAAGGTTGATGATATGGAAACAAAATCCAAAGAAGTTGATAATATGCTAGTTATTCCCGAGACAAAACCTAATGAATTAGCTACAGTCAATAGTGCTGCACAAGAACTTGACTTTAGTGATAGAACAAGTATTATTCATTTTGGAACATCTGCACAAGCACAACTTGATGATATATCTAACCGTATGATAGATGGTGTACAAAACAAAGATTTAGGGAGTGCTGCTGCACCACTTAATGAGCTAGTAAGTGCTATTAGAGGTTTTGATTTGGAAGCTCTTGATCCTAACCAAAAGCAGAGTTTTTGGCAAAAGATAATAGGTGGCACAAAACCCCTTACAAAATTTGTCCAAGGCTATGAAGAAGTACGAGACCAGATTGATGTAGCTGCAAACAACCTAGAAAAACAAAAAAGCCAACTCATGACAGATATTGTATCCCTAGATAAACTCTATGATGCAAATTTAGATTATTTTAGAAAACTTGAACTCTATATTCAAGCAGGAGAACAAAAACTCCAAGAACTCCAAGATGATATTATCCCTGAGTACCTAGAAAAAGCTCAAACCAAAGAGATGATGGCTATTCAAGAACTCAAAGAAATTCGAGGTTTTGGTGATGACTTGGAAAGAAAAGTACATGACCTTAGACTCTCTCGACAAGTAGCTATGCAATCTTTGCCTAGTATTCGTCTTATCCAAGAAAATGATAAAGCACTTATTAGCAAAATAACTTCTACACTTGTGAACACTGTGCCATTGTGGCGAAATCAATTAGCACAAACTGTCACTATTTTTAGAAGTCATGACGCAGCTAAAACACTCAATGATGCTACAGACTTAACCAACCAACTCTTGGAGAAAAATGCTGAGGGACTACGAGAAGCAAATAGTGC